>CAXTMK010000121.1:404-11233 GCA_964245315.1 uncultured Acidobacteriaceae bacterium | reverse complement strand
GCGGCACTTTTACCGATGTGATGCTCGTGGATACGGGCTCCGGCCGCTCCTGGCGGGCGAAGACGCCGAGCAATCCCGCCGATCCCAGCGTTGCCTTTATCGAGGGACTGCGCCTGGCGCTCGACCAGGCGAAGGCCGGGCCGGAGGCGAAGGTAGGCTGGGTTGCGGTGGCGGTCGCGCCGGAGGTGAGGCTGACGGTGTAGGCTGCGGTGGGATTCTGGGTGAGGAACTGCATGGTGCCGGCGGCGGCGTTCAAGGCGACCTGCGGATAGTAGGGCGGCGTAATGGGGACGGCGGTTACGTCGGCGACGGCGGTTTCAGCGGGAGCGGAGGGGTTGTAGGGATCGTAGGTGAGGACGTGGCGGAAGATGTTGCCGCTGGCATCGCCGCCTCCGACGACGGCGTAGAGCAGCTTGTTTACGGGGTTGAAGGCAGCGCCGAGCATGGCGTAGTACGGGGTGGTCGCGGAGATCTTGGTAACTGCGGGCAGCGTCACGGAGGTCGCGCCGGGGCTGGCGGCAATGAGCTGGTGGAGCTGGCCGAGATCGATGAGGGTGAAGGGGTTCGTGTCGATTGGGGGATTGGTCTGGTTGGCAGCGGTGAGACCATCCTGGTTGACGAGGACGAGCAGCTCGCCGCCGAGGTCGTTGGGGTTGTGGATGATGAAGGCGTTGACGGCGGGGAGCGAGGAGCCGTCGGGGGCAAGGACTTTTACGGCGCGGCCAGCGGTGGTGTAGATCCAGAGATTGCCGGCGGTGGTGGGGGTGCGGAGCTCGGTGATGGCAGTGTCGCCGTAGGGGCCGTCCTGGTCCGTAACCATGGCGGTGTAGGTTGCGCCGGTGTCGAGGCTGGCCGCACCGTAGGAGACGAGAGCGCTGGTGTTGTTGTAGTAGAAGGTGGAGGCGTCGTAGCCGACGACGGTTTCGGGGCTGGAGCCGCCGGCGCTGGTGAGGACGAAGAGACGCTGGCGGCGAGTGTCTCCGGCGGTTGCCAGGATGGAGCCGGCGGTGCCGGGCAGGGTGGTGAGTGGGCCGTAGGAACAGCCGTTGTAATAGGGCGAGGTGATGGGCGCGATGGTGAGGGCGGAGCCGGTGGCGGCGGGGCCGATCTCGAAGAGGTTGCCGTCGTAGGCGAAGACGTGCGGAGTCGTCCCCTGCGCGGCGAGTCCGGGCGCGGGCGTGCAGCTGTAGCCGGAGTTGCTGATGGATTGGGTGGCGTACTGAGTGATCGTGCGGTCCTTGTTGAGGACGTCGACGATGGAGTAGAACGGTTCGGAGACGATGGCGACAGGGACAGCGGGGTCGGCGAAGGTCCTGGTCTGGGCCGCCATCGGGACGGCGATCGGGGCGAGAGCAAGCAGAGGCAGGCAGACAGTAGCGCGGCGGAGGAGTTCAAGAGCTCTCATGGCGATTCCCTGTTGCGCCGTGGCCCGCGGAAGACCCGGCGCTGATTTTCTGAATTTGGGCGAACACCAGTAACGCCGGGGATTGGGCGAGGAATTCTCAGCCTTTCGGAAAAATAAACTCAGATTCTCGATTTCGAGCTAAGCTGGTGGGGTGTCGACGATGAATGCTGCTCACCCCGGTTCCACCGGCAGGAAGGTCGCGCTCGACGCGGTGCTTCCGCTGGTCTACGACGAACTGCATCGTCTGGCGGCGTCGTACCTGCGCAATGAGCGCGCGGGCCATACCCTGCAGCCCACTGCGCTGGTCAACGAGACCTACCTTCGGCTCATCGGCCAGCACAGCGTCGACTTTTCCAATCGCGCGCACCTGCTCGGAGTCGCCGCCCAGATGATGCGTCGCATCCTGCACACCCACGAAGAGAAGCGCCGGGCCAACAAGCGCGGAGGTGAGTTCACGATCGTGTGCCTCGCCGATTCGCCTGAACCGGTTGCGCTGGCGCCAATCGCCTTCTCCGACGTCGATGAGGTTCTCGACCGGCTGGCCGCGCTCGACCAGCGCCAGAGCCAGGTGGCTGAGTTACGCATTTTTGGAGGCCTTACGCTCGAAGAGATCGCCGACTATCTTGGCGTCTCGGTCGCCACCGCGCATCGCGACTGGAACTCCGGGCGCCTGTGGCTGGCGAGGGAGCTGCGGACCCACGCAGGCTAGTCGACACTTTTCCCGGCGCGCAGTTCTTCCGCTTGTTGCATCATTTCGTTTGCCTCGCGTGAGCCAGGCTTGATGACCAGCGCCTTACGCAGATGATCCTCGGCTTGATCGACGTACCTGATCTCTTCCGGGGTAACGCCCTTGATCTTGCCCTGCATCGCGTCCACCATGCGCAGGAGCCCTTCGGCCGCCATGAAGTGCGACGTGAAGTCATCAGCGTGGGCGGCGAGCGCGGGATTGAGAATTTCGAGTCCGCGATGGAAGAGCCGCAGCTGGGTCGGCAGGTCGAGGTTAGGCTCTTTGCCCATATCGAAGAAGTTGGTCGCCATCTGGAGGTTGGCGCTGCGGTCGTCTTTCCTTTGCGCGTAAAGCGCTTCGAAAGATTCGATACATTGCTGCATCTCGGCTTTGCCTTTCGGCAGATCGCGCAGTTGGAAGTCGATGCGGGCGCGCATGGCGAGCAGGCCGGCTACCTGGATGAGTTGACTGCGATTGGCGCCGCTCTCGAGGAGCAGAACCGGTTTCGCTTCCGGGGCGATCTCGGATGCGCGCCGCGGATCGTGTGTTTCGAGCAAAAAGCTGGCGTAGGTGTAGCGATTTACCATGTCGGTGACGTTCGCGCTGACACTGGTGCCGAGCAGCCTGGCGGAGAGGACCAGCGTCTGCTCGTAGAGGTTGCGGGCGTCTGCCTTGTTGCCGAGCTGGCGCGCCACGCTCGCGCGGATCAGCAGTTCGTGACGCAGTTCAGTGTCCGCGAAGTAAGGCTTCTGGTCGGCACCAGGCAGCGCAGCGTACTGCACGATGAGCTGATGGAGCCGGTCGAGCCACGGGAGCGCGGCCTTCGGATCTCCGAGCGTAGGACCCTCGCTCTGCGCGCCGTAGTTCTGCGCGACGATCATGGCAATGCGGATCATGTTGTTGAGGCCTCCGTAATGGGGCGGGTCCTTCAACAGCGGCTGGCCCAGGTTCCAGCCCTCGATCGCAAGCTGCTGCGACGATTTCAGGTCGGCCTCGTTCCGGGCGAGGTCGGCCAGCAAGCGAAGATCGGTGACGACCAGGGTGCGCTGGGCGAGATCGTTGCGATTCCGGTCGAAGACCTTGCGTTCGAGGGCGTAGCTCTTCTGCAGCGATTTCCGTGAGCCCGCGGGATCGCTCAGGCTCGGCAACGCAATCTGCGACTGAACCAAAGAGATCGTCATGTAGCCCTTGCCCAGTTCGCGCATAAGGTCGAGGTCGTCGGATCGTTCCGCCGCCATTGCATCCAGGTAGGCCAGCGCGTTCTGGAGTACGAAGGCCCGCACCTTGATCGTTCCGGGTACATCTTCGAGCTGCGGGTCGAGATCAAAGATGTAGCTGTGGGCCAGCTTTCTCACGTCCTGGAAGCGCCGTTCGGCAAGCTGTTCCTGCCGCCGGGCGACAATCGCCGAGTGGATGACGGCGGCTACGCTGAGCACGACCAGCACTGTCACGGCCGCCGCGACCATCACACCTCGACGATTGCGCCGCAGGAATTTCCCCGTCCTGTAACCAAGGCTGTCCGCGTGCGCACGCACGGGCTGATGCGCGAGATAGCGGCGAATATCATCGGCCAGCTCGACGACGGTTCCATAGCGCCGGGGAGGCTCTTTGCGCAACGCCTGCAACAAGATGTTGTCGAGGTCGCCGCAGAGCTCATCCGCCTCCGCACCGGTTGCCGCTTTGCTCGGAGGGATCGGCATGTCCTCGCGAATCATGCGCACTGCTTCGATCGCCGACACGCCTTCGATGTTGTACGGCAGCCGCCCTGTGAGCAAACGGTATAGCAGCGTTGCCAGCGAGAATACATCGCTGCCGACTCCCAGAGGCTGACCCGCAGCCTGCTCCGGACTCGAGTACTTCGGCGTCAGCAGACGCATCGTCGCCTCAGCCAGATTTGCCCCTTCAAGCCCCTCCGACAACACGCGCGAGATGCCAAAGTCGAGCAGCTTCGGCTCACCCTCCGCTGTGACCAGGATGTTCGCCGGCTTGATATCGAGGTGGAGCACCAGCTGCTGATGCGCCGACTGCACAGCCGCCGCCACCTTCAGAAACAGCCGCAGCTTCGCGTCAATCGAAAGCTTTTCCTCTGCGCAGTAGCGATCGATCGTACGGCCGTCGATGTACTCAAGCACAAGGTAGGGCCGCCCGTCCGGCGTGACGCCGCCGTCAAGCAGCCGTGCGATCCCCGGGTGCGTGAGCCGCGCAAGAATCTGCCGCTCTTCCGCGAACCGTTCCGCCAGCCTGCCCGTGAAGATGCTCTCCTGCAGGATCTTCAGCGCGACTCGCTGCTCGTAGGTTCCGTCCGCGCGCTCGGCCAGGTACACCGCCCCCATGCCGCCACGGCCAATCTCCTGCACCAGTCGATAGCGTCCGATGGTCGCGCCGGCAAGATCCGTTTCAGTGCCAGGCATATCGACTTCCCAGCTCGGGATCTCCCGCGCAAAGATCTCACTCGCCTCGCGCTCAAACAACAGCAGATGCCTGGCTTCCCCGAGCAATTCCGCATCGTTGGTCTGTGCCGCCAGCCACGCGGTGCGTTCCACTTCCGGCATCGCCAGCGCACCTTCCACCAGCGCGCGAACCTTGTTCCAGGTCTCCGGAGTCATCGCGCCATCCTTCTCTCAACACAGCCCGACGTGAGCCCGAGAACATGGCGGCGGCCTGCGAAGCAAAAGTGGATTGCGGTCATGGAGAGATAACCTACCACATACTTCGCGATCATCCGCAACGTAATTACGCAAAAAATACACAGAAAATCTTTATCCGTGAATGAGAAATGCCCGCGTCTTTTCGGCGTTACAGGAAAGCAGCCTATGTGCAACCTGCACGAACGAGCAGCGGCGCCAGGCCCACGACTAATTCAGGAGAAGCCCATGAAGAGCACCGTTCAAAATACCTGCAATGCCTTGATCCTCGCGATTGCCGCCCTGCTTTCCCTCTCGCTCACAGGATGCAATCTTGCCTCCACGGCCAGTCCCGAAGCAGATCCCGGAGCCGTGATCAAAGGCAGCGTCCATGGCGGGCAGCAGCCTATCAGCGGCGCCCACGTGTATCTGCTCGCTGCTTCCACCTCGAACTATGGCGCGGCTTCAACGTCACTGCTGACCTCCAACACCGCCGGCACCGACTCCATAGGTTCCTACGTTCTGTCCGATTCCACTGGAGGCTTCTCCATCACCGGCGACTACACCTGCACTCCGGGCACCCAGGTCTTCCTTTACGCGCAGGGCGGCAATCCCGGCGGCGGCGTCAACTCCGCCGCAAGCCTGCTCGCCGCGCTGGGCCAGTGCCCAACCTCCCGCACCTTCGCCACCGCGACTCCCTTCGTCATGGTCAATGAAATCTCCACCGTCACCACCGCCTTCGCGCTCGCCGGCTTCGCTTCGGACGCGCACCACATCGGCAGCCAGATGACACCGCAGTCGCTGCTCGGGATCAAGACCGCCTTCGCCAACGTGCCGCAGCTTGAATCCCTGGCCTATGGCACAACCTTCGGAACCACGCCGATCGGCAATGGCAGCGTGCCTCGCGCACTTATCAACACGCTCGCCAACATCATCTCCGCGTGCATCAACTCTGCCGGGCCGTCCTCGACACCTTGTTCAACCCTCTTCGCGACTGCGCGCTACGGCGGAGCCACCGGCGTCATCGCCACAGAGACTGCCACCGCTGCCATCTACATCGCGCGCCATCCCGCCAACGGCGTGGCAACGCTCTTCGGTCTCGCAACCCCGCAGGACCCCTTTTTTTTTTATGTCTCGTCGTCAACCTAGTTCTTCACCATCGGCATCAACTACACCGGCTTCGGCCTGTCCGGTCCGAGCGGCGTTGCGATCGACTCCACAGGCAACGTGTGGGTCGCCAACGGGGGTGGCTACACCATCTCTGAATTCTCGAACACCGGCATCCAGATATCCCCCTTCGGCGGCTACCAGGGCAACGGAGATATCTTCCTTCCTGACGCCATTGCGATCGATGCCAGTGACAACGCCTGGTTCACTTCCTACTACTTCAGCCAGCTGAACGAACTCACCGGCACCGGCTTTGCACCCACCGCAAGCCACGGCGGCGGAATGTCGGAGCCCACCGCCCTCGCCTTCGATCCATCGGGCGACGTCTGGGTTGCGAACACCTTCACGCGGCTCTCGGAGTTCTACTCCTACGGCGCTGCCGTGAGCCCTGCAACGGGCTACACCGGCGGAGGTCTCTCCGGTTCCACGGGCGTCGCCATCGACCCCACCAACGGAGTCTGGGTCACCAACGCCACCAACAGCGACCTCAGCCTGTTCACGCTTGCCGGCGTGGCTACGTCACCCTCCTCCGGCTACACGGGTGGAGGCCTTTCCATCCCCAGCGCCATCGCACTCGACGGCAACGGGGACCCCTGGATCACGAATAATAACGGCACCAGCTCCAGCATCTCGGAGTTCAACCGCTCCGGCGTGGCCTTGTCTCCCTCCACTGGCTACACGGGCGGCGGTCTAAACGGGCCGGTCGCAATCGCAATCGACGGCCTGGGATATGTATGGGCTGTCAACGGCTCCGGTAACAGCCTTTCCGAGTTCTCCTCAACCGGCACTGCCATGTCTCCTGCAACCGCCGGGTACGCCCAGGGACAGTTTTCCGGTCCCACAGGGGTTGCGATCGACTTTGCCGGCAGCATCTGGGTCTCCAACGCCGCAAATAACAGCGTCACCCAGATGATCGGGCTTGCCGCATCCACGGTCACCCCACTGTCTCTGGCAGTAAAGAACTTTACCGTAGGAACCCGTCCATAATGCGAATTTACCGACCCGCGCAGGTAAGAGTCTCCGATCGTGTAATAATGTATCGTCGCTACATCAAGGTTGCTTCCTTCCGATTGACTTTCAAAACCTGTGGATATTTGTTGCCTGCCAGCTATGTCGCGGACGGGAACGGCGACGGAAAGACGATGTTGTGCAGGGGGCCTCTCTGCCCGGCACCTATGCTCCGCTGAACGTCTTTCTCCTATGGAGACGGCACCTTGCGCGAGGTTCAGAACAACCTACAGACGGATTCGCCTGGTTCGACGTTTGGCCCATACGGCACCTCCCACTCTGTCTTTGCCGACTTCAACGAAGACGGCAATCCGTCTTCGACCGTGACAGAATTCAGCAAGAACGGAAAGCCGCGAAGCTTCAGGCACGCAGCTTCAGGCTACGGCGTGACTCGTTTGCGGTCTTCCTCGCGTCGCGGAGGATCAGACCGGCTCGGGTTGAAGGCCTCATCACCCTGGGCGAGACGCCTCAGAGGCTTCGCTCCCCAGCCACGTTCCAGCGCCAGTTCGCGTATGCGTTCCGCTCGTTCTTCGCTCGGAGGATGACTTGCGAAATAACCGGAGAGCGTAGAAACCGAAAGCTGGGCGGCCTCGCTCAGAGGGCCATCAGACCTTCCGTCTACGCGATTTCCCCCTGTCTCGTGCTTCTTGAACTCATGGAAGAGGGCAATAATGCCCGTATAGCTGTACTCATTCTCGACAGCCAAGGTGGTTCCGTCGCGATCTGCTTCCAGTTCCTCTTCCTTGCTGTAACCCGCCATGAAGAGCTCGACCGGTATGCCTGCGAAATCACCCAGGGAGCCCATCTGACGGAGCCTTGCCTGGGCCTGCGCTCTCTCGGCGCAATGGCGCAGATCGACGTGTTCCACCTCGTGCCCGAGCACGGCCGCAAGAGCATCCTCGCTTGCAAGTAACCTCAGCAGTCCTTCGCCGACAAACACATGTCCGCCCGGAAGCGCGAAGGCATTCTCAAATTCCGGGGACGGGATGTAGTGGAAGGTCCAGGGAAGCTTTCGGCGAGCATGTTCCGCGACGCCAGAACCCACGGCCTGCAGGTACGCCTCGACTGCGGCATCATGAGCACGGTCGGCTCTTGTGGCGCCCAGCGAGGTGGCAACTTTTGCCATCTCATTTCCAATTGCAATCTCATCTGCATCCGACAAGCGGTCCAGCTTCACGGGCCCACGTATCAGTTCGTGTTGCGCGTCGGCAGCAGCCGTGAGCAGCGGTTGGGCGCCAGGACGCATGTCAATGTGTTCGTGCTGCACGTAAACGATCCCCAGGACGCCAGATGCAATGAAGAAGGCTATCGGCAGATAACGTCGTAAGGGCAGACCTTCTGGCTGGCTCATAGCAGCTCCAGAATTGTCTCGCGGAAGCGCGAGTATAGGAAAGAAACAAGCAGGAGCGCCGCCCCCATAACGATAAGCGTGATGTAACGGTCCGTGGGTGAAGCATGCCAGATGTCGACGGTTACGATCTTGCCTAAACCCACAAGCAGCACGCCCAGACCAGCAAGGCGGAAGCTTCGTTCGCCAACCGATAGCGCGAAGAGGAACGTGAATAGACCGAGCGCGCTCCACCCTACGGTTATCATGCCGGCACGCAGCTGAATGGGAACGAATGCGAAGAGAATCGCCAACTGGGCAAAGAACAGCACCTGTTCCGGACGGCGAAGAATGCCGCGTAACCAGGAACCCTCACGTTGCTCCGATGACTGCTCCTGTTTGCGAAGTGAAAATGCGATTGGCAAGGCAGCAAACAATGCGGCACAGGTGATGCTGACCGTGAATATCCGTCCTTCCGTAAACTGCGTTGAGAGCGGCTCAGCAGAAAGCACGTTGAAGCAGAGTGTTCGCGCTGACGCGATCAAAACGAGCGCGATAGCCTGCGCGCTGAACAGAGGACGCCTGAACATTCTTGCGAGAAGCAGCATCGAGATCGCAAGTACCGCACCGCCGATCGAAACCCATGCGGCACGAAGGCTGAAGTACAGCAGCGTCGCCACGGTTCCGAGCGCGAACCAGGCGTTGAGGGCGCCCGCCAGCCGGTCGATACGGCTGGGTTGATCACTCGAATACAGCCGCTGGTAGACGTAGGCATAGATCGCCGCGAGCGGCAGCATGGTGTAGAGCCGAGGCGCGGAAGGGAGTGCGACGTTGATGAAGAACAAGCGCACGAAGCTCGATGCCAGCAATACGAAGCCTTGCTGGCGAAGAAAGGTCCTGCGTGTGGCCAGGCCGGTCTCCAGCAGGACCGTTCCCAGCAGGCACCAGGCCACGCCCACCGCGGCGGGTTCGAGAGCATACCAGGCCAGGGTTGCGAGCAGCGCGGCGGCAGCCCAGGTGTAAGCCGGCTCAATAGCACTCGGCTGCAACAAGTGAGATGGGTGGCGACGACGCATCTGCGCGTACAGCAAGGCGCATGAGAGGAGCAGAATGAGTGTGCGAGGCTGGTGGGTGAACTGATCCCACTGCAGGAAGTTGATGAATGCCGCTCTCGCAATGCTTGCGATGCCAAGAAGCTCGGCCTGTTGGGCGAGGTCGCAAGAGCCGAGGCGATCCGCTGCAAACGTAAGCAGCAGAGCGACCGCGAGCCACGGCAGCAGCGTCCACGGTCCAGCGAGCGCAAGCCACGCCGCCACCGCTACGCAAAGCACCGCGAGATAGCTCAACCCTCGGAGCGCGTTCCGATCGACGGCTTCCTCAGCAAGGTGCGCCCAGCGCCGAGCCGCAAATTCCGCGTTGAACCACGCACACAGGGCGGCGCATGCGAACGCCAATGCAAGCGCAGCGTGACGGTTTAGGTCGGGAGCAAGCTGCCGCAGCTCAAGGACCGGCAGCGCGCCGGTTACGAGTAGATGAGCGGTCGAAGCGAATGCCGAGAGCACACCCAGACGCCGAAAGACGGTCTCGCGCAGGGCAAGGCCGGCCACGAACAGGAGTTCAGACTCCAGCAGCCACATCAGCGACCAGCTTGAGCCGGTGAAGTGGAACGGAACGGACGCGAGCAACAACAGCGAGCCGACGCAGGACAGGGCGATAAATGCATTGCGATGGCGGCGGCGTGCAACGAATGCCAGAGCCAGTTCGGCCGTGCCCAGCGCCAGCAGCCCGCCGAACGCCCACTCCGGATGAGCGGACTGGTACTTCAGCAGCGTCAGCAATCCGGCGGAGTTCAGAAGAAGATTGAGGTGCGAGCACACGCGGTCGCGCTCATTATCGGGAACGCGAAAGATGTAGAACAACCGAAATAGCAGCCAAGAGAACAGCAGCAGCGCGGCACTCGGCAGAAACTCTGGAAACGATTGGCCGGGCCGCGCTCCGTCGGGCAAGACTCGATTCAACCAGAGGAAATGGTTGAGGTAAACGGCAACCAGTCCGCTGAGCGCCAGCATGAACCAGCGCTCGCGGAAGGCGACAGCGACCAGACCGGCAGCAAGGATCGCACCCGCAACCAGGCTGAACAGCGTGATTTGACTGATGCAGACGGTGAAGAATGCAAGAAGAAACGCAAGGCTGGTAACGACCTGCGAACGGTATCGCAGCGAATGCAAAACCATTGCGACCGCAACCGTGAGCATCAGAGCGAAATCGGCAGTCTGCGAGTGCAGCACCTGCATGGCCGGCATATGGAAGAGCGCAAAGGATACGAAGTACAGCAGTGCCCATCCTCCGCCGATGGCTGCGCGTGCAAACACGCGGTAGCGTTCACGGCGCTCGAGCACAAGTCCGCCCACCAGGATGGTGATGGAAAGCAAAACGCCGAGAACGCTCTTGCCGATCGGTCCCAGCGCGCGCACCTGGTATCCGAGCAGCAGAGCGAGACCTGTGACAAGCGTCACGATGCCGAGTTTATTGAGCCAATTTTGACCGAGGCGCTCTTCCAGAGAGGCAGCC
>CAXTMK010000121.1:0-372 GCA_964245315.1 uncultured Acidobacteriaceae bacterium | reverse complement strand
GTGGTCGACGCGCTGGACGAGGCCGCGGCCGGCGCCTCCTGGGCCGCGCCGGTGGAAGCGGGCATTGGAGTTTCCAAGCGGACCGGCGGCGGATCGGGTGCTCTAAACGCCGAAGCCGGTCCTGTCGCGAGCGGCGGGGCGGCAGGGTTCTGGACCGGCGGGGTCGGCGAAGTGCGGATAGAGCGTGGCGGCAAAGAGGGAGGAATCTGGTGCCGTGGCATTACCTGCACAGTGCGCGCTGCAACGCTCGCGGTTGAAGGTTCCGATGCGGCGGTACGCGGAGCCTCCGCGGCCGTTCGCGCGAAATCCTTCTCCAGCGAAGTCAGCCGGCCATTGAGTTGATTCAATTCCCACTCAAGTTGCCCAATCTTA
>CAXTMK010000120.1:0-14955 GCA_964245315.1 uncultured Acidobacteriaceae bacterium | reverse complement strand
ACAGTACAAAGAAAGACGAAATCCGAAGCCCATCTATGACCGACAGACTCCTAGAGTGCCGGTTACCTTCACATGGCAGCCGCGGTACACCTCGAGTGAATGTGAGTTTCCTTCGTCCACCTCGAAGGCTCCGGCCAATTGGAGCAGCTGAATCTGTCGCTTACCGCAAACAGGAGAGTTCAAATCTAGGCTAAGCCACTGGCGCAGATCGTTATGAAACACGACCCGCCCGAGCAATGTTCGAGAGACGGAGTCTAAGGGTGATCCGTTTGGGACGTTACGTGGACAATTCTGCGCCTGCACCCTTAATCCAAGAAGTATTACGAAGACGACAGCAGAAAGTGATGTACGCATGATCGCAAACATACCATGCGCACCTCGCCGCTTTTCTACTCCCTATCCCCTACTCCCTGTCTTTAGTTCGAGCTCATACTGTGCAGGAACTCCTGGTTATTTCTTGTCTTGGCCAGACGGTCCGTCAGCAACTCCATCGCCTCGGTCGGCGACAGGGGGTTCAGCACCTTACGCAGAATCCAGGTGCGCTGCAGGTCTTCTTTAGGGATCAGCAGCTCTTCCTTACGCGTTCCGGAGCGCTGAATGTCGATCGCCGGAAAGACGCGTTTGTCGACCAGCTTGCGGTCGAGGATGACTTCCATGTTGCCCGTGCCCTTGAACTCCTCGAAGATGACCTCGTCCATGCGCGAGCCGGTGTCGACCAGCGCGGTCGCGATGATGGTGAGCGAACCGCCCTCCTCGATGTTGCGGGCCGCGCCGAAGAACCGCTTCGGACGCTGCAGCGCGTTCGAGTCCACACCGCCTGAGAGCACCTTGCCCGAGGGCGGAACGATGGTGTTGTAGGCACGCGCCAGACGCGTGATGGAGTCCAGCAAAATCACGACGTCGCGCTTGTGCTCGACCAGGCGCTTGGCCTTTTCGATCACCATCTCGGCGACCTGCACGTGACGCGCCGCCGGCTCGTCGAAGGTGGACGAGATGACCTCGCCGCGGACGCTGCGCTGCATGTCGGTGACCTCTTCCGGACGCTCGTCGATGAGCAGAACGATCAGCACGACCTCAGGATGATTGGCGGTAATGGAGTTTGCGATCGACTGCAGCAGCATGGTCTTGCCGGTGCGCGGCGGCGCAACGATCAGTCCGCGCTGGCCCTTGCCAACGGGAGTGAGCAGGTCCATCACGCGGCCGGAGATGTGCTCGCGCACGGTCTCCATCTTCACGCGTTCCTGCGCGTAGAGCGGCGTCAGGTTGTCGAAGAGGATCTTGTTGCGCGTCTCTTCGGGCGACTCGAAGTTGATGGCCTCAATCTTGACCAGCGCGAAGTACTTCTCGCCCTCGTGCGGCGAACGCACGTTGCCGGAGATAGTGTCGCCGGTCTTCAGGTCGAACTTGCGAATCTGGCTGGGCGAGACGTAGATATCGTCCGGGCCGGGCAGGTAGTTGTAGTCGGGCGAGCGCAGGAAGCCGTAGCCGTCGGGGAGGATTTCGAGCACGCCTTCGGCGAAGATGTGCCCTTCTTTTTCGCTCTGGGCCTGCAAAATCTTGAAGATCAGGTCCTGCTTGCGGAGGCCGCTGGTGCCGCCGATGTCCAGGCCGCGGGCAAGCTTGCCCAGCTCGGCAATATTGTGTTCTTTCAACTCGGAAATTGTCATGGTGTTCGTCTCGGGAGGATGAAATCTGGTTGTGCGGGAGGGGTGCTCAGGCGGGGATTGTTGCGTGCGGCGGAAACGTGCGGAGGCCGGAAAGGAGGTGAGGAGTTTGTTCTTTTGTGCGGGGGGGATACTGCGGAAACAATACAGCAAAGGCAGGCGTTCCGGAAACAGCTTATTTCGGTGGAAAAAGTGTTGCGAGCGGCGTACACCGCACGGCCTAGGCCGCGCGGCGTTCCCGATGATCTCCAACGTGAATCTTCTCGACCGCAGGCTCGACCCCTTCGTTCATGGGGACAGTATCCTTGAAACGGTCCAGAACCTCGTTCGTCGTATCCTGCAGCCGGGTGTTTGGCTTGTGCAACTTGCGGGTCGCCTTGGCTGCCAGCTGGCATAGCTGATAGCGATTGTTGACGTGAGTCAGTGCTCCAAAAATCAAATCTGAGCGCATAGAAAGTCTTCTCCTTTGTGATTCAACAACTTGCGTGGCGCCTATTCAGACGCCAGGTATTTCTCCGGGGATTGCAGTCGAAGCGGAATAGTGTGTTGTCCGCTCTGATTCAGATCCGAACCCCAACTCCGACACAAACCGTTGCAGGTCTGTCTTGTGGAGGATGGTGCGCCCGTCAGGTAAGGCCGTGTCCGGTGGAGTCTGTCACTCCATTTAGACGCAAATCTAAGTGTCGGGATGCCAGCATTTTCGTCTTTCTTCTTTCCCATGCGCCTCGTCCGGGCTGTAAATCTGAGCCCAGGCGCAGCAAAAACCTTGACCGGAAGGACATCTCCGGTCTGTTTTCAAGCCGTAATCGCCCGGAGGAGAACAGAAGGCCCACCTGAAAAATAGCTCTTCAGTCGGGGCACGTCAATACTTATTTTTGGATGCACACGATATCGAAGTTCCAAAAAAAGGATATCCGCGGGGAGTACCACTTGGGCACAGTTCAAGCCAACTCCTGGTAAGTTTGACATATGAAGGCGTTAAGCCCAGTAACTTCGGTCCAAAGTCCGGTATTGGATCGCCTCCGCGATGTGCTTTACCTCAATATCCGACGCAGCCTCAAGGTCGGCAATGGTCCGCGCGACCTTCAGAATGCGGTCGTGCGCCCGCGCGCTCAGCCCCTGCTGCTGCATGGCGCGCTCCAGAATGCGTTCCGCATCGCTCGAAAGCTCGCAGTAGAGCCGCACCTGCTGCGTGGTCATCTGTGCGTTGGCGTACACAGGCTGGCTGGCGCTGCGTCCCACGGGCCGGGTCCGCTCGGCATCGCCGCCCACCCGCATAAAACGCGCGTGCTGCCGCTCCCGCGCGGCCAGCACCCGGGCGCGAATCTCCGCCGAGCCCTCCGCCGATGCGCCGCCGCGCAGCTCCTTATATTGCACCGCCGGCACCTCGATGTGGATGTCGATGCGGTCGAGCAGCGGTCCGGAGACCTTCGACACATAGCGCTGGATCATGGGCGGCGTGCACTGGCAGTCGCGGCTCTTGTCGTTGAAGTAGCCGCACGGACAGGGATTCATCGCCGCCGCCAGCATGAAGCGGGCCGGAAAGCTGAGGCTCATCGCGGCCCGGGCGATGGTGACATGACCGTCTTCGAGCGGCTGCCGCAGCACCTCCAGCACGTTGCGCGGAAACTCCGGCAGCTCATCCAGAAACAGCAGCCCGTTGTGCGCCAGCGACACCTCGCCCGGCCGCGGCACCGCCCCGCCGCCGATCAGCCCGGCGTCCGAGATGGTATGGTGCGGGGCACGGAACGGACGATACGTCACCAGCCCGTGGTCGGCGTCCAGCACACCCGCGACCGAATGAATCTTCGTCGTTTCGAGCGCCTCCTCAAAGCGCAGCGGAGCCAGGATCGACGGCAGCCGCTTGGCCAGCATGGTCTTGCCCGAGCCCGGCGGCCCGATCATCAGGATGTTGTGTCCGCCGGCGGCCGCTACTTCCAGCGCGCGCTTCGCCACATGCTGCCCGCGGACGTCCTTGAAGTCGTGCGGGAAGACATGCTGCATCTCGTTCAGCAGATCTCGGGTCTCCACCTGCAGCGGCTGCACCGTCAGGCTGCCGAAGGCGACGGCGTTGAGCAGATCGCGCACCTCCAGCAGGCTCTTCGCGGGGTAGACATTGACTCCGTCGACGACCGCTGCCTCGCGCGCGTTGCCAGCGGGGATGATCAGGTTCCTGATTCCGCGCGCCCGCGCCGCAATCGCAATCGGCAGCATGCCGTGCACCGAGCGCAGGGCGCCATCGAGCCCCAACTCGCCCACCAGCACGAAGTCCGAGATCTCCTTGACGTGCAGACCACCATAAGCCCCGAGGATGCCGATCGCAATCGGCAGATCGAACCCGGAGCCTTCCTTCTTCAGGTCGGCCGGAGCGAGGTTGATGGTGATGCGGGTCGGCGGAATATCGAAGCCGCAGTTGCGGATCGCCGAAGTCACGCGGTCGCGGCTCTCGCGCACCGCCGCGTCGGGCAGCCCGACCATATTGAAGATCGGCTTCTCCAGCACCACGCCGGAGTAGTCGACTTCGACATCGATAATGTGCGCGTCGATACCGTATACCGCGGCGCTGAGAGCCTTGAAGAGCATGCCTGGCCTGACAGGAAGTTTGAGGCGGGAAGTTTCCGGAGTATAGCATTTACACTCAATCGCAACACTCGTAAACAGGAAGGATGCCACGATGCCCGCCAATCTTACCCCAGGCCTTCGACTGTTCACGCTTACGATTGCGCTGGTCGCGGGTATAAGCGCGGCGCGTGGCCAGACTGCCGCGCCGCCCGGCCAGACAGCGGCGGGCGATCCCGACTCCGAGATCGTCACAGCGCCCACCGGGCCGCCTAAAACACCAGCGCAGTTGAAGGATGAGGCCTGGTCGATGCTGAAGGCGGCTGTGCTCTACACCAGACGTCCGCAAACCCAGATTCAGGCGCTGGCCGCGCTCGGAACCATGGGCAACAACGAGCGCTCCGTGGGCATGATCCGCGCCGCGATGGACGACAAGGATGTGGACGTGAGAGTGGCCGCGGCGCTGGCCGCCGGGCAGACCAGGTCGCGCGACCTGACCACCGACCTTCGCCGCCTGCTCGACGACAAGGAACCGACGGTCGCCTACATCGCCGCGCTGACGCTGTGGAAGATGCACGACCGCTCCGGCGAAGACATCCTGACCGCCGTCGCCGACGGCGAACGCAAGACCGCGCCCGGCCTGATGCACGGCACGGAGCACGACATCGACAAGCAGCTGCATGACCCCACGGGCATCGCGAAGTTCGGCGCATTGCAGGGCGCGTCCATGTTTCTGGGGCCGTTCGGTTACGGCATTACGGCGTATGAATACATCCATAAGAACGGCGGCGACTCGGCCCGGGTCGCGGCCATCGAAGCCATCGCGCAGAACCACACCGTACCCATCCGCAAGGAGCTGATCGGCGCGACTACGGACAAGGATCTCGGCGTCCGGGCCGCGGCCTGCAAGGCTCTGGCGCGCTACCATGACCCCGATGTTCCGCCGGTCATCGCGAAGGTCTTCGACGACAGCAGGCCGCCCGTGCGTTTGACGGCAGCGGCATCGTATCTGGTCAGCACCGGCGTCGCTCCGGGCAGTCCGCTCGAAGGCGAGAACACGCAACGGGCTGGGAAACCATAAGCCGCAGGGAAACCATAAGCCGCCATGAAACCGTAAGCTGTAAGGGATGAACACCAGCCTCTTCGAACTCTTCAAGATCGGTATCGGCCCGTCGAGCTCGCATACGGTCGGGCCTATGCGGGCGGCGCTACGCTTCGTGAAGGAGTTGAGCGATATCGGCCAGTGCGCGCGGGTTGAAGCCGAGCTATACGGCTCGCTCGCCCACACCGGCATCGGCCATGGGACCGACCGCGCGATCCTGCTGGGCCTGAGCGGCGAAGCGCCGGACACCATCGATTCCGGCAACATCGAAGCCATCGTCGCAGGCATACGCGGGTCGAAGACCATCGCCATCGCCGGGTCGCGCAGCATCCCGTTCGAGGAGTCCACCGACCTGCTCTTCCATCGGGATCAGATGTATCCGCCGCACGCCGAAGCCGCAACCTCACACCCCAACGGGATGCGCTTCACGGCCTTCAACGCAGCCGGCGAAGCGCTCGCGCAACAGGTCTTCTACTCGGTGGGCGGAGGCTTCATCCTTTCGGCAGCCCAGCTGGCGCCCGATCCGCAGGAGAAGCTGGTCGCACCGCGCGTCGTCCCCTATCCATTCTCCAGCGCCGAGCAGCTTCTGGTCGTCGCGGAGAGCAACCAGCTCAGCATCGCCGACCTGATCCTTGCTAATGAAGTAGCGCTGCTGAGCGACCCGTCCATCATCCGCCCCAGCCTTCCGGATTTGGGATCGCCGGAAGATCGTGTGAAGCAGAGCATCCTCGGCCTGTGGCAAGCCATGCAGAGCTGCACCGAACGCGGCATATCCACCGAAGGCATTCTCCCCGGCGGGTTGAACGTCCGCAGAAGAGCGCCGCGCCTGCACCAGCGCATCAAGGCTCTGGACGATACAGACAAACCCCGCGATCCGCTCGCGCCGCTCGACTGGGTCTCGCTCTTCGCCATCGCGGTGAACGAAGAGAACGCCGCCGGCAGACGCGTCGTCACCGCACCCACCAACGGCGCGGCCGGAGTCATCCCCGCGATCGCGCATTACTACATGCGATTTATCGAAGCAGACAAATCGACAGAGGAGAAGCAGGCCGGACTGCTGCGCTACTTCCTGACTGCCGCCGCCATCGGCATTCTGTACAAGGAGAACGCCAGCATCTCCGGCGCCGAGGTCGGCTGCCAGGGCGAGGTGGGCGTAGCCTGCTCGATGGCCGCCGGAGGCCTGGTCGCGGCGCTCAACGGGACCAACGCACAGGTCGAACACGCCGCCGAGATTGCTATGGAGCACAACCTCGGCATGACCTGCGACCCCATCGGCGGGCTGGTGCAGATTCCCTGCATCGAACGCAACGCCATGGGCGCGGTGAAGGCCGTCAACGCCTGCCGCATGGCCATGCACGAGACCGAAGGGCACAAGCTGTCGCTCGACCAGGTGATCGAGACGATGTATAGGACGGGGATGGATATGCAGTCGCGGTATAAGGAAACTAGCTTGGCAGGGTTGGCGTTGAACATCATTGAGTGTTGAGGAACCATGATTACTGAGACCTTCGAAGAATTTGAAACGTGGATCACGGCTGCGAAGTCGCACTTTGGAATCGAGTTCGATGAGCTCCGGCCCAGCTTTGTCTCGTCTGAAGCCCGGTTCCTCAAATTTGCCTATCCGACAAGTCCCCATTCGACTGGGTACTGCGCCAACCTGTGCGCGACTATGGCCAGCACTTACTACGATCGCGCACACTTCGACGGCGCGCGCCTTTGGTTTGCCGATGAGCCTTTTTCAAGTTGGGAACAAGCAGCCGGCAGAGTAGCCATCGATCGAATACGAGCAGGATTCGGGGATCTGCGACCAATCCAATACGATTTCGTATGCACGTTTCGCGGCGAGGAAATCGAATTGCTGACTGCCTTTGTAATTTTTGGATTCGTGCTTCTTTGGGATGTCTACATCGTGACTGGATTGGGTGATCGAATCATTCATATCAGCCACGACGGGCTCTTCGGCATTTTTGCGAAGACCGCAGAGGCCACTGAGAAGATTATGGAAGCATTTCCCAACCTCGTACTCGGTGAGTATGAACAGTGACGTTGACCCGGCCGTCTTGGCGGCATAAAGTCGTAGTATGACGCTCCAACTGACACCCGCGCTGGAACAAGAGTTGCAACATATCGCGTCGGCAACCCATAGCTCTGTCGATGAAGTCGCCCAGCAGGCTTTGGAGAGTTTCGTCTCTTATAAGCGTGACCTGAGCGACGCGGTGAAACGTGGCAGGGCGGACATTGCAGCGGGGCGCTTCGTATCCTCGGAAGAAGTCTTAGCACGCATTGAACGGGACTTCGCACCAGAATGAAGGTCATTTGGACCGACGCCGCAGCCGATGATCTCGAAGAGATACACGCATACATCCGGAGAGACAGCGCAGATTCTGCGCGGCACGTTGCGAAGGCTATTTACGATCGAATTATGCGGCTAAGATCCCCGCTATATAACGGACGGCGCAGAGAAGACGGGGCCTTCGAACTCGTAATTCCGGACCTCCCGTACATTGTTCTCTACGAAGTCGTCGGCGAGGCGATTTTCATCCACGCCGTGCGCCACACGTCTCGCGACTGGTCGTAGATCTGGCCACAATTGAAAGTGCAGGATCGGCCCAAGGAACACTCCATGCAACTCGATCACATCACCGTCCACGTAACCGACATGTCCCGCAGCGCACACTTCTACGAGACAGCGCTCTGCCTCAAGTCCATCCCGGAGCCCTTCCAAGACGGCCTTCACCTCTGGTACCGCATCGGGCCCGCGTTGTCGCTGCACGTCATCGGGGGCGCGACGCCCATACCTACACCGTCGATCCAGTACCACTTCGCCTTCCGTGTTCCCTTGCTCGATCCCATCATGCACCGCCTGGACGAGCACCGGGTGGCCTTTCGCAACCTGAGCGGCGACGCCCGCATTAACATCCGTCCCGATGGCCTCCGCCAGATCTACCTTCAAGACCCCGATGGCTACTGGATCGAGATCAACGAAGCGGGCTAGCGCTCCACCGCCAGCGCAACCGAGTTGCCGCCGCCCAGGCACAGCGCCGCCACGCCCTTCTTCGCATCGCGGCGAATCATCTCGTGGATCAGCGTTACCAGCACACGCGCGCCGCTGGCGCCAATGGGATGCCCGATCGCCACCGCGCCGCCGTTGACGTTCACCTTTTCGAGCGAGAGCCCCAGCTCCTTCGTCACGCCCAGCGCCTGCACGCTGAAGGCCTCGTTCAGCTCGTACAGATCGACCTCATCCTTCGCCCATCCCGCCTTCGCCAGCACCCGCTCCACGCCGAGCACCGGAGCCAGCATGACCCAACGCGGTGCGACCCCGCTCATCGCCTGCGCCCTGATCGTCACCATCGGCGTCAGCCCCAACTGCGCGGCCTTCGCGGACGACATCAACACCAACGCCGCCGCCGCGTCGTTCACCCCCGGAGCATTCCCCGCCGTTACCGTGCCATCCGGCTTAAACGCCGGTTTCAACGCGGCCAGCGCCTCCAGCGAAGCGTCCTCGCGCACACTCTCATCGCGATCGAAGATCACCGCACCCTTCCTGCCCGGCACTGAAACCTTCATCACCTCAGCCGCGAACCTGCCTTCGCGCCAGGCCGCCGCGGCCCGCCGATGCGACTCCAGAGCATAGGCATCCTGCTGCTCGCGCGAGATGCCATGCTTCTCCGCGACCAGTTCGCCGGTCATGCCCATGTGCTGGTCGTCGCATGCGCACCACAACCCGTCCTTGACCATCGAGTCGATAGCCCTGGCATCGCCCATGCGAAAGCCCTTGCGCGCTCCCGGCAGCAGGTACGGTGCATTCGTCATCGACTCCATGCCACCGGCGACTACGATCTCCGCATCGCCCAGCAGGATCGCCTGCGCGCCCAACGCTACCGCCTTCAGGCCCGAGCCGCAGACCATGTTGATGGTCAGCGCCGCAACCGTGTCCGCGAGGCCACCGCCCAGCGCAGCCTGCCTCGCCGGGTTCTGGCCTAGCCCCGCCGGCAACACGCAGCCCATGATGCACTCGGCGACATCCGCAGCCTGCACACCTGCGCGAGCAACAGCCTCACGCACGACAGCCGCGCCAAGCTGCGTTGCTGACAACTCGCTCAGGCCGCCCATAAACTTGCCGATGACGGTTCGTACCGCCGACACAATCACCACATCGCGCATCGCACCTCTCCACACCCGTACTATACGGAAGATGCCTTACGACGAGACAACACTCGCCCCGCCGCCGCCCATCCCCGACACGACGCCGAAGCCCATCGCGCCCTGGTGGCACACGGCCGGGCTGTTCGGCCTGCTTGCGCTCACCACTGCCTTCACGCATCACCGCGCGGCTACCAAGCTCGTCACGGACGCACCGCGCATACCGCAATACATCGGCAGCATCGTGATGGAGTGGCTGCTGCTCGGCCTGGTTATCGCGGGCGTCTTTCGCAAGCGCGATTTCTTCCTCACTGCATTTCGCAATCGCGCTACCACGTTGCTCCGGAGCATCGGCTTCGGCGTCCTCACCTACTTCATGGGCTTCCTTGCAATCGCAATCGCAGGCGCCGCGCTCTACTTCACGCCGCTCTTCCACAAGCGCAACGAAGCCGTGATTGCCGCCATCGCGCCGCACACCCCGCTGGAGTTCTTCGTCTGGTTCCTGGTCTCGCTCACCGCCGGCATTACGGAGGAGATCATCTTCCGCGGATACCTGATGCAGCAGCTCAGCGCGTGGACGCGTTCGCCCATCGGCGCGATCTTTCTCGCCGCTCTGCTCTTCGGATCGGTGCATCTTTACGAAGGTCTTGCAGCCATCATCCCCCTGGCCGCGCTTGCCGTGGTCTACGGCTTCGTGGTGCGCTACTACAAGGGCGATCTGCGCGCGGTGGTCATCGCGCATACACTGCAGGACTTTATCGTTGCGCTGCTGATGCTTGCGCGACCATGGATCGAGCAGCATCAGCCGAAGCATTAGGACGTGCGCCGATGATCGACGTAAGGGAGCGTGGAAGAGAGCATATACCGGGGGCTAAAGCCCGACTCTGTGGTAACTCGTAATGCCCGGACTTAAGTCCGGGCCATTCTCAGAGACAAAGGCGATTGCCTGACAGTCATGCGTCATGAGTTGGGAGCTTCAGGCTGAACTCGGTGAAAGATTTTTCGCATTCGCGCTCGTTTTTTCTTGACACTCTTCAGGCGCAAAACTATACCTTCGTTAGCTGCTTCAACGGGTTCCGCAGCGACTGGGAGAATAGGCAAACGGCGTCCGCGAGGATGCCGCTCCATAAGGCAAACAAGGCAAAGCCCTTAAGGGTAGAAGCACAAGGCAAACGCAGTGAAGGGGATGCTCCGGAGCATCCCCTTCACTGCGCCATGCGAGGCCTTCAAACCGCTAAAACACCTTCTAACGTTGACGATTTACTGCGCCGGGGGCGCCGACATCGCGGTCGTCACGTTCTTCGGTGTGGATAAGTAGCCGGAAATCTGATTCTTTGCCATCGAGTTCACAACGATCTCATACAGGTCCTTGCTGTCTTTGCCGGTGAGGAACTGCACCGGCTCATCGAGGCTCTTGTCTTTCTTCTCGATGTTGCGATCGTCGGCGCTCACGACCATGGTGTACTTGCTGTGCTTGTCGTCCACCTTCTTTGCCTGCAGCTTTACCGTCGAGAGCAGCGTGGGCTTCGCGCCCTTCTGCAGCGTGAACTCGTAGTAGTTGCGGTCGCCCTTATGCTTCAGGATCTCGAGCTCATCGTGATTGGTTGCGATCAGCCCGCTCATGTGGCCTTCGTCGCCCATCATGCGCTGCATCTGGTCCTTGGTGCTGGCGAGGTCGGTCTGCGTATCCGCGATGCTGGCTTTGGCTCCGCTTACATCCGTCTTGACGGAGCTCACGTCAGTCGCAACCGCGCCGATTTGTTTCGCTGCATCCGCCTGCGAGGCTTCCAGCTTCGCAGCCTCGGCACGCTCGGACTTGATGGCCGCAGCCTGCGAGGCCATGATGCTCTGGGTCTTCGCCTCGATCTGCTTTTGCGTCATGCCGACACTCTGGCCGAGCGTCTCGGTCGTGGCGCGCAGTCTGGCGTTCAACGCAATGTCCTTCTGCTCAAGATCGGCGTTCTTCTGCTCCGCGCCTGCCAGCCGATTCTCCGCAACCTGAAGGTGGTTGTTCAATCCGTAGCACCAGACCAGCGCGCCGATGCTCATCAACGCCAGGACGGCGAGGACTGCCAGAATTGCGCTCGATGGACGGTTCTGTACAACGATTTCTTCTTCAGCCATAGCTTTCCCTCCCGATACTTCACTGTGGTGAGACGTTTGCTTATGGCGAACGGTTTCTTCGGAAACGCTCAACTCGACTTTCGGCGACTTGCCGATATTCGGCCATCGGCCGCCCCATTCGTGACAACCGTTTCCCGCCTGCGCTATAACGAATGTACTCGGCGGCCAAGGCCGCGTTTTATTCCGGAGAAGAGTCAGTATGTCCACCGCGGTCGCGCCCAAGGGGCTTGAAGGCATCGTAGCCACAACCTCCTCCATCTGCTGGATCGACGGCGACGCCGGTGTGCTCTCCTACCGCGGCATCGACATCCACGAACTCGCCATCAAATCCACCTTCGAGGAGACCACCTACCTGCTGTGGAACGGCAAGCTGCCCACGGGCTCGGAGCTGGCTGCATTCTCGAGTGAGCTGGCCGCGGCGCGCGAACTCAATCCCGCCATCCTCGACCTGCTGCGCTCCGTCCCGACCTACGCCTCGCCCATGGAGGTGCTGCGCACCGCCGTCTCGTTGCTCTCCATCTACGACCCCGACGAGAAAGACTCCAGCCACGCCGCCAACCTGCGCAAGAGCTTCCGCCTGACCGCGCAGATTCCCATGATCGTCGCGCTCTTCGATCGCATCCGCAAGGGCAAGCCGGTCGTCGAGGCCGACAAGAGCCTTACCCACGCCGCCAACTTCCTGTGGATGCTGAACGGCGAAAAGCCTTCCGGCACCGCAACCTCGGCCTTTGATATCGCGCTGATCCTGCATGCGGACCACGAGCTGAACGCCAGCACCTTCGCCGCGCGGGTGATCGCGGCGACGCTCTCGGACATGCACTCCGCCATTACGGGCGCGATCGGCGCGCTGAAGGGACCGCTGCACGGCGGCGCAAATGAGGCGACCATGAAGCTGCTCTTCGCCATCGACAAGGCCGGCGAAGATCCCGTCGAGCATGTGCGCGGCATGTTCGCACGCAAGGAGAAAATCTCCGGCTTCGGCCATCGCGTCTACACCACCGAGGATCCGCGCGCGACGCACCTGCGGCGCATGTCCGAAGAGCTGGGCAAAGCGGCTGGCGACACTAAATGGTTCGACATGAGCCAGAAGATCGAAGCCTTTGTGAAGGCCGAGAAGAAGCTGAACGCCAACGTCGACTTCTACAGCGCCAGCACCTACACCACGCTGGGCATCGACATCGATCTGTTCACGCCTATCTTCGCTATCTCGCGCATCTCGGGCTGGGCGGCACATGTGCTCGAACAGCACGACAACAACCGCCTGATCCGACCGCGCGCCGACTACACCGGTCCCGCATACCCCGCGCCCTACGTAGCCATCGCCGACCGCACGTAGCCCTCAAAGACACTCGTGCCCCAATCATCGCGCTTTAGTCTTTCGCGATGAGTGGGTTACCGCGGAAATTGCGCTCTTAGATTCCCCTACTCGCAATCCATTGCTCTTCATGCCATGCTGGTACGATCAGCCGTTGGCCTGGAGTCTTCTTGTCCTGCAAAAGCACGTCCTTAGCCTTTCTCGCCGCGTCGGTTCTCTCGTCTGCTTCCGTGCAGCGTCTCGCCGCGCAGGCGACTCCACCGCAGGCCCCCGCACACGTCGAATCCCCCGCCGCCACCACCAACGACGAAGGCCCCGCCGGCATCGTGCCCTTCGTCAAAGGGCCCAACCTGTCGATGGTGACCACGTCCCAGCACGACTCGTCGAATGGCTGGTCCTCAATCCTCACGCCGAACTTCGCCTGGCGCTTCGACAGGCACTTCTCCGCCGACGCCGGCACGCCCCTGTACGACTACATCAACGTGGTTGTCACCACCGGTACGACGGCCAGGCCCGTGTACACCACGGCCACGCGGCACTTCGTCGCGGGAGACACGGCCATCAACGGGCACTTCGATGTCAGCACGAAGCTGCTGGACTACAGCTTTACCGCGTCGCTCGGCGCGCCCACCGGCGACAAGGATGACGGTCTGGGCGCGGGCAAGGCGACCTACAACATCAACAATCACTTCGAGAAGGACTTCGACTTGTTCTCGCCGGACATAGAACTCGGCATCGGCGACTCATCCGAACTGATCGGTTCACGCATTCGCAAGAGCTACACCACGGTCGGCGAACTGGCGCACTTCCAGGCCGGAGGCTCCTTCGATCTGCCGTTCCACCTGACCTTTGAGTCCGACGCCTACGAGGAGCTTCCGCTGACCAGCGAGATCGTCTACTCGACCACCGGCAAGGGCAAGAAGAAGGTGACCACCGCAACCAACGAAGGTGTCGCCGAGGATAACGGCTTTACTAACACGCTCGACATCCCGCTGAACGGCCATGTTACGCTGTCGGGCTTTTACAACCGCAGTCTGCGCAACAAGATCGACACCGCTGGATTCTCGTTCACGTTCCTGCTGAAGGCTCCGCCGAAGAAGGATGTGCATTAGGCCCAGGTACAAAAGCAGATCGCTGCGGGATGACAAACAAAGGCTGATTAAAGTTGCTTTGTCATCCCATAGGGATCTGCTTTTCGCTCTGTCACCGCACTACATGGCGGTTGCGGGAGGAATAATGCCATTCATCCGCAGATACTCCACCATCTGCCCGTAGTGGTCGAAGCCGTGCACCGCGATGCCCTCCGCCATGGTGGCCCGCGTGCCGCCGCGCACTGCCTCGAACGCATTCTGCGGCGTGATGGTCGCGATCGCCTTATGCACGAAGACAAACGAAGTCGCCAGCGCCGCCAGAACGTCGTCCTTCGTCTTCAGGTCCGCGATCGCTTTTACGTTCGTATCGGTCTTCAGGCCGCTCGCGGCCATGGCGTAGGAATAGTTCGCCTGGATCACATGCGTGATCTGCTGCGCGAACGTGCGCACGCCGTCGTACTTCGAGCCCGCGAACATCGCGGTCGCCGGAGCGAAGCTGTACTTGTCGGCCGGCATCGCCCTGGCCGCGCCCGTAAACTCCGACTCGAAATTTCCCACGATCATCTCGAGCGCCTTGGCCGGCTCGACCTGCGTGCCTGGCGCAGGCATCGCCATGCCGTTCATCTGCGCGTGAGCGCTGGCCGCCGTCAGACTCAACATCAACATTCCCAAAATCACCATCTTCCGCATCGCAAAGCTCCTTTTAGCAATCCACACTATGCATATCACAAGCTCTCATGGTCGCGCTGAGTTTGCGCCAGTTGCTGGCGGAGAAGCTCGTTCTTCCGAAGCAGCTCCGCCACCAGCTGCCGCAGACAGTAGTTCCAAATACAGTCTGGATGCAAGAAAATTCGTATTACGCAATTACGACCGTACCGATAGCGCTTCGAAGGCTTCCCTTCTGTTGAAGCACATTAGAAGTGTCCCCTGTTGTCCTCGATAGAAGTGTCCCCT
>CAXTMK010000119.1:7713-14968 GCA_964245315.1 uncultured Acidobacteriaceae bacterium | reverse complement strand
AACTCCATCTCCGCCGAAGCGCGATCGCGCTCCTCGGCAATCGCCCCCAGCATGGACTCGCCGTGCGTGCGAAAGAACGCCTCGACCGCCTTTGCCTCCGACGCGTACTCGTCGGCCGAACAGCCCTGATTGCATGGCGCCATGCACTTCTTCATCTCGCCATACGCGCAGCCGGGATGATCCGGCGCAACGACCAGATCCTCATAGCACCGCCGCAGCTTGAACAGGTCTAACACTGCGTCGCAGTAGCGCTCCGCTGCGGCGCGCGAAGGAAATGGCCCATAGGTCTGCGCCAGCCCGCGCCTGCTGAGGCGATTGGTCGAGTAGACCCGCGGATGAGCATGCTCGCTCGTCAGCCGCAGAAAGAATGGAGTGTGCAGCCGCAGTCTGCGCCGAGCCTCCGCCGCCCCGAAAATGGCCGCCGCCGCCTCGTAAAGCACCAGATGCGATTCGAATTCCGACCCCGTGACCGTGTACTCGATGGTCCGCACCCGATCGCGCAGGTTCAGCCGCTTCGACTG
The DNA here is from genome assembly GCA_964245315.1 of uncultured Acidobacteriaceae bacterium. Taxonomy (GTDB): domain Bacteria; phylum Acidobacteriota; class Terriglobia; order Terriglobales; family Acidobacteriaceae; genus Edaphobacter. Next base: position 14,447 of record CAXTMK010000119.1, on the reverse strand, counting down.
CTCTTCCGGCGGATTCAGCAGCCGCGTCATGCGCCGCCGCAGGTCCGCCGAGCGCGTCAGATAAGGCTCCGCCGCCGCGCTCTCACCGCGCAGCGCGAACACTCCCGGGAGTGCCGGCACCGAGCGCAAAATCTCCGCAGCAGTCGCCGCCTCAAACGCCAACTGCCCGCCGAACTGGAACCCCGTCGCCACAAGAAGATTGTAGTCGGACGCAGCCACTCATCGATTACCATGACGTTCAGAAAGGGATATGACGCATGACCACCGAACGCCCGCAGGACCAGTGGCTCCAACCCGACACCGCCGCCCAGCTGAGAACCTACACCGCGCAACGCATGAAGGGTGTCTGGTTCCGCGTCATCTGGTCCGGCGCGCTGCTGCTGTTCTTCGCGTACACCCTTGGCGACCGCTTGAAGTACGCCCAGAAGAACGACGCCACGAATGGATTGATCGTCTTTACGCTGCTCGTGCTCGGACGCTTCGGCTATTACACCTACCGCCTGGTCAAGGCGCACCGCGACGTGGCGGAGATGAAGCGTTCGCTGGGAGTAATCGCTTAGATTAGCCCCCGGGCCTTCACATCCAGGTAGCTGTTGATGGCCCGCAACCCGATCTCGCCCGGCGTCGCCTCCACCACCAGCACCCCCTGCTGGCGCAGTCTGACGATCGTCTCACGGCGGCGATCGAGCATCTCCTTCGCCGCCGCCGAGGCGTACATCTGCTCCACATTCGCCGGCCTACGGCCCGCCAGCTCGTCCAGCTCCGGATGCTTCAGCACCACCAGCAGCACCAGGTGCCGCCGCACCAGGTCGGCCGCCGCGGCCACCACCTCCGGGCGCCCGGCGCTGTCGGCGATCTCCGTCACCCACACGATCATCCCCCGCCGCCGCTGCAGATGCTTCAGCCGCGCCGCCGCGTTCAGATGATTCGCCTCCGCCGCCTCCGCCCGCACCTGCGAGAGCTGGTCGATCATGGAGCGCAGATGATTCGGCCCCGCTCCGGGGAGCAGCTGCTGCTGGACTTTGCGGCCATACGTGAGCAGCCCGCACTTATCGCCGGAGCCGCCCACCGCTTCGGCCAGCATTACGCTCGCCGTGGTCGCCTGGTCGAGCTGGGTCACGGTCAGCCGCAGATTCTCCGCCGCTTCAAAGTCAGACTCGCCCGCGTGCGCCTGCCCGTGACGCACCAGCGTAAACGCCGTTCGCGAAAGCCGCCCCGCATCCAGCACGATCCAGACCTGCTGGCTGCGCTCGGTCGTAAACTGCCGCGTAATCAGCCGCCCGCGCCGCGCCGTCGCCGGCCAGGAGATGTTGCGCAGTTCATCGCCCTGCTGGTAGTCGCGCAGGCTCTCGAACTCGCGTCCGATCCCGCGCAGCCGCAGACGGCGCTTCTGCATCTCGATCTGCCGCGCTCGAATGAGGTAGAGGCTCGAATCCTGCCCGTTCTCGCTCATCGCCGGGAAGACCCGCATCGGCTGCGCCAGCTCGCACACCGCCCAGCGCTCCACCAGCCGCAGCAGCCCGCGATAGCGCAGATACACATTGCCCAAACCCAGATCGCCGCGCCGCCCCGGATAACACTCGACCACCGTCCGCACCGGATCGCGCGGATAGGCCATCACCCGCCTGGTCTGCGGCACCGGCGCCAGGCTCTGCTCCAGGTCGTCCGTCAGGTCGACTTCGAGCAGCCGGTTGCTCTCCTGAAGGACTTCCAGTTCCACCCGCGTCAGCTCGCCCAGACGCGGCGAATCCAGAAAGGTCCGGGAAATGCGAAACTTCTCCGCCGCCGGTAGCAACGCCGCGTCGGCGATTGCCAAACCCAGCACAAAACCGTCCCAGGCCAGCATCAGCCAGACGCGATGCAGATGAAAGAAGGCCGGCACCAGTCCCAGCAAGCCGGCCAGCAACAGCAGCAGGGCACGGCGCGTCAGCGCAAAGCCCAGCCATCTGCCCGCGCGCCCGCTGGGACGAGCGACAGCCGAAATCGAAGCTGGAATCAGCGTGCGCACGCGCCCTACTTCGGCAGCGCCGTCGCCGCCAGCACATCAGCGATGACGCGATCCGGATCGAACCCCTCGAGCTCAGCCTCAGGCCGCAGGCTCAGCCTGTGCCGCAGCACCGGCGACGCCGCCGTCTTTACATCGTCCGGAATCAGGAAGTCGCGTCCCTCGCGCGCCGCATAGCCCTTGCTCACCAGCAGCAGCGCCGCCGCCGCGCGAGGCGAAGCGCCCAGCGCGATCGTCGGCCACTCGCGCGTCCGGCGCACGACCGCCAGCAGGTAATCGAACAATGCCGGCTCGACCTTGACCGCGCGAACCTCCGCCCGCGCCGCCGCCAGCATCGCCGCGTCCACCGGCTCGATCGCATGCCGCTCCAGGTCCTTCGCCTGCAGGCTGGCATGGTGCCGTTCGAGCACCCGCCGCTCATCGGCCAGCCTGGGATAGCCGACGCGAATCTTCAGCAGAAAGCGATCCAACTGCGCTTCGGGCAGCGGATACGTCCCCTCGAACTCCAGCGGATTCTGCGTCGCGAAGACGGTGAAGAAGTCGTCCAGGATGTGCGCGTCGCCGTCCATCGTCACCTGGCGCTCTTCCATGCATTCGAGCAACCCGGCCTGTGTGCGCGGAGGCATGCGGTTGATCTCGTCCGCCAGCAGAAACTGCGTAAACACCGGCCCCTTGTGCAGGTAGAACGCGTTCGTCTGCGGCGAAAAGACGTTGGTGCCGAGGATGTCGGCCGGCATCATGTCCGGCGTTCCCTGCACGCGCTGGAAGCTGAGCGAGAGGAAGCGCGCCAGCGTCTTCACCGCCAGCGTCTTGGCCACGCCGGGCACGCCTTCAATCAGCGCATGGCCGCCGCACAGCAGCGTCAGAAGCGCCTGGTCGATCATCTCTTCCTGCCCCGAAATTACCTGCCCGATCTGCGCTCGCCCATGCTCGAACAGCGCCAGCGTCGCTCCTACCTGCATCACTTCATCCACATTCGCCTCGTTCTTAACTCTTAGCTCTCGACTCAACACTCTCAACTCCAAGACCAGGCCCTGCTCTACCTATGTACCACGGCAAGAGGCTTATGGGTTCGCATCAGCTCCTGCAGCCGCACAAGATCGTCATCCAGCGACTGCACCAGCTTCAGCGCGCTCTTCGCCGTTATCTCCCGAGCGACAGAAGCCTGCGCCAGGTGCTGGTCGATCTCGCGCCAATCGCCGCCGAAGCGTTCCGCCAGCACCTGCGCCACTTCCGGCGTCTGCCCACGCAGCAGTTCGCGCGGAATGCCGCACTGATCGCGCAAAAATTCGAGCAAACGTCCGCGCGCCGCCTCGGTCGCCGCCGGAGTCGCGCCGGCGCGCTGATACAGCACACCCATCGACTCCGCAAACTCCACCGGCGAAGTTCGCGGCATCGTCACCGCCGTGCGCAGCGGCCCGCTCCTGCGGCTGAAACTGAAGACAAGCAGCGCCGCGACCGCCGCCAGTTGCCACCACAGCGCGGCCCAGGGCAATCCCTTCAGGGTATCGCCGACGCTGTCGCGACAGGTATGCATGTACTCGTCGAATAAAATCGTCCTGCCCGGTGCGCCGACGCTCGCCAGCAGCAGCTTCAGGCTGGGGTCATCGCTTAGCCCCGCATTGGTCATCGGCATCGGCGAACTCCACCAGATCGCTTCGCCCACACCCACCGGATACCGTACCACCACCGCATCCTGCCCGCAGCGTTGTTCCACCCTGTACGCCGCGCCCTCCGCGGCCCAGCGTACCGGCTCGCGCATCGGCACCTGTCCGGCTTTCGCCAGCGCGCCATCGCCCGACGGCTTGCTGTAGCAAAGCCCCTTGATCAGACTCATGGGCACGTCGGTCTTGCCGTCGGGCAGCAGCAGCGCGCCGGTCGGCCCGGTGGCGACCACCCACCCGCCGCGCCGCAAAAAATCCGCAATTTCCTGGCGCAGCGCCTTTACGCCCTGCACGGGCAGCTTCGGCTCGGTCAGGATCAGCGTCGCATGTGCCGCGTCCACATTACTCAGGCCGCTGGCGGGGGACTCCCAGCGCTGAGCGACGTAGCCGAGTTCCGGAAGCAGAAGATACGCCGCCTCGATCCCCTCAGACCCGGCGTTATACGTCGTCGGCTCCGGATCGTTCTCGTCCTTCTTGGGGCCGAACAGCACGAATGCCAGCATCAGCACAAACAGCCCACCTACCAGCCACAGCACGATGCGCCGGTCGTTTACGGTATTTCCGGCATTGCCGGCCGCGCTCATCGCGCCCTCAAATCTTCGAGCATCGCCGACGCCTGCCGGTAGTCGCTCTCTTCCGCCGGCCGCAGCCCATACCAGATGCGCTCGAAGACCCGCGTCAGCCCGCCCAGCGCCTGCCGCTTCGGCGACCCGTCCTCCAGCAGCGCCACATACTCGCGCGGCGTGCGGGCGCGATTCTGCCGCCACATCTTCTGCCCTTCCAGCAGCACGATCGCCGACCAGTACAGGCAATGCACCGCCTCGCGCCACTCGCCGCGGCCAGCCTCCTCGCGAGCGCGTTCGGCCCAGTTATCGCTCTCCCGCTCCCATGTCTCCGAAGTCCCGCGGCCGGCGGCGATGGCCACGCGCTGCTGCTTGCTGGCGCGGAAGATCCAGATGGTCAGCGCGACCGCCGCCATGCCCAGCACGCCCCATTCCAGCGCCGTCGCAAACCACGGCACCGCCGGAATCATTTCGCCCACCTGGGAGAAGACTTTGTTCAGAAAAAGACCTACCCGGGCGAAGAACTGGTCCCAGAACGAGTTCGGCTGCACCCGGCGAAAGTCGCGGCGTTGCAGAATCTCATTTGCCTTCGAGCGCGCATCCGGCAGAGCCTTGTACTCGACGGGCGCATTGCGATCGTCCGGCACCATCTGCGCCGCCGGACTCAACGTGACTGGCGCAGGCTGGGACTGGGCAGGCAAACACGCCGCAGCCAGCACCCACGCGAGCGCCCCCAGCCTGCAACGCGCCATCGTTCTCAGGCCAGCTCCGAGGTAAACGGCGAGGGCAGCGACTCCTGCGTCACCGGCGGCGCAGGCGCGCCCCGCAGCATCAGGATCTCGACGTCGAAGCCTTCCTTGCGCACCCGCTCATCGATATAGAAGAGACACAGCGCAATCGCCGCAACCGGCACCACCATCGCCGTCGAGACGAAGGTCAACAGCAGCGTCAGCGCCTCCAGCGCGATCCGGATCGGGCCGTGCGAGGCTCCCATCAGAAAGCCGCAGATGCCCTGCACCACCGAAGCTACAATCTGCAGCACCGCCGCCAGCAGCAGGATCGCGAACACCCGCCCCTTATGCCCCGCGACCAGCACCTTGCTGCGGCGCATCGCCGCCCGCACCTTCAGATCCTCGACCGTGGATGCTACCACGCCCAGGCTGTTGCGCAGATAGGCGATAACGCCGTATACAAGACTGGCCAGCGCCAGCAACAGCAGCGGAATGAACAGAAGGCGCAGAGCGGGCACGAAGGCGAGCGCGATGGCCGGAACGTACAGCACAAGAAAGAGCCACACCGCGCTCCAGCCCAGCCACAGCGTAATCAGGATGTAGCGAAACCAGTGCTTTCTCGCGACCCGCAGCGCCTTGCCGATCGAAGTCTCATCGCCGATATACGCCGCCGAAACCGCCGATACCGTCGCAGCCTGCGTGAAGCTGTAGGCAACCAGCCCAACCAGCCCCGTGACCAGCGCGATCACCAACGTCAGGGCTAAAGCTCGCGATCCCTGGTCCGGCCGCGGCCTCACCGGCAGCACAAAAAAGAACTGCGCCAGCGTGCTCAGCGTAGGCACAGCCGCGGCGATCGACGAAATGCCCGCGTACAGCCAGAAACGCTTGCGGTAGATGGTGAAGGTACGGTCAAGAATCTCGCCCAGGCTGAGCGGACGCAGCTCATAGAGCGCATTTGACCGCGCAAGCGGCGGAGGAGGCGGAGCGGCCGGAGCCGACCATGAAGCCGGCGCACCAAACGGATCGGGCGACCGGTCCGGCGCTGGGCTTGGCTCCGCGCCGGGCAGAGGATTGGCAAAGGGGCTCGTTCCGTAATCCGACATGCTCCAAATCTCCGAGCCTTACAGGGATTCCGAAATCCTAGCACAAGGTACGCCGACCTGGTGCTTACCACTTACCACTCGCCACTGCTCTTCAAACGAACAGCGGCGCCAGCACCAGCGTGATCGTCGCCAGCAACTTGATCAGCACATGCAGGCTCGGCCCGGCCGTATCCTTGAACGGGTCGCCCACCGTGTCGCCCACCACCGCGGCCTTGTGCGCGTCCGACTTCTTGCCTCCGTACTGACCCGTCTCGATGTACTTCTTCGCGTTATCCCACGCGCCGCCGCCGTTGTTCATCAGCATCGCCAGCAGCACCCCGGAGATGGTTCCGACCATCAGCAGCCCGGCGACCGATTCCGCGCCAACCAGGTTGACGGCTTTGCCCGCGATCGTCGGCACCAGCGAACCGCCCGCCGTATCGATGGACGCCATCGCCTGATAAGTCTCGCTGAAGTGCTTGAAGATCAGCCCCACCACCACCGGCAGCCCGACCGCCAAAAGCCCCGGCACCACCATCTCCCTTAGCGCCGCCGTGGTGACGATATTTACGCAGCGCGCATAGTTCGGCTTGGAAGTTCCCAGCATAATGCCCGGATTCTCCCGGAACTGGTCGCGCACATCCTGCACCACCATCTGGGCCGTGCGCCCGACAGCTTTAATGGCTAAC
>CAXTMK010000119.1:0-7703 GCA_964245315.1 uncultured Acidobacteriaceae bacterium | reverse complement strand
CACAGCGTAGCCCTTGGTCAGCGCCTTGGTCGTATTGCCGGCCGAATCCAGCTTGTCGGTACGGTCGCGAATGGCATCCGGCTGGTTCGACATCTCGATGATTCCGCCGGCGTTATCGGTAATCGGCCCAAAGGTATCCATCGCCAGAATGTAGGCCGCGCAGCTAAGCATGCCCATGGTCGCAATGGCCGTGCCGTAGATGCCCTTCGCATAGTCGCTGACGCCCATCACCCCGGCCAGTCCCTGCACCCCGAAGTAGTAGCTCAGCAGCAGCGCCGCCGAGATCACCACCACCGGCATCGCCGGCGTCTCCATCCCCACCGCCAGCCCGCTGATAATGTTGGTTGCCGGCCCGGTCAGCGAAGCCTTCACGATCGACTGCACCGGCCGGTATTGCGACTCCGTATAGTACTGCGTGATCCAGACGAACAGGAAGGCAGTCGCCAAACCAACCACACCGCACGCCAGCAGCCAGATCGGCGCGACGCCCGTGCCGTTCAGCATCGTGTACACCGCACCCGCGAAACCCGCCAGCGCCAGCGCCGAAGTTACATAGAAGCCGCGGTTCATCGCGGCCATCGGATCTGCGTCTTCCTTTGTGCTTACGACAAACACGCCGACGATCGACGCGATCAGATTGATCGCCAGCACGATCAGCGGAAACAATATCCCCTTCAGCCCAAAGACCGGATAGAGCGCCGCGCCCAGGATCATCGCGCCCACATTCTCCGCCGCGGTCGACTCGAAGATGTCCGCGCCGCGCCCCGCGCAGTCGCCCACGTTGTCGCCCACCAGGTCCGCGATCACGGCCGGATTGCGCGGGTCGTCCTCCGGGATTCCCGCCTCGACCTTGCCCACCAGGTCCGCGCCCACGTCTGCCGCCTTGGTGTAGATGCCTCCGCCCAGCTGCGCAAACAGAGCCACCAACGACGCTCCAAACCCGAACCCGACCAACTGGTACGGCACACCCTGCGGATCGGCCAGGCCGCCGAACAGCAGGAACAGCGACGACACCCCCAGCAGCGAAAGCGCCACCACCACCAGCCCCGTCACCGCGCCGCCGCGCAACGACATCTTCAACGCGCGATCCAGGCTGGTCCGCGCCGCTGAGGCTGTGCGGATATTCGCGCGAATCGAACAGTACATGCCCGTGAAACCCGCCAGCCCAGAGCAAACCGCGCCCACCAGGAAGCTGACCACCGTCTTCAGCGCATACGGAGCCGTGCGCGCCGAGGCGTGATACCCCCCAAACACCACCACCGCCAGCAGCAGCGCGATCATTCCGATGGTCTGGTACTGCCGCTTCAAAAACGCCTCCGCGCCCTCGCGAATGGCGTTCGAAATCGCCTGCATCTCCGATGTGCCCGAATCCGACGCGATCACCGCCCGCGCCATCGCAAACGCCACCACCAGCGCCAGCAGCGCAACCCCGATCGCAATCCACAGGTACATCCGGCCGTCGTTCGGATCCCCTGCTGTTGCGGGCGGTTGAATCGCAAAGGCCACCAAAGTTACTGCATGCATAGACGCGTCTCCGGAGAGCGAATTTTCGAAGGCGCCTATTACACCACGCACCGAACAAACCCGCAACCGCCGCCCGGTTGCCCCACATCTCGATTTGAGTTGTGGGAGACGAACGGTAAATCATTCGAGTGCCCCTTCTGCTACTCTTGCCTGGAATTCCTTGGCGAGTCATCGACTTTCCGCTAGTTCGTTAGGAGCGGCTTTAGAAGCAGCCGGTTCTACCTCGTATCCGAAAATTTATCGAAATTCTAGCTGGACTTTGCAAGCAGATTGCGTTGTACTATGAAGTCTCCAGAACAATGTTGCATCGGGCCATGGTATTCGAAACGCGCGATACTGGGAGTCTTCCGTGAAAATCAGAGCTATTTTTGTCACCACACTCCTGCTCGCGTTGGGCCTCCACCCCATCGCGGCGCAGGCAATGAAGCGTATTGCGATCACCACCAGCAATAGGGGCAAGTTTCAGGATCAACAGAATCTCATTGCGACCAAGATCACCTCTCAACTCGCTGGCCGCTCCGGCCTCACGATTATCGATAGCGAGCAGGTCGCACAATTACTCAAGAACCAGGATACGCAGAACAGCGACCGGTACTCTCCGGAAGGTGCCGTGCGCATCGGCAAACTACTCGGCGCTGGCGTTTTGGTGGTTGTGCAGGTGGACGACTTCAGTTTTACGCCCTCCACAAAAAAAACTTTCAGCGGCTCCACGACCACGGGGACAGTCGTGCTCCAAGCCACCGTTCGCATAACTAACATGGAAACAGGTGTGATCCTCGCACAGCCCAATGCCTCATTCCGCGACAACACTGAACTGGCGAAGACCAGCAACAACGCCCTTGGCACCATCCTTACCATCAGCCCGTTTCCTCCACGACTCAGGACAATTCAGCTGCAGGCAACCTCATCAGCAAGGCTGTCGAAACAGTTTCCACAGACCTCGCCGGGAAGATCGTGGACTCGGCCGGCGTCTCCAAGGTTTCTACTGGAGTATCGGTCGCCTCTGTCCCAACCCTTGAGTCTGCCCTAGTCGCGGGCATCGACAATGGAGCCGTCTTCATCAACAAAGGCTCGACTCAGGGTGTGAAGCCGGGGGATCGCTTCAAGATCATTCGCACGATTGAAAGTGCGCTGATCGACCCCGCCACTCAGAAACACCTCACCTCCAAGAGGACCATCTGCACCCTTACCGTCAATAACGTGGACGAAGGCAACGCCTCCGGCTCCTGCGAAGGAGGCATCCCGCAGGCCAATGATGTCGCCCAGCCTGTGCCCCACTAACGCTTCCGTCAATTTAGGTACCGCACCTTATAGCCAACGCCTCCGCAATCTGCATGAGGTTCCTATGCCCCTCCTCAAGTGTCTCCGCCACTTCCCTCGCACCCCGCGTTCCCTGCTGGCAGCCTTCAGCATCGCCGCCGCACTGGCACCCAATTCGATCTTTGCGCAGTCTGCCGGACCCACGCGCTTTTCCGTCTGCGAGTCTCAGGACAACCTCTGTAGCCAGCCTAACGCCCGCCTCGATACCGTCTGGACCTTCAACGGAACCGAAGGAACAGTCACCACTTCCGCTTCCGCGACACCCTCCCGGCTGACCATCGAAGGGCTAGACCGCGATTCCCTCGTCGTTCGCCGTACCGATCCGTCCGGCCTCACAGTGATCTACCGTGGTGTCATTCACGGCTCGCGTATCAATGGAACGGCTGAGTCAACCTGGCCCGGACACCCCGGCTACCCCGCAAGCGGCGTCTTCGTGGCCACCTCACAGGACTTCCGCGACCCGCCGACTTCTACTATGCCGCCCGGCTCGTCGCAAAGCGGGCTCGCCGGCGGTCTGCCCCCGGAGCTTCTCGTCTGCGAAAACGGATTCTGCAATGCTACCTGGACCATGCAGGGCTCGGAGGGCACCGCCACATGGTTCGCCCGTACCCCTACGCATGCCCACCTCTGTGATCCGGTTCGCCCCCGATGACATTCTCATCCGTCGCACCCCCGATTCCAATGGGGTCTCCGCTACTTATGCTGGTTCGCTCCATGGCGACCACTACTCCGGAACCATTGTCTTCTCGAGCCCCGGCCACGCTGGCGACCGCACTGGCTCCTGGACGGCGACTGTCCCGAGAACCGATTGCCCAACGCAAGGCGGTCTGGAAGCTGCCGAAGCCATGAGCATCGGCCAAACCGCGCTCATGTTCCACCGCGACCGCCAAGCCTTCGACTGCTACATCGTCGCAGCCCAGGCCGGCGATCCCACCGCCCAGACCGCCGTGGGGCTCACCTTTTATCAGGGCCGTCCTGCCGTTCCTCAAGACTATGCTCAGGCCTTCTTCTGGCTGCACAAGGCCGCAGACCAAGGCATCTCCGGTGCTCAACGCACCGTTGCAGAGATTTACCTGGCCGGACAGGTAACTTCGTCCTGCCCGACCCTCGCCGCCATCTACACCCGCCGCGCCGACGAGCAGAAGCACGACGTAGAGCGCCGCCAAGACCTGAACGACCGGGAACTCGACCGCCGTACCCAGGTTCTTTCGAGCTTCGTTATGGGAGCCTCGTTTGGCATGTTTGTCTTCTAATGTCGCTCCCGCGATCCATTAGGAAAATTGTTCCCAACTGTCCCTCGGACCCTATATATTTCTCCGTGCCACCCCGGAGGACCTATCGGTGCGAATCACCCGTCTCGCCTGCGCGCTAGTACTAGCCACATCCAGCCTCGCCGCGCAGGAACTGCCCACACTGGTCCAGCAGGACGGTCGCGCTTCGTTGTTCGTCGACGGCAAACCGTTCTTCGCGCTGGGCGCGCAGGTCGACAACTCCAGCGGCTGGGCGGAGCGGCTCTCCGCCGTATGGCCCGCCGCCAAGCGCATGCGCCTGAACACCCTCGAAGTCCCCGTCTACTGGGAACAGATGGAGCCGCGCAAAGGCAGCTTCGACTTCACGGTCGTCGATGCCATTCTCGCCCAGGCCCGCGAGCACAAGGTCCACCTCATCCTGCTCTGGTTCGGAACCTGGAAGAACGGCCGGATGCACTACGTCCCCGACTGGGTGAAGTCCGACACCGCGACCTACCCGCGCATGCTCACCCGCGCCGGCGCATCCATCGACGTGCTGAGCCCCAACGCGCCCGCCAACCTCGAAGCCGATCGCACCGCCTTCGTCGCGCTGATGCATCACCTCAAGGAGGCCGACGCGCAGCACACCGTCATCATGATGCAGGTAGAGAACGAATCCGGCTCGCTGGGCTCGGTACGCGACTTCAGCCCCCTGGCGCAAAAGCAGTTCGTTGGGCAGGTTCCTGAAGCTCTCGTAAAGGGACTGCACAAACAGGCCGGCAGCTGGCAGCAGGTCTTCGGCGACGACGCCGACGAGACCTTCGCCGCCTGGTCCGTCTCCAGCTACATCGGCCAGATCGCCGCCGCCGGCAAGCGCGAACTTGCCCTGCCCATGTACGCGAACAACTGGCTGAAAAGCCCGCGCGCCTACCCCATCCAGACCATCCCCGGCGAGGACTATCCCTCCGGCGGCCCCACGGTCAACATGATGCCGGTCTGGAAGATCGCCGCGCCCGCGCTCGACCTGCTCGCGCCCGATATCTACGTTCCCAACAGCGAAAACTACCAGCAGGTGATGCGCGACTTCCACACCGCCGGCAACCCGCTGATGGTCCCGGAATCGCTCGGCTTCGAGCCCTTCCCCGGCGCCAGCGGCTACGCCCGCCCGCTCTTCTTCGCGCTCGGCCAGGGCGCCATCGGCTTCGGCAACTTCGGTCTGGACCGCGTCAACCTGGCGCCTCCCCTGGACGGCGAAACCATCGCCTCCATCGAAGGCTTCAGCCTGCTCGGCAGCTTCGACCGGACGCTCGCCGCCTTAGCTTTCGCGGGCAAAGTGAAGACGGCGGTAGAAGACAATGGCATAGCCCAGCGCGAGATCGACTATGCCGGAACCCGCATCCTCGTCTCCTATCCGCCGGCCTACGACCCTCCGGCCTCGCCCGTCTCCACCACCTCGGACACCAGCCATCTGCGCGAGGGCCGCGTCGTAGTTGCGCCGCTTAGCGACACCGAATTCCTCGTCGCCGGCATCGACTGCCGCGTGCAGTTTCTGCCGCCCGTCCACGCCACCAGGCAGATGCAGCTGCTCAAGGTAGAAGAGGGCCACTACGACGGCGAGACGTGGATCGCAACCCGCCTTTGGAATGGCGACGAAACCGACTACGGCCTCAACTTCGGCGGCCATGGCTCCCTGCTCCATGTAAAGGTAGGACTCTACTAATGACGACTCGGCACTTTGGTTCTTTCGGATTAGCGTGGGGCTTTAGCCCCACGAATTTCCTCGCAAATTTGAAGGGGGCTTTAGCCCCAGGCCTCCTCCTGCTCGTCACCGCGGCCCACGCTCAACAACCCTGGCAACATCTCCAGAACCCAACCGCCGCCGAAGTCCAGCGCGCCTGGCAATCTCCGCCCCCCGAAGACGGCCCCGAACCCTACAACGGCCTCAACGGTGTGTTTTTTATTGAAACCGTGCGCCACGATCTCGACACCATGCACGCCCTCGGCTATCAGGCCGTCACCTTTCAGGCTGGCTACGGAACCAGCTTCGGCTACCTGACGCCGGAATATTTCGCCTTCATCAAGCAGTTCGTCGCCGAAGCGAAGCAGCGCAACATGCGGCTTTGGATCGTCGACGACGCGGGCTACCCGAGCGGCTTTGCCGGAGGCAAATTCACCTCCGAGCACCCCGAACTGCGCATGCAGGCGCTCGCTGTAACAGCGCGGTCTGATGTCAAAGGCGGCGATACCTTCAGGCAAGCCGTCACTCCCGCAACCGCCGCAGTCGACGCAACGAACTACGACGACGGCACCTCCATCGCCATCACTGTCACCAGCCCTGATGTCGAGTGGAAAGCGCCTCCCGGCAACTGGACTATCTCCATCGTCGAGCATCGCTTCATGACCTCGCCCACCCGCTCCGACACCAACCCGAAGCGCGTCAAGGACGGTTCGCAGTCGCTCGAAGACTACCTCGACCCCGCCGCGACAGCCCAATATCTCGCCTTCACGCATGAAGCCTACAAGAAAGCCGTCGGTGACGAGTTCGGCAGGACCATCCTCGGCTTCCGCGGCGACGAGCCCGACTACTCGATAAGCGGCCTGCCCTGGACGCCGAAGTTCTTCGCCACCTTCCAGCAGATCAAAGGCTATGACATCCGCCCGTGGCTTGGCAGCTTCACCCCACCGCTGCACATCGCCGGCCAGAAAGACCCGCCGCCGGCCCCGCTGACCGAGCCGCAACGCCGCGCCAAAGCCGACTACTACGACGTCTTCTCGCAGATGTTCCGCGACGGCTTCTTCAAGCCGCAGGGCGTCTGGTGCGCACAGAACCACCTCGAATACCAGGTCCACCTGAACCACGAAGAGATGGAGATGCAGCTCGTGCACTCCGAAGGCTCCTTCTTCCGCGACATGCAGTACGTCGAGGTGCCCGGCATCGACTCCATCTGGCACCAGATCTGGACCGACACTGTCTCCGACTTCCCGCGCCTCGCCGCCTCCGCCGCGCACGTCTACGGCCACCCGCGCGCCTTCACCGAGAGCTTCGCCGCCTACCGGCCCGAGCCCGATGTCACCATGGCGCGCTACATCCTGAACGAGCAGTTCGTGCGCGGCGTCAACCTGATCGAGACCATGTACTACCCCGCCACCAGCACGCCCAGCCACAACACCCCGGGAGTGAACGGCGACACCAGCGGCGGCCCTGCCAAATACATGCGGGATCCCACGTATCCCGCGCTGCTAAGCTACGTCCGCCGCATGAGCTACCTCATGTCCATGGGCCGGCCCGATGCCAGTGTCGCGCTGTATTTGCCGTCGGCTTCGATGTGGCTCGGCGACGCAGCCTCCGATACGCAGTTCGTCTCCGCCGAACGTTTGTTGTCGGAGCACCAAATCGACTTCGACATCGTGGATGAAGACTTCCTGAGCAGGAATATCGGTTGTCCTACCTGCCGCTTCTACAACAAACTCACTACGGAAAGCGGCAACACCCTCGGCACGGTGATCATTCCGAATGCGGCTGTGATCGCCGATGCCGTCCTGACCAACCTCAAGACGATCGCCAACTCTGGGGGGAAGGTCATCTTCCTCGGCTCGACGCCCAGGCTCATCTACGACAAGACCATCCTC
>CAXTMK010000118.1:0-15096 GCA_964245315.1 uncultured Acidobacteriaceae bacterium | reverse complement strand
TTCGTATCCTGCAGCACGGTCAGATTGCGGCGCGCGGGCGGCTGCGGCGGAGGCACGTTCAGCTTGGGCGCGTTGAACGGCGTCAGCACGGCGACGACGCCGGGTGCGCGCTCTGCTGCGGTACGGTCGATTGATGCCAGCGTACCGTTCGGGATCGTGCTTTGAACCATGTAGGCGTAGAGCAGGTCGGCCTTCGGGAACGGGGACGTAAACTCACCCGCGAACTTGGCTTTGCCGGTCACTTTGGCGAGGCCGGTGTAGCGATTCGGGAGCTGTTTGGCGCGGGGATTGGGTTGGGTTTCCTGCATCATCATGCTTGTACTCCGGATTGCGTGCCGGCGGCGGCGACGGTTAGGGCGCGGACGATACCTTGCTTCGCCAGTTCTACCTTGAAGGCATTGTTCTCGTAGGTCTTCGCGCCCGCGAGCGCCAGGTCGGCCGCTTTGCGAAACGCCTCTGGCCCGGGGGTCGCGCCGGCCAGAGATTTCTCCGCAGCCTCCGAGCGCCAGGGCTTGTGCGCGACGCCGCCCAGCGCCAGGCCGGCCGATTTGATGGTGCCGCCCGACATCTCCAGCCCCGCTGCGACCGAGATCAGAGCGAAGGCGTAGCTGTTGCGGTCGCGCGCCTTCAGATAATAGGAGTTGGCCGCGAACTTCGCCGCCGGCAGCGTGACCGCGATAATGAGTTCGTCGGGCTTCAGGTTGGTGTCGATGTGCGGCGTAGAGCCGGGGAGGCGATGGAACTCGGCAAAGGGAATGGTGCGCTTGCCGCGCGGTCCCTGCACCACAACTTTGGCGTCCACAGCAGCCATCGCTACGTTCATGTCCGACGGGTTGGTGGCGATGCAGGTCTCCGCGCTGGTCGAGCCCTTATCCGTCTGGCCTAGAATTGCGTGAATGCGCTGGAAGCCCTTGATCGCCGCGCAGCCGGAACCCGGTACGCGCTTGTTGCAGGCCGGAAAGGATGTATCCATAAAGTAGTAGCAGCGGGTGCGCTGCAGCAGGTTTCCGCCAGTGGTGGCCATGTTGCGCAACTGCGGCGACGCGCCCGAGAGCAGCGCCTGCGAGAGCAGCGGATAATCTTTGCTGATGGCCGGGTGGTCGGCCAGGTCGGAGTTGCGAACCAGCGCGCCGATGGTGACGCCTCCGCCTTCGCTTGTCACCTTCGCAAGCGCGTCGAGGTGGTTGATGTCGATCAGCGTCGAAGGCGTCTCGACGCCATCTTTCATCAGGTCGACGAGGTTGGTACCGCCGGCCAGAAACTTCGCGCCGTGCAGGCCGATGGCATGAACTGCCGCGTCGGGAGCTGCTACGCGCTGATAGTCGAAGGTATTCATGATGCAACTCCTCTGGATGCTGCGCGGACCGCCGCGACGATGTTGGGGTAGGCTCCGCAGCGGCAGATGTTGCCCGACATGCGCTCGCGAATCTCGTCGTCGCTAAGCTGCGGCGAGCTGGTCTGGCCCGAATGGAAGCTGACGATCGACAGGCTGCCTTTCTTTGCCTCATCGATGGCCGCTACCGCCGAGCAGATCTGGCCGGGAGTGCAATAACCGCATTGAAATCCATCGTGTTCGAGGAATGCCTGCTGCACCGGATGAAGATTGTCGCCCTTCGCAAGGCCTTCAATCGTCGTGATCTGTGCGCCCTCCGCCGCAAACGCAAGCGTCAGGCAGGAATTGACGCGGCGGCCGTCGACCAGCACTGTGCAGGCGCCGCACTGGCCGTGATCGCAACCCTTCTTGCTGCCGGTCAGGTCCATGTACTCGCGCAGCGCGTCAAGCAGGGAGGTGCGGGTGTCGAGCGTCAACTGATGCGGCTGGCCGTTTACCTGCAACGTGATCGGCCTGGCGGTCTCCGGATGCGCCGCCTGCGCCAGCACCGTTGCCGGTGAAGCTGCGGTCGCGGCGGCGGAAAGGAATCCCGCGGAGCGCAGGAACGTTCGGCGTGAAATGCCGGATTGTTTCTCAGCTTCCGAATAATTTTCTTCAGCTTCAAGCTCCGGACCGGAGCAGACGGGGAAACTCATAGATACCTCAAAGTTTGTTGATGCTGCACGAGCGTGAAAACAACGGCACTTGTAGTAGTTGAGTAGACGGTTACTGCTGAGGAAGAGATGCCTGTTCCACCTTGCATAGTGGCCTGCAAAAAACGGGTATGATGGCCTTATTCCACACACTGAAGATGCCGGGGGGGTGTTTCCACCGGACAGGAGAATCGACCAGATGCAGAAGGATTCGCAGTTCAAGTTTGTACTAGCCACATGCCTGCTCGCGGCGGTGGCTGCCCCGGTTTCAGCACAGGCACAGAATCCGGCAGCGCCGGGACGCCGGGCGGCGGCAACCGGCACGGAACCCGGGCAGGCCGGCGGCGGCGCGGCGGCACAGGAGAGCATTCCGATCCCGCCCGAAACCAACTCCCAGACCAGGCACGACTGGACTGCGGGCGGACGAGTCGTGCACTACACCGCAACCGCCGGCAACCTGCTGCTGCGCGACGCCAAAGACGCAGTCAACCAGAGCATGTTCTACGTCGCCTACACCGAGGACGGAGCCGACCCGCGCACGCGTCCGGTGACGTTCTTCTACAACGGCGGTCCCGGCTCGGCGACCATCTGGCTGCACATGGGTTCGCTCGGCCCCATCCGCGTGGTGACCGAGAGCCCCAAAGCCACCGGCCCCGCGCCCTTCAACTGGGTTCCGAACGAGTACAGCCTGATCGACAAAAGCGACCTGATCTTCATCGACGCTCCGCTGACCGGCTTTTCGCGTGTCGTGGGCAAGGGAACTCCCGCGGAGTTTCAGGGTGTGGACGAGGACGTTCGCGCCTTCAACAAGTTCATCACGCGCTACATCACGGTAAACCAACGCTGGAATTCGCCCAAGTTCCTCTTCGGCGAGAGCTACGGAACGACCCGCTCGGCTGCGCTGGTTGCCTCGTTGAATAACGACGGCATTGAGTTCAATGGCGTCACGCTGCTGTCCTCGATCCTGAACTACAACGAGCGCGTCCCCGGCTACGACATCCAGGAGATCGGCTACTTCCCGTCGTTCGCCGCGATCGCCTATCAGCATAAGAAGGTGAAGACATCGGCCTCGCTGGCGGATTGGGTCGAGCAGGCGCGTGAGTTCGCCCGCGGACCCTACCAGGCGGCGCTCTTCCGCGGCGACAAGCTTCCGCCGGCGGAGTTCAACTCCATTGCCGAGAAGGTCGCGTCGTCCACCGGGCGCAGCCTGACCTACGTCAAGGAGAGCAATCTCCGCATTGATTCCACGCGTTTTCGCAAGGAACTGCTGCGCGATGAGAACGAGATTCTGGGTCGCTACGACGCGCGCTTCGAGGCGCTCGACGCCGACCCCGCCGGCCAGGGCCCGGGCTTCGACCCGTCCGACACCGGTATCAGCGGCGTCTACGTGGGCGCTTTCCACCAGTACCTCACGCAGGAGTTGAAGTACATGAGCCAGGAACCGTACCTGTTGTCGGCTGGCGGTGGCGGATGGAACTACGTCCACGCGCCCAGCGGCGGTGGTGGAGGCGGTGGAGGCTTCGCCGGGCGCGGGCAGCAGCAGCCGGACGTCGCGATCGACCTGGCCGACGCCATGCGCAAGAACCCCAGGCTGAAGGTCTTCTCGGCCAACGGCTACTACGATCTGGCGACCCCGTTCTTCAACACCGAGTACGACCTGCACCACATGCTGCTGCCGCCGTCGTTGGCCAACAACGTGGAGTTTGGATACTACCCGGCCGGCCACATGGTCTACCTGAATGTGGAGGCGCTGAAGATGCTGCGGGGCGACATGGAGAAGTTTTACAGCCTGTCGATGGCGAAGTAAACTCAATCCAGAGGACTGACAATGCTTTCTCCTGAGAACGCGATCCGTTTGAAGACGCTGGAGTCCGCGCCGCTCGACAAATGGATCGCGCTTTCGCAGGATCAGTCTTCGATACTAGCCGTAGGCGACACCTTGATGGAACTATCGGAAATGCTTGACGCCGCGGGTAACGGGGATGCAGTCGTAATGAAGACACCTCGTGCCTGGGGATCATTTGCGTTCCAGCTATGACTTATAACGTTTCTTACAATGTGTTTCCTGATATGCGGGGTTCTTATCTTTACGCCGCAATGCTGAACATTGGGATAGCAAGCGCCAATGCAAGCCATTCACGCATTCGGCCGTTAGAGGCACTCATTGATTCCGGCGCCGCCAGGAGCATGTTCCACGCCGACTATGCTGCAATACTCGGGTTAAAGCTGGAATCAGGACGCCCGGAGATCATCGCTGGTGTTACTGGATCGGACACAGCCTGGCTGCATGAGGTGGTGCTGCATCTTCCAGGTGGACCGGTTAAGATCGTCGCAGGGTTCATGCGGAATATGCCGTTAGCCGGACTGCTCGGAATGAACGGATTCTTTGAACACTTCTCCGTGGCGTTCGACAGCACTGAAGGAGTGCGGGTTGGAGCGGATTTACCGTATTTGAAGACGAACTTCAAGATTGAAAATCTAAGTCAAACCAGCTAACATAGAGAATGGCGGACGAGTTCCGCAAGATTCTGTCTTTAGAGGATTTGACCCTATATGGCAAAGCGTCGTGGCAATCCCAACTGGGGCAAGCCGGAGCCTATCGGCCCCGTCGTCCCGACCGTAACTTCGTTCGAGCAGGTGGTCAAGGAGTTCAAGCTCACTCCCGACCAGTACATCCGCTCGACCCGCCTTCGCGAGTGGGCGCGGCGGAACAAGAACTCGAAGTACATCCCGGAGGCGCTGCTCGAGGCCTGGGGATTCGAAATCGAGTCCACTCTGTAGTTTCTGTTTGCGCCCCATCGAACGCCGTCTCCTCCGCGGGACGGCGTTTGTGCGTTCACTGGTATCCTTTAAGTGCTATGGCTGATTCCAGGGGACATTTCGCGACGGTACCGGAGGCGCTCGAAGAAATTCGACGCGGACGGATGGTAGTGGTGGTCGACGATGAAGATCGAGAGAACGAAGGCGACCTGACGCTCGCCGCCGAGTTCGTCACGCCGGAGGCCATCAACTTCATGGCGCGCTTCGGCCGCGGCCTCATCTGCCTCACCCTCACCGAGGAACGCGCCGACTACATGCGCCTTGGCCCTATGACCAGCGAGAATACCTCGCGCTTCGGCACCGCGTTTACCGAGAGCGTCGAAGCCCGCGAAGGCGTCACCACCGGCATCTCGGCGGCGGATCGCGCCCACACCATCCGCGTCGCCATCGATCCCAAATCCACCGCGAACGACCTCGCCCGGCCCGGCCACGTCTTTCCGCTGCGCGCACGCAAGGGCGGCGTGCTGGTGCGCGCCGGCCAGACTGAGGCCTCGGTGGATCTCGCCCGCATGGCGCAGCTGATCCCCGCCGGCGTCATCTGCGAGATCATGAACGAGGACGGCACCATGGCTCGCGTGCCCGATCTGGTCGAGTTCTGCAGGAAGCACGAACTCCTGATGTTGACGGTCGCCGACCTGATCCGCTACCGGCTGCAGCACGAGCGCTACATCCAGCGCGTGGCCGAAGCCCCCATGTCGACGCCCTTCGGCGAGTTCCGCATGATCGCCTACGAGAACGAGGTCGACGGCGAGTCGCACGTCGCGCTTGTAATGGGCGAGATGTCCGGTGACGAACCCGCTCTGGTGCGCGTCCACACTCACTCGCTGGCCGAGGATGTCTTCGGCATGGGCGGCGGCCGCGAGTCGATCGAAAGCTCGCTGCGACTGATCGCGGAGGCCGGACGAGGCGCCTTCGTCTACCTGCACAGCGGCACGCGCGGCTTCGGCATCGACCCGTCCGTCACGCCGCACCGCATCCTCTTCCAGCGCGAGCAGCGCAGCCGCGAAGGCGGCGAAGATCCGGCAGTCCGCACGCTGCGCCAGGTCGGTCTCGGCGGGCAGATCCTCTCCGACCTCGGCATCACCAGGATTCGCCTGCTTACCAAGACGCCGACACATGTTCCCGCGCTGCAGGGCTTCGGGATCGAGATTGTGGAGCAAGTGCCAGTAGGCGGGAGCTACGCTTTGGGCCGGATGACCTGGTAGTCCAAAAAAGCAGGGATTTGCTTTTGTCTCCTACATCCGCCCCGTTCGCCACAACTCTCCCAACCCGCGCTCCTCCATCTCTGCTTCAAACGCCGCCTGGGTGTCGTACAGAACCGCCTGCATCCTCGCCGCAAGAGCGCCATCGACGTTGGTCGCGCGGTCGTCGACGAAGAGAATGTTCTCAGGCGCAAGCCCAAGCGCCCCGGCCGAGTGCGTGTAGATCGCCGCGTCCGGCTTCGCCAGCTTCACCGTGTGCGACCACAGCAGATGGTCGAACCCGGCCAGCCACGGCTGCCGCGCCAGCACGCCTTCGGTCATTGCGTCGCCCAGGTTCGAAAGGATCCCGGTTGGCGTCCCGGCCGCCTGCAGGCGCAACGCCCACTCGACCATAGGCTGGTTGCGCTGCGTCCACAGCGAAGTGTCGGCGTCGATCAACCCGGCAACCTGCTCACGGGAAAGCTCCAGTCCGGCATGCCGCCCGGCCGCCAGCCAGTATTCCGGACCCGCAAGGCCGCGGTCGTACTCGTCGCGAAACGCCCAGTACGCCGCCCGAAAGTCCGCTTCGGAAAGCCTTGTGATTTCGCGCATCCGAGCCCAGGCCGCAGGATCGGGCGGACCGGACAGCACAACGCCATAATCGAAGAGGACTGCTCGAAGGGGTGGGGTCACACCTCTATTCTGTCTCATTTCGCACGTAAACTGAAAGCCATGCCGTACTTCTCCGCACGCACCGCCTGGGACACAAGCGAGAGCGCGCTGGCACAAGCCATCCGCGAGCGCCGCGCCGCCGGTCTTCCGCTCATCGATCTCACCGTCTCGAACCCCACTGTCTGCGGCTTTGACTATGGCCCGATCCTCGCTCCGCTGCAGAATCCCGCGGCTCTCAACTACGATCCCAACCCCCAGGGCCTGCTCAGCGCGCGCGAGGCCGTCGCCGGCTACTACGCCGATCACCACGCCGAAGTTGACCCCGAACACCTCATCCTGACCACCAGCACCAGCGAGGCCTACAGCTTCCTCTTCCGGCTGCTCTGCGATCCTGGCCACGCCATCCTGGTAGCCCAACCCAGCTACCCGCTCTTCGATTTTCTCGCCGATCTCGACGACGTGCGCCTCGAACCCTACCCGCTCTTCGAGGACTTCGGCTGGTGGATCGACTTCGCCGAGCTCGAACGCCGCATCGGCCCGCGCACCCGGGCCATCGTCGTCGTCCATCCCAACAACCCAACCGGCCACGCCACAAGCCGCCGCGAACGCGAGCAACTCGAAGACCTCTGCGTTCGCCACAACCTCGCGCTCATCGTCGACGAGGTCTTCCTCGACTACGGCCTCGCGGGCGAGATCGAGAGCTTTGCGGTCGGCCCCCATCCCTGCCTGACCTTCGTCGTCAGCGGCCTCAGCAAGATCGCCGCGCTGCCGCAGATGAAGGTCGGCTGGATCGCCTGTTTCGGCCCCGAACGCAGCGCCGCGCTCGCGCGTTTGGAGATCGTCGCCGACACCTTCCTATCGATGAACGCCCCCTCGCAGCTCGCGCTGCCGGTCTGGCTCGCTGCCAGGGAATCCATCCGCATGCAGATTCTCGACCGGGTCCGCGAAAATGTGGCTCTGCTCGGCAATGGTTCAGTCCGGCTGATCCCGGTTGAGGCAGGCTGGAGTGGCGTGCTTCACCTTCGGCGGCAGTCAGGAATGGAGATGCTCCCACTTCGCATGGTGCAGGAGGCCGGCATCGTCGTTCATCCTGGTTCCTTCTACGGAATGCCCGGCGGAAGCCACATCGTTGTCAGCCTGATCGTCCCGACGGCGGGCTTTGCTGAAGGCGTGCATAAGCTCAACAAATGGTGTGAATCTGATCAGTTAACATGAGTGCGTTCGGGCTCAGGCAATACGTTGAGGGTGTAGTGGCAACTTCAACAAACGACACAACGCTCGACGATCACCAAACTCGGTCCGGCCGGACTGCTACTCTCTGGCTGGTCGCCTGACCAGTACGAACCGAACGAACTCTGCATTTACCCTGGACTCTCAACTCAAAACCCTCAACTGTACAGAAAACGTCTTTCGGCCGTAGCCCATACACAGAATGAGGCAGCTCCTTCGTCCGCACCCGGGCCGGCGAGCGCAGCGGCCGACTAGTCTCGCAACCATCTGGTGATATTCTCGCCATATCCCAGCTGCGGCTCGGCAGCGTTCGTACTCTCCAGCGACCCGGGGGCGCTATCACAATTCGCCTGAGTTCCTTTTCCGCCGAGGTCAAAGGCACTTTTTATCGTCCGGAACTGGATGTCCTGCGATTCTGGTGCTTTCTGCTGGTCTTTCTGCATCACGCCCTGCCGCGGGCGGCGGAGACTCTTGCCAGCGCCTTCGTCGATGCCGGTTCGTTCGGCATGCCCGTCTTCTTTTTGCTGAGCTCCTTCCTTATCACGGAGCTGTTGTTGCGGGAGCTGGGAAAGACCGGCACCGTCCACATCCAATCCTTCTATCTGCGCCGCATCCTGCGTATCTGGCCGCTTTACTTTGCCTTTTTCGCGCTTTGTTTCGGCATGGGCCGAGCGCACCTGATGATGCATCCGCTATCCCTGAAGACAACGCTCTACTTTACCCTGCTGGCGGGGAACTGGTATCTGGTCCTCTTCGGTCCGATCGCCAACGCCATGATCGTATTGTGGAGCATCTCGGTCGAGGAACAGTTTTACCTTGGCTGGCCGTGGTTGATGAGGCTGGGCGGCGCACGTGCCGTGCGCTGGATCGCCTGGACGGCCTGCCCGCTCTCCTATGCCACGCTGTGGTTTCTTGCGCGGCGCGGCGCGGATGCCGACGTCAGTATCTGGAGCAACACGTTTGTGCAGATGCAGTTTTTCGCGCTGGGCGGATCGCTCGCGCTCTACTTCCAGACCCGCAGGCCCGATTTCTCAATCGTCACGCGCGGACTGATGGGTATCATCACCATCGCCAGCTGGGTCTCCGCGGCGTACTGGTGCCGGCTCAAGCGGGGTGACGCTCACATCACCCCGGAGCACGCCTGCATCGGCTACTTCCTGATCGCGGTCGGAACCATCGGCACCTTTCTGATCTTCTACGGACTTCCGATTGGACGCGGCCCCGTGGCGCGTGCCGCCATCTATCTGGGCAAGATCAGCTACGGCCTCTATGTCTTCCACTACTTCGCGCTGCTGCTGGCCGAAGGCAGCCTGCATCATCTGCTTCCGACGCATGACACGTATGCCGCCGGTATCGTCTCAGGACTCGCCCTGACCATCCTGTTTGCATCGGCTTCGTACCGCTTCCTCGAGAAGCCGATGCTGCTCTACAAGGAGCGCTTCACCTTCGTGCATTCGCGCCCCCTGTAGTTGCGATCTGGCAACCGGTAGAATGGTCAGGCCGATGCCAGTTGTCTTTGTACTTGCCTTGTTTCTCGTTCTCAACTCCGTGTCCGGCGCCAGCACGGCCGGATGGGGACTTGCCGTCGCGTGGATCTGCTGGAAGATGCCGACACGTCCCGGCGGCCTCTCGATCCCGAAGGATCTGGCCCGGATCCTGATCGTTCCCGGCCTTATGGTCCTGACGGCGCTGCCGGGGGCGCTGTTCCACACTCCGCAGGACGCCGGCAAGGACCTTTGGTACCTGATAAACCCGATTGTCTACATTGCGTTCGGCTACCTGCTCTTCGAGCAGATCGGAAGCTGGCAGCGCTTTATGCAGCCATTCCTGCTCATCGGCCTGACAACGGCGGTCTATTCGGTCTACAACCTCTATACGAACCGCGGATTGCTGCTGCTCAGCCAGTCGGTCGAAAGCTACCGCCAGATCGCCGGCTTCGGATTCGGACAGGCAGCCATCCCGATCGTCCTGCTTCTGCTGGCGCGCCGCAGCGGACTGCCTTCCGGCACCGTGGATCGACATCGCTATCTCCGCATCCTGCTTTACGTCTCCGGTTCCGTGGCCATCGTGCTTTCGCTTTCCCGAACGATCATTCTCGTTCTGCTCTCCGGCGTCGTTTTGCGTCTGCGCCTCAGGACGGTCAGGAAGGCGCTGCTCGCAGGCAGCGGCCTGCGTCTGCTCGGACTGTCTGCGCTGCTTGGCGTGGGTATCTACCTGTTCGCCGGCTCCTCGTTCCGCCCCGGCGGTTTCTTCGTGGATAAGGTGCTGCATGCCTCCGACGAGGTCCAGATCCAGCACTACGACACCTACGGGGAGATCAACGACAACTGGCGCGGCTTCGAGGCATACCGGGCGCTTCGCACCTACGATACCTTTTCGCCGCGCGAAAAGATCATGGGCGGAGGCATTGGAGCGTTCGTCGACCTCGGTTTTGCCATGGCGCTTTCTCCGACGGAGTCGCTGCGCATGATTCCAACCACGCACAACGGATATGCCTATCTTCTGGTCAAAACGGGCATCGTGGGTTTGTGCCTTTTCGCGGTCTTCCTCTTCCAGATCTGGCGGCTGGGCTGGATCAATCGAAGATCGCACGACCCCATACGCTCCTTCGTCGGCTATGTCCTCATCTGGACGGCCGTGGACTTCGCGATGACTCAGGCCGTGATTACAGGGATCTATAACAAGGCTGCCCTTGCGCCGAACCTGGTGTTGCTGGGCGCAGCCTGCTGCAGTCTGCGACGGCAGCAGGCTCTGGGGACAGCCCAATCGGCAACTTCCGCATCCGCGGTGGACGGCGCGATCTACCAGGCAGTTACCTGAGGAAAGACGCAAATTCCTCCCCGACACTCCAGGCTGTTCACCGATCTGCTTCAGTTCGGTCGCTCTAGCTGGAGCGCTGCTCGGGGTCTTCCACCGGCTGCTTGCGAAAGATCTCGATCAACAACAGACATGCGCCGATCACGATGCAGAAGTCCGCCACGTTGAAGTCCGGCCAGTGATAGTGAACGATCGTGACTTCGAGAAAGTCGACCACATAGTGGTACTGCACGCGGTCGTAAAGGTTCCCGATAGCGCCGCCTAAAATTAGAGCCAGAGCTACGCCGGTCGCTGAAATGACCCGCCCCATGCGCCAGATCATCCCCAGCACCGCGATCACCGCGACCACGGAAAAGCCGATCAGCACGTTGCGCACCACCAGCGGCGAAAGCGATTCGGCGAACAGCGAAAACGCCGCGCCGGTATTGAAGACATGCGAGATGCGGAAGACACGCGGAATGATGGTGATGAAGTGCCCGCGCTCGACATGCGTGTCGATCCAGTTCTTCGAGACCCGGTCGAGCAGGATGACGAAGGCTGCCAGCAGCAGCAGGTAGGGGCGGGAGTCGCGTCTTGCGGACATACTATTCATGAAAGAAACTTTCTGAACGTCCGGCGAACTAAACGTTCGACGAATTGTTTCTTGTTGCCTTTGTTCTTGTCGTTGCTTGTGAGATAGGCCCGGACTTTAGTCCGGGCATCCCGGACCACCACGACTTCGGGCTTTAGCCCCCGGGATACGCTCTCTTCGGTCAGGCCGCCGGCTACGCAGGCCCGACGGTGTAAGGCGAAAACGCGATCGCCTCGAGAGCCTCCGCGCAACGCAAACAAACGGTGGGGAAGCGCGAATCCTGCGCCACATCCGGCACGTACCGCCAGCACCGCTCGCATTTCGGCTGTGTCGAGCGCCGTACCTGCATATTCGGCAGATAATCCGGATCGTTATGCGTGACCTCGAGGAAATCAACCTCGGAGACGTTGAAGAGCTCCGGCAGCGCGCCTGCATGTTTCTGCAGCGCGGCATCGCCATAACCGGTGACATGCAAACTCACCACCGCCTCGAGCGACTTGCCGATCGTCTTCTCAGCCCGCAACAGTTCCAGTTTCGCCAATACCTCCGTTCGTGTAACGAGCAGGGTCTCCCACTCCGCCTCCAGCCCCGCCTCACTCCCAGGCACAATATCCGCCAGATCCGGAAACAACGCCAGATGCACGCTCGCCTCGCGCCCACCCACCTGCGGCAGCAAAGCCCAAACCTCCTCCGCCGTAAAGCTCAGAATCGGCGCGATCAGTCTTGTGAGAGCCTCCGCAATGCGCCACAGCGCGGTCTGCGCCGAGCGCCGAGCGGGGTGCTTGGGCGCAAACGTGTACAGACGATCCTTCAGCACATCCAGATACAGCGCGGACAGGTCCGTATTCACGAACTCGTTCAGCGCGTGGTACGCCCTGTGGAACTCGAAGTCGTCGTAAGCCTTGCGAATCTTCGCGTCCAGTTCGGCCGTGCGCGCCAGCACATACTGGTCCAGCGGCTCCATCTTATCGAACGCGACGGCATCGGTAGCAGGCACGAAGTCGTGGATGTTACCCAGCAAAAAGCGCAGCGTATTGCGCAGCTTGCGATAGTTATCGCCCACGCGCTGCATCAGGTTCTCGCTCGCGGCGACATCCTCGCGGAAGTCGACCGACGCAACCCAAAGCCGGATGATCTCCGCGCCCAGCCGCTTCGCTACATCCACCGGATCGACGCCATTGCCAAGCGACTTCGAGAAGGCGCGGCCCTGCTCGTCGAGCGTCCAGCCCGAGGTCGCGACCATACGATACGGCGCGAAGCCATTCAGCGCAACCGACGTCAGCAGGGAGCTGTGGAACCACCCGCGATGCTGGTCGCCGCCCTCGGTGTAGAGGTCGGCGGGAAAGCTCTGCGACGGCTCGGCCTCGAGCACCGCGCGCCAGCTTGCGCCCGACTCGAACCACACGTCGAGGATGTCCATCTCCTTGCGGAACTCGGCCGTGTCGGCATTGCCGCAGCTCGCGCAGGCAGTGCCTTCCGGCAGCAAGTCCGCCGCGGAATGCTTGTACCAGGCATCGGCCGACTCCCTGCGGAACAACTCCACGATGCGGGCGTTCAGCTCCGCCGACTTCAGCGGCTCATGGCACGTGTTGCACAGGAACACCGCGATCGGCACGCCCCAGATGCGCTGGCGCGAGATGCACCAGTCCGGCCGCGTCGCGATCATGTTCGAGATGCGCTCTTCGCCCCACGCCGGGTCCCACGTCACCTGCTTGATCTCGTCGAGTGTCCGCTGGCGGAAAGTCTCGGTCGCAGCTGCTACTGGCGCCGCATCATCCTCGATATAGCTGGCCGGATCCATCGCGAGCGGGTCCATCAGCGGCGTAAACGGATCCATGCTGTCGAGCGCCATGCCCTCCGCCGCGACCAGATCGTCCACCTTGCGCGCCATCTTCTCTTCGGCGGCCACGGTCGGCATCGGCGTCTCCATGCCGATGAACCACTGCTCCGTCGCCCGAACGATCACCGGGTTATGGCAGCGCCAGCAGTGCGGATAGCTGTGCGCAAAGAAGCTCGCGCTCAGCAGCGCGCCATGCTCGCGCAACACCTCTGTAATCACCTTGTTCGACTCGAAAACCGTCAGCCCCTCGAACGGCTGTCCATTCGTATTCTTCTGCCGCCCGGCGTTGTCGACGTATTGAATCTCCGGCAGGTCGTAGCGCTTACCGGTGTAGAAGTCGTCGACACCATGCGCCGGAGCGGTGTGCACAGCGCCCGTGCCCTGGTCCGCAGTGACATAGTCGGCCGTGACGCCCAGCACAGTGCGATCGAGAAACGGATGCTGAAACGTCGCACCATCCATCCGGATACCGTTGAAGCGCGCAATCGGCTCAGCCCCGGTCGTCAGCCCGCACGTTTTCTCGACGACCTCGCGCAGCGCACCGGCAACGATATAGACGGCGTCACCATTATCGATCGCCACATACTCCAGCTCCGGGTTGAACGCGACCGCCTGGCTCGCCGGAATCGTCCACGGCGTAGTCGTCCAGATGATCGTATAAACCTCGCGCCCCGCCAGCGCCGGATGGGTCGCCGCCGGATCGCTCGTCAGCCGGTAGCGCACATAAACGCTCGGCGAAGTATGCTGCTCGTACTCCACCTCCGCCTCGGCCAGCGCGGTCTGGTCGTGGATGCACCAGAACACCGGCTTCAGCCCTTTGTACACAAAACCGCGCTCGAAGAACGCATAGAACGTCTCGACGATGCTTGCCTCGTACTGGTTGCTCATCGTCAGGTACGGGTCGTTCCAGCGCCCAAATACGCCGATGCGCTGGAACTGCTCCCGCTGCAGGTCGACGAACTTCTCCGCGTACTCGCGGCAGGCTTTGCGCACGCTGATCGCCGGCATTTCGAGCTTCTTGCGCCCCAGCTTCTCGTCCACCTTGATCTCGATCGGCAGCCCGTGGCAATCCCAGCCTGGGATGTAGGGCGCGTCGAATCCGGCCATCGTCTTGGTCTTCACGACGAAGTCCTTGATGCACTTGTTCAGCGCATGTCCCAGGTGGATGGCACCGTTCGCATACGGCGGCCCATCGTGCAGGATGAACTTCGGCGAGCCTGCACGCGCCGCGCGAATCTGGCCATAAAGATCCTGCTTCGCCCACGCTTCCAGCCGGGCGGGCTCATTTTGCGGCAGGTTGGCCTTCATCGGGAAGGAGGTTTTGGGCAGATTCAGCGTATCTTTTAGCGTCTTGGGAGTGTCTGTCATTATCGGCGCGGGCGTCGCCATCTCGTCAGCTTTAAGGGACGCCACGAATCTCCAATTGTAGCGGTTTCGCACGCCCTCCATCGCGTTACCTGACCGGTTATCCTCGGCGCCAACCTCTCTCGCGTTGAAACGAGACCAATTCGCCTCTTTCAGCGTCAAACCACCAGACGACATTCCGGCGTAAATGTTTGTAGAATTGCGTTTGTGCCGTACGTCGCCCGCCTGAACCTTTTCAGTAGCCGCAGGCGCTAAACTTCAGAAAGTCGATGGGTGAGCAGCAGGACTGGATCCGAAGAACTAAGCCAGGCCATCCGCGCTGCCGAGGGCAACGAAGTCTATGTCGAACAACGCACCAACGGCCGCCGTGCCGGAAGCGAACCCGGTTTTTGCCTCCCTGGCTCGCATGGACGTCAAGCGCGATCCCAAGGCGACGTTTATCTCAGGCGTGATCAACGTCTCCATCCTGCTCATTTTTATATGGATCGCAACGCACCAGATCGTCAAGGCCATCCAGGAGAAGCCGCCAGTCGTTATCTCTCTCGACGTACCGCCGACGCCTCCCAAGCTTCCTC
>CAXTMK010000117.1:0-15174 GCA_964245315.1 uncultured Acidobacteriaceae bacterium | reverse complement strand
GGATCTGGTCGTAGGAGATGGTCTCGTAGCGTTTGGCGGTGGGGTCGCGCTTGGGGTCGGCGGTGTAGATGCCGTCGACGGAGGTGGCTTTGAGCAGGATGTCGGCCTTGATCTCCATGGCGCGCAGGCTGGCCGCAGTGTCGGTGGAGAAGTAGGGGTTGCCGGTGCCGGCGGCGAAGATGATGATGCGGCCTTTTTCCAGGTGGCGCATGGCGCGGCGGCGGATATAAGGCTCGGCGACCTGGTGCATCTCGATAGCGGACATGACCCGGCAGAACAGCCCACGTTTTTCGATGGCGTCTTGCAGGGCGATGGCATTGATTACGGTGGAAAGCATGCCCATGTGGTCGGCGGCGACGCGATCCATGTCGATGGCCTGCTGAGCGACGCCGCGGAAGAAGTTTCCTCCGCCGACGACGATGCCGATCTCGCAGCCGAGCGCATGCACGTCGGCGATCTCTTCGGCTACTTTGTGAATGAAGATGGCATCGATGCCGAAGCCTGAGCCGGCGGCGAGCGCTTCTCCGGAGAGTTTGAGGAGAACTCTTTTATACATGTCAGCTTCAAGTATCGCATAGGCGAGTCTTTGGACCTGACCCGTCCCTGTACTCGAGTTTCAAGGTAGCGGGACGGCCTTTTGTAGGGCGCGTGTTGAATATTTCTCAGGCGACCGCCGGAGCACGCGGTCGCCGATTGATCCGCCGGGATTGAACACCTCGTCCTCGGTCTGCCAGGAAAGATGTCGCTGGTAAAGCGTTTTTGTTGGCAACGGAGATCGCGGTTCTGTAAGCCCGCAACTCGTCCAGCTCGTCATCGTTCACGGCTCGCCGAGTAGAAACAAGCGTACGCTTTTGCTGCATGGCATGACCCCGATACTGCCTCTTTTATGCAGGCAAAAACATCATGTTCGCGAGACGAGTGAGGTGTTCCTCCATCATCGCGAGGTGTAAATGTTGGGAACTATTTACAATCGCATCCATCGTGGCCAGGTGGCTGAGATTTTGCAAAGCTTCTATTTCGTTCCGGCAGTCCGCGAGGATAACCTCGGGGCTCAACCTGTAGTGAAGATTGATGCGTGTGCGAGAAAAGCTCATAGTGGCACCCTGTTCTTTCTACACCACGCTACTCTTCCGTAGTGTCTTGCACCGTCTCGTCTCGAACACATGCCTAAATGAAGGTTTATGCCGTCGTAGTCACGCCTCCAGTCGCAGGCGAACGAGAGACAGGGTCGTCCACAGGTGCGTCAGGCACAACGTCTGGGACATGCACGGCGATGTCGCGGGAAACTGGCTGAATCAGACAAGAGAGCCGCACCATCCGGAGCATGACGTGATGGAGGAGTCCGGCAGAGCAGAGCGCCCAGGCGCCATCCGAGAACGTAATGACCGTTCCCTTCCGCATGACCTCCGCAGATAGAGTTCGGCTGGGTTTAGCGGTTTTGATGGCTGCTGTATGCGAACGCAGCAGCTGGGTTGGACATGACGCGCGGTTGTAATGGAGGAGACGGACGAGCAGAGGCACGAAGTGGCACGATGTACTATGGAAACGCAAACCGCTCCCCGTATTGTTCTTGCGGAGAGGCTGAGCGGCGGAGTTGTCATCACGTTCGGAGATGGCAAGTGTGCGCTGTATTCAGCATCTCTCTTGCACGTCCTGTTCTCGCAGGCTGAACAGTTCAACGACAGTGAACCCTCAGATGACGATATCCTTCGAGCAGGAAATCACGCGGCTCGAAATCCCACTGCATAGCCAGAAGAGTTGAGTGGGCCGCATCTATGGCTCTGCTCATCGGCCCGGAGCCCAGGCTCGGGTTTGTCTCTGGAGCATTTTTCACCTGTGCGTCCGAGATGACGGTACTCATTCGTGCTTTGCAGGGCTTTACTGAATGGCCGAATTCCTGGATGTCTCATCTTGGACACAAACAGCCACTCAGTCGTTCGAATAATGAGTACTACTTCGACCCAATGAGAAACCCATGTTCGGCGATATAAGCGTGCGCCGAACATGGGGCATCCGATTTTGCGCTTCTTTTACAAGCCGCCCTGGTTCTTGAGGGCGGCCTGGTAGCCACCCTCAAAGCCGGCGCGGTAGTCGGTTACGGCCGCGCCTTTGACCGGCGGGTGAACGTACAGGTGAGACGCCCTGGGGTCGACCTTGCGGTGGGCAACGGTGTCGAGCTTCGCGGCTTCGATGCCGTCGCGATAGCCCTGCTGCGCCTGTTCGGTGCCCGGAGGCGGGGTGTTCCAGTCCTCGTGCTGGGCCGCGGGGGCGGACTGGTTTGCGGCCTGGGCGTGGAGAGTGTTTGCTCCAGTGAAAAGCGCCGCTGCCATCAGCGACGCTGCGATACGATTCATGTTTTTCATGCTGCGTTTCCTCTTTGCTTATCGGGCCCCTGTCAATAGAACAGGAATTAAGGCTCCGAAAGGCAGACGAACGATAGCACAGGAAGGTTTCGAATGTACAGGGAAGAGGTGTATGCCATGGTAACGCACTTCGAAGTTGACCCTTCTTTGCTTCTGAGACAGGCCCAGACTTCAGTCTGGGCATCGTCCGGCGGTGATACTCCGCGCTTTACCGCCCGGGATATGCCTTCCGGCAGAAGTGGGGCCTACTTGCAAAGGCATATCCCGGGGCTGAAGCCCAAAACCTGGCTGCGCGGCTGTGCCGATGCTGAAGCCTGGGCCTATCTCAGAGACAACGGCACCTCGGTGGCCTGACACCAATTCCAAGTGCGGTTGCCCTGGGGTGTACGGCAATAGGAAATAGGAAGAGAAACATCGCAACTTAGTTTGAACGGTGAGGGTTTAGCGGGATGCGGGCACGGCGGTTGAGGCCCAAAGGAGAGGTAAGACAATGAACGCAAATATGCTTAGTAAGTTCACGAAGATGTTTGGGATGGCAGCCGTTCTGGCGGGATCGATGACGGCTGCGCCTCCAGCGGCACGGGCGCAGCAGGTTCCGGGACCGCACCCGTCCTACATTCATGCGCTCACCGATCTGCGCGCGGCGCGGCATTACCTGAACGACGGCTGGGGGTGGGAAGGCGTGCGGCGCGAGGATAACGCGGCCATCGGGCAGATTGATGCGGCCATCAACGAGATCAAGATGGCTGCGATCGAGGACGGCAAGAGCCTGCGCGATCCGTTCCCGATCGACGCGCACCTCAGCCCGCATGATCGCTTCCGCAAGGCGAACGAACTGCTGATGAGGGCGCACCAGGACCTGGCGAAGGCCGAGGATGTGCCGTCGGCTCGCGGGCTTCGGGACCGGGCGATCGGGCATGTAGACCAGGCGCACCAGATCGTGGATCAGGCTTGGCGGACGGCGCACTGGTAGAGGTCAGCGGTCAGTGGTATTGCTTACTACTCCACTGACCGCCTATCGCTGCACCTGGAGGAAGTCTGCGCGCAGGCGTTTCGAGCCTCCCTTGAGGAAGTCGACCAGGACCATATCGTTGTAGACGTCGAGCACCTTGCCCGCCCCGAAGCGTCGGTGTCGGACCACGTCGCCGCGGCTGTAGGCGGGCTCGTTCGGCGGTGAGGCAAACGGGTCGGTGTGGATCTCGCCGTGGATGGAGGGGATGACGGTGACCGCCTCGTGATTGGCAGGGTGATCCGGCTCGGCAGTCGGGGTCGGCTGCAGCGGCTCGTGCTGGCTGCGCCGAAAGCCCAGGATGTCGAGAGCCGGATGATGGACTACTTCGCGCGTTTTGACACAGTTGTCGCAGCGCAGGCAGGGTTCGCCCTCAGGATCGCTGAAGTAGGAACGAATGATCTGGGTCCGGCAGTTCGCGGTCTCGGCGTAGTGCATCATCTCGGCGAGGCGGCTCTGGTCATGGGCGGCACGGTCGACGTAGGTTTGAAGGATCGTCTCCAAGGTGTCATCCGAGAGAGCCTGTGCAGGATCGAGGCTGAATCCGGCTCCCTGCCGGCGGATGAGCCCGGCGTCGGATAAGAGGTGAACGATGACTTCCGTGCGCCGGACGCCGACGTTTGCAGCCTGGGCAATAGCTTTGGCCGGCAACGGCTCCGATTCGCCCTGTGACGACGCTGCTACGGCCTCGTAAACGGCCTGCATCTCTTCTACTTTGGGATAGCGTCCAGCCAGGAAGAAGCTTTGGATGCGCTTGTCTTCGAGACGATAGAAAAGCAGCGCGTGCGCGGGCTCGCCGTCGCGCCCCGCCCGGCCTGCCTCCTGGTAATACGTTTCGAGCGAGTCGGGAAACTCGAAGTGATAGACGAAGCGAATGTCGGGCTTGTCGATGCCGAGACCGAAGGCCTTGGTTGCGATCATCACCTTGTGCTCGCCGCGCATGAAGGCCTGTTGCACCTGCTCGCGCTCGCGAATCTTCATCTTGCCGTGATAGTGGCCGGTGGAGACGCCATGTTCCGAAAGGTACTCGAAGAGTTCGTTCGCCGAGCGGACGCTGGCGGTATAGATAATGCCGGTACCCTGCTCCTTCTGGACGAGGTGGGTGATGCGCGCGAGCTTCGCCTCATTGGTGACGGAAGGATGCACCGAGAAGAAGAGGTTCTTCCGCTCGCTGCCGGTGTTGATGATGGTCGCGTCTTCGGCGTGGAGCGACGAGAGGATTTCTTTGACCACCTCTTCGGTTGCGGTCGCGGTGAGCGCAAGTACGGGCGGATTTCCGAGAGCTTTGCGCGCTTCGCCGATGTTGAGGAACGCGGGCCGGAAGTCGTGGCCCCATTGCGAGATGCAATGCGCTTCGTCGACCACCAGCAGCGAGATGCCTCCGGCGGCTTTGAGTTCGTCGAGGAATTCAGGAGTTTCGAGCCGCTCGGGCGTAACGTAGATGAGCTGGGCGGAGCCGGAGTCGATATCGGCGGCCGCGGCCTGCTGTTGTTTGGCAGTCAGGGTGGAATCGAGCTTGTCCACCTGAATGTCGGCGTGCGCGGCCTTCTCCTGCTGGTCCTGCATCAGGGCGATCAGCGGCGAAACGACGACGACCGGTTTGGGCAGGAAGATCGACGGCAGCTGATAGGTGAGCGATTTCCCGGCGCCCGTGGGCATGATCGCAAGGGTGTCGCGCCCGCGAAAGACCGACTCCAGCACCTCGCGCTGGCCGGGCCGAAAGCGGCGAATGCCGAAGCGGGACTGAGCTTCGTGCAACAACTCCTGCGAGGGGATGGGATTGGCGGCGGAGTTGATGGAACTTTTGGGCATGGGATGCGTATTTTCCTTCGACGCCTTTGGATGCGAGGATCGAATCGGAAGTTCACGCCCGCAGACCCCCACCTCAAAAGAAGAAAGCCATTTTGAAGTGGGGTATCCGCAAAGTTGGTGTAAGCTGGCGACGAGAATAGGAGAAAAACGATGCAGAGCAGGATTCAAGGGACGACGATGCCGGTGTTGGAGGTGCTGCTGCAGCCGGGCGAGAGTGTGTTTTCAGAGGCCGGCGAGCTGAGCTGGATGACCCAGTCCATCCAGATGACGACCCACACCCAGATGGGCGGCGGAGGCGGATTCTTCGGCGTCATCAAGCGCGTGGCCGGCGGCGGCTCGATCTTTATGACCGAGTATTCGGCCTACGGAATGCCGGGCGAGATCGCGTTCGCGACCAAGGTGCCGGGGCACATCCTACCTATCGAGGTCGGCCCGGGTCAGGAGTTCATGATTCATCGCCACGGCTTTCTGTGCGCCACCAACCAGGTGCAGATTGGCGTGGGTTTCCAGCAGTCGCTGGGCGCGGGCATCTTCGGCGGCGACGGGTTCCTGCTGCAGAAGCTGCACGGCTACGGCACAGCCTGGATCGAGCTTTCGGGCGAGGTGATCGTCAAGGACCTGCGGCCCGGCGAGACGCTGCGGGTGCATCCCGGCCATGTAGGCGCGTTTTCGGGCGGAGTCTCGTTCCAGATCGCAATGGTGCCCGGCATCAAGAACATGATCTTCGGCGGCGACGGCCTGTTTCTGGCGTCGATGACCGGGCCGGGACGCGTGTGGCTGCAGACGCTGCCTATTTCGCGGCTGGCGCATCAGATTTTGGAGTATGGGCCGAGCGAACGGCGCAGCAGCAACGTGCAGACGGGAGTCGTCGGAGGGATCGTCGGATCGCTGCTGGACGGGATGAATCGCGGTTAGTGGGAATTCATTACGGCAGCGAACTATGCACTGGCTCATCCTGCGGGAGCGGGAGTATAGTCGCTGCCGAGGGCGTTTGAAGGGTTGAGGTGGCGGTATGGAGATGACAAAAAGAACATTGGATACGTTTGGCGGCATCGGCTCGATCGGCATGGCGCTGGTTTGCGTGTGGTTTGCAATGGAACATCGTATCCACGAGAGCATATGGAAGGTGTGGGTCGGTTTCAGTGTGCTGCTGGTGTTGAATGGCATTGCCATGATTCTGCACGCGAGGCGGGTAAAGCTCGGCCGGATGAATGTGGCGCATTCCGGCCATTGAGGGACTTTCGGAGAGAGCGAATTGGAGCTCTCCTCGATGACAAGCCAGGCGTGAGCTTGCCGTGGCGTGGGTCGGCGACGTAGACTCGCTGGCATGATGCGTTTGACACGACTCTTCCCTTCCCTTATGTTGCTGGCGGTGTGCGCCGCTGCGATCTGTACCGTTTCAACTGCATTGGCACAGGACTGCGGAACTCCGGTGGACTGCGCGAAAGCCGCGGGCGGCGATCCGTCACAGAGCTGGGCGCGGCTGGCGCTTGACAAAAGCCCACGCCATCGCGAGTACGTTACCGTCGAGCATGACGGACGTAAGATCAGCACCTTTATCGTGTATCCCGAGACCAGCGGCAAGGCGCCGGTGGTGGTGTTGATTCACGAAATCTTTGGCCAAAGCGCGTGGATGAAGCTGCAGGCCGATGAATTGGCCGCGAAGGGCTTCATCGCCGTCGTGCCGGACCTGCTGACGGGCATTGGGCCGGACGGTGGCGGCACGGATGCGTTGTTTATGTCCACCGGCACCAACGACCCCGTGACCAAAGCCGTGCAGACGCTGGACGCGGCGCAGGTGACTGCGGACCTGGATGCGGTGTCCGATTACGGCAAGAAGCTGCCTTCCTCGAACGGCAAGCTGGCGGTTGCGGGCTTTTGCTGGGGCGGCGGCAAGAGCTTTGCGTTTGCGACCCATCGTTCGGACCTAAGTGCGGCATTCGTCTTCTACGGACCTCCGCCGCCGGCTGCGGATATGGCGAAGATCAACGCTCCGGTCTATGGATTTTATGGCGGAATGGATGCGCGCATCGGGGCGACCATTCCGCAGGCGCAGACGGATATGAAGGCCGCGGGCAAGTTCTACGAGCCGGTGACGTATGACGGCGCGGGCCACGGATTCATGCGCGCCGGGCAGGCTCCGGATACGAATGCGGCCAATAAGGCGGCGTTCGACCAAGGCTTTGCGCGGCTGGTAAAGGAACTGACGGCGAGTACTAAATCCGGCAAGAAGACGGCGGCACTTGCGAGCCGGAACAAGGTTGTGGTGGCACAGGCGACGGCAAAGGCGATGACTTGCCACTCCACGTCGGGGATGGAGTAGCACCCGGACACCCTTGTCGCTCCACAGTTCTCTACGCCGGATGTAGATCGGCCGCGGGGAGTGCACTCATCTTGACCGCAGGGCGGGCGCGCGGCCAATGCAGCGTAAAGGCCGTGCCGACCCCAGGCGTAGAAGCGCACGTGATGTCCCCGCCGTGGCGTTCGAGGATGTGCTTGACTGTCCACAGTCCCATGCCGTTGCCCTGCTCGCCCTTGGTGCTGCGGCCAAACGCGAAGAGCGATTGCATAAGTTCGGGGTCGATACCGGAGCCCTGGTCGGCGACGACGACTTCAACGTCGGAGGCGCGGCCGGTGAGCTTGATGGTGACATGCGATGCGGGACGGCTGCTGGCCTCGCAGGCGTTGCGGACGAGGTTGAGCAAGACCTGGCGAGTCTCGCCCGGAAAGGCCTGGATGGTGAGATCGCCCGAGGACTGGATGTCGATGGCGAGCGATCGGCGCTGCAGGACCGGATCGAGCAGGAAGCGCACGCTCTTGGCGGCGGCGAGCAGGTCGACGGGTTCGGGCGCGTCGCTCTGGCGGAAGAAGGTGAGGGTGGAGCGCGAGATGGTGATGACGCGCGTGGTCTCATCGGAGGCGGTGGCGGCCAGGGCGGCGATCTCGGGCGTAATGCCGCCGGAGCTGCGGATGAGATAGAGCAGGCTCTGGATGGCTTCGAGCGGGTTCGAAATCTCGTGCGAAACCACGGCCGACATGCGGCTCCAGTCCTCCAGCTTGCGGGCGGCGAGCAGGCTGGCTTCCATGCGACGCTTCTCGTCTTCGGTGCCGGCCAGGCGCGCGGCGTAGTCGTTGATGCTGAAGCTGATGATGGAGGCGCGGCGGATGAGCAGCGCCGCGACCGTCGCCGAAAGGACCGCGGTGACGATGTTGGTCCACGCGTCGACCCAGAAGATCGGCGACCAGGTGGTGATCACCTCCAGCAGATGCGTGCTGCCGCAGGCGACGATGAAGAGCGCGAACCCGACAACGAAAAAGTACCAGTCGCGCGCGATAACGCGGCCCGTCCGCTTCACCATGTAGAACAGCGTGAGGCAGATGGTGACGTAGCTGAGGAACGTGATCAGGTTGGTGACGACCATCGTCCAGATAAGGTGTGGAGCGGCGGCCCAGCAGATGGCGTGCGGCACAAGCGACGATGGCAACATGGACAACACCTTTCCGGTCGTCTGGAGAAAGAGTTAATTGTGCGGCACAGCAACGGCAATGCATCAAAAGTGGGATTTAGGCGCAACAAGGTTTTGATGCTAGATGAAAGTTAGAGCACTGGGGTTGCCGGAGCAGCTTCGACGACCTTCCTGGTCGGTGATCTGTTTGCACATCTTCTAAGATTACGGATTAGAGCGCATCGCCCTGTAATCCGTCATGGCAGCACAACGTCAATGCAGGTGCGTTTCAACGGGCCATTTCCTGCGGTTACACTTAGTCGTCGCCCCGAGGCAGGTCCTTATGACGTACTCTTCCTTCCGCGCAGCTTCCGCCCTGGCTGGCATGGCTGTGCTGTGCAGCTGCGGCAACTCCACCACGCCGACGGCAACTACCACCGCTGCGACGACCAGCGCTTACGCCACCGCCTTCCAGGGTGCGAAGTTCAATACTGGAAGCAGCGGCAACATGACCGTCAGCTTCCCCGGCAGCTGCTCCATGACGATTAGCGGAACGGGCGTGCCCTACCAGCACCAGGCCTACTATCTTGCGCCGGTGATGCCCGGAGGCACCATCGTGGCGACCACGCCCAGCGGGATCCAGCTTGGAGTCGCACCCTACAGCGGCTCCGGTCTTTCCACCAGCATTAAGCCCGTTAGCGCCACCTTCAACACCTGCCCCGCCAAGGCCTCCAGCACCACTGCAGCGGGTCTTGGCGCGATCGGCCTGATGTTTTCCGGCACCGCTCTCTTCAACCCGTACGAGGCAACGTCGACCGTGGCGCTCAGCGATAACGCCTCCTACACCTTCATCAGCGGAGGCGTCACCTATACGGCCTCCTTCATCGATTCGTGCAATCAGCACGCGGCGAATGGCGGCGGCGGCAGCGGCACATGGCACTTTCACGGCGTACCCACCTGCTGGACCTCAGTGGTCGACGGCAGCTCCGGGCCATCGCACATCATCGGCATTGCGCTGGATGGCTACCCGATCTATGGCGGCTACGACAGCAACGGCAATGCGGTGAGCGCGTCTTCACTCGACGCCTGCAACGGCATCACCAGCGCGACGCCGGAGTTTCCGAGCGGCGCGTACCACTACGTGCTGCCAGTGAATACGACGTCGAAACATTCGTCGATCAACTGCTTTACCGGCACGGTCGACGCGACACTATCGGCGCAGATGGAGAAGCTGGCATGCAGGATGCCGATGCTGCTGGCGAACGGTAATGCGCGGCTGCCCGATGGACGCGAGGTGTCGCGTCCCGAAGCCGCGGCGTGGCTGAAGCAGGCCATGCCGCGGATGCAGATGGGTATTGCTGCAGGACTTTAGAGGTGCTCGCCGACTACATGGTCACTTTGTCGATGTGGATAGTGTCGCCCGTCAGTGTGCCGGTGACGTTGACCTTGTGGCCGAGGTGCTTCGCGACGGCGTCCTGATTGTCGATCTTGTAGGTCTTGTCGCCGACGATGAGAACGGCCTTTTCACCGCCCGCGACGCACTTCTTGACGCAGGCGACATCGTCGGGCGTTCCGGCG
Organism: uncultured Acidobacteriaceae bacterium; assembly: GCA_964245315.1. Taxonomy (GTDB): domain Bacteria; phylum Acidobacteriota; class Terriglobia; order Terriglobales; family Acidobacteriaceae; genus Edaphobacter. The sequence continues at coordinate 4,966 of CAXTMK010000117.1, read as the reverse complement.
ACGTGTTTCCCGGCGCACATGGCGTCGGAGACAGTGCCGCTCCAGGTTTCGGCGAAGGCGGAGACGGAGGTGAAGGCGAAGAACAGGGCTGCGGAGAGCAGAATCTTCTTGGACATGGGATTTCCCTCGCTCTGAAGGTACACCTTTGGCGGCTTTTGTGTCATGAACTTTTGCTCATGCAGCGCGATTGATGACGAAGGCCCCCATCGGCGCAACGCCGACGAGGGCGCGGTTTCGGTTTGAACTTCAATCCTTATAAGGATCGAATTCGTTCGCACCCGCCATCGCCACCCCGAGCGGGGTAAGCGTGTGCAGGATGCGAATCGTTTCGCCGTGCGCCGCGAGCACCTCGGGCAGGCGCTTGTAGCAGTCGGGCGACTCGTCCAGGCCGCCGCCGCGCAGCACGACATCGCCGCGCTGCAGCCAGCCCTCCATCATCTCCGGCGTCACCAGGCCCTCGCGCTTGACGACGCCGGTTTACGATCAACTACGCCGGTGGCCATCTTGCGGCCCAGCACACGGCCCGCGCCGTGGACGGTCGAGCGCAGGCTGAGCTTCGACTCCGGCGTATCGACGCCTTCGAGGATGACGGAAATCTCTCCCATGGTGCCGCCCACGAAACCGCGCTGACCGGGGAAGGCAGGCGTGGCGCCCTTGCGGCAGACCCACAGCTTGCGGCCGTCGTGCTCTTCCAGCCAGGCGAAGTTGTGGTGGTTGTGTATCTCCTCAACAATGCCTGCGCCGAGCAGGCGTGCGACGCGGGCGCAGACCCAGTCGCGGCCGGCGTAGGCGTAGGTTCCGCCCAGCTGCATGGCGGCGATGTACTGCGCGCCCAGGTCGCTGGTGACGTCGAAGAAGACCGGATCGACCATCATCCCGTCCTTCGCGCCCGCCGCCTTCAGGAACCAGGTGGCAATGCCGTGGCCGAGCCCGCGCGAGCCGAAGTGCACGCCGATCCAGACGCGATCCTGCTCGTCGGCGAAGAGGTCGACGTAGTGGTTGCCGCTGCCGATGGTGCCAAGCTGCGCGTTGGCCTTGTGCTTCAGCGGCCTGGCTGCCTCGGTCGCCCAGCCTTCGTGCTGGTCGGTGATGAAGGGCGAGTCGGAGTTGTTCTCCGCGTTGCGCCGTCCGACGCCGAAGGAAAGCGTGTTCCAGATGTCGTCCATGATCGTGTGGATGTTCCGTCGCGCCTCGGCGGCGGGGATGTCGAGACGCACGGCCTTGTTGCCGCAGGCGATGTCGAAGCCGACGGCGGTGGGCGAAATACGCGACTCGGACGCGATGACGCCGCCGATGGGCACGCCGTAGCCGAGATGTCCGTCGGCCATCAGGGCGAAGTAGTCGGCGGTGCGGGCGCAGACGACCGCCTGTTCGAGGGTGTTGGGTTCGTGCTCGCCCCAGACGGGGATGTTGTCGAAGTAATGGATGGTGGTGTTTCCTTTCTGGCTGCACGGCTGGCGTTAGTCGGATCGGCGCGAATCGGATTTTCTTCACTGCCATTGACTCTCAGACGCAAGATACCCGGCCCGCATTGTTCCCTAATCCACACCGGCAGCGCAAAAGTGGAAAAGGTCGCCGACAGCCGGGGCGCGAATCAATGATGATGTACACAGGAGAGTCCGCGCGCATGTATCAATACGACTGGCTACCAGGCACGATGGTGCAGCCGAAGGAACTGGCTGAATTTGCTAGGCTCTATTCGGAACAATACGGTATCTGGGGCGAAGGCGGGGAGCGGCCGGGTGAGCAGATTCGCTTGAGCCCGCGTAAACTGCGTGAGGACTTCCTGCGTCCAGATACATGGATTTACTATGCACGGTTCTTAGACCAAGTCGTCGGATATGCAATTGCTGCCCGTACCCACATCAGCGGCTTCGGGGAGGTCGCGTGGGTCACTCAACTCGTCGTCCATGAGGATCATCGTCAGCAGGACCTAGCGAAAACTCTTCTTTTTTCGAGTTGGCGTTTCACAAACTTGTTCGCTTGGGGGCTGCTGAGTGCGAACCCGTACGCTGTCAGGGCGCTAGAGAAAGCTACTCGGAGGAGATGTCTTCCTGTCCGAATAGTCAACAATGCGGACGACTTGATGAAAGCCGGCACGAAGAGCGTCCCCTACTTGCCAGGAGTAGAAGACCTGCTGGTTACGGCAAATGAATCACGAGTCAACACTCGATTCTTTCTAAGCCACTCGAAGCTGGCTGAAATGATGGAGTCCGTGATCCGGGAACAAAATCCCTGGCTTCTCGGAACTCTACCGAATGGATGGGAATGGTTTGCTTTCACCTTCCGTGATCAACAGCAGTTTGGCCTTACGCAGAAAGAGTTGTCGGACATGCTTGCCGCATCCGACAGTGTCACGAGACAGGCGTACTCCAGGATGCCGATCGGAACCGTATCTCAAGCCTGGTCAAATCATGCCGTTTCTGAAGCTCATTTTATGATGGAACACCTGCAATTAAAATCAGGCGACACCGTCCTGGACTTCGGTTGTGGTCCCGGTCGCCATGCTCTGGAGCTTGCAAGGAAAGGTATAAAAGCCACTGGCGTAGATTATATAAGTTCCTTCGTAACCCAGGCATCCCAGAAGATGCAGGAGGAAGGCTTGGCTAACGCCGAATTTCTTCGAGGCGATTGTAGAAATATCGATCTTGGCCGAAAGTTCGACGGTGCAGTATGCGTCTATGACGTGGTAGGGAGCTACGCTGACGATTCCGAGAACCTGCGCATTCTACAGAATTTGCTGATCCATCTGAGACCCGGCGGTTACGCGCTCATCTCCGTAATGAACTTGGAACTCACGTTGAGCCGAGCCAAACATTGGTTTTCGCTACCTGATGAAGCGGACCGTCTGCTTGAGTTGCAGCCAAGCAGGATAATGGAACAAACCGGGAACGTTTTCGATCCAGAGTTCTACATGATCGAGAGGCAAACAAAAGTGGTCTACCGGAAGGAACAGTTCGCAGCGGGTGATGGGCTGCCTGAGGAGTTGATTGTACGTGATAGGCGATATACTGCACACCAAATCGCAGATCTTTGTGAGCGAGCGGGATTCAAGGTGCTCTGGTATCGTTATGTGCGTGCCGGAAGGTGGGAACAGGAAGTCGCTACCAACCTCGCGAAGGAGATAATGATCCTTTGCGAAAAGCCTCGACAAGAAGACATTCAAATTAGCTTGTTCGATAGGAATGGGTGACAGACCGACACTGCTCTAGTTGCTCAGCGTAAGCGGCGTCAGGATCGGTGCGTTAATAACAAAAGCCCGACTGACCGCCTGGGCTTTCTTGTTTGATTGACGCGACGTTTAGGCTTCTTCGGAGGCTGCGGGCATGGTTTGGGCTACGGTCCAATCCGGCGCGCCTACCTTAAAGCGGGCGAAGCGGCGGACTGAGATATTCTCCCCGAGCTTGGCTACCTTGCCGGCGATCAACTGCGAGATCGTCTGCGAGGCTTCCTTGATGAAGGGCTGGTCGAGCAGGCAGAACTCCTCGTAGAACTTGGACATCTTGCCCTCGAGGATCTTCGAGACGACGGCCTCGGGCTTGCCCTTCATCGCGGGCTGCGCGAGGAAGACCTCCTTCTCGCGATCGAGCTCGGATTGCGAGACTTCTTCACGGCCCACGAAGCGCGGGTCGGTGGCGGCGATGTGCATGGCGATGTCGCGGAGCAGCTCCTGGAAATCCTCGGTGCGCGCGACAAAGTCGGACTCGCAGTTCAGCTCGATCAGCACGCCGATCTTGCCGCCGGCGTGAATGTAGGTGCCGACCGCGCCCTCGTTGGTGGTGCGCGAGGCCTTCTTGGCGGCCGACGCCATGCCGCGCTTGCGCAGCACGACGAATGCGTTCTCCATATCGCCCCTGGCTTCCTGCAGGGCCTTCAGGCAGTCGCCCATGGGGGCGCCGGACTTCTCGCGGAGTTCCTTGACGAGCTTGGCGTCGATCTTCACGGCTGTTTCTGTGGACATGTTGATTCCCTTCTCTGGTGCGGCGGTTGCGCCGCAAGTTTATCTTGGGTGCGTTACGCTCCGGCGAATGTACGCGCCGGAGCGAAGACCCGGGGCTAAGCCCCTCTTATTCATGCGCTGGATTTTATGGGGCTGACGCCCCACGCTAATCCCAAGAAGACAAAGCGGCTTACGCGGTGGCTTCGACCGGGGCAGGCTCGGCTTCCGGCTCCGGCTCAGTAGCAGCGGCTGGGGCCTTCTTGATACCTCCGCCGAGAACCGCTTCGAGGTCAATATTGTCGGCATCGGCGTCGACATCCTCAACCGAAGCTTCGGCGGTTCCGGTCGATTCCTGCACCGGGACGTCGCCAAAGCCGTCTTCGTCATCCTCGCCCAGCATGTGGCTGGAGACAGGAAGCTCACGGACATCGGATGCCTCGGTCGCGAAGGCTCGCTCGGAGACCATCTGGACGCCTTCCGCGGCGGAGTCGGCCATCTTCATGGTGAAGAGGCGGATGGCGCGCAGGGCGTCGTCGTTGCCTGGGATGACGTAGTCGACGACGGTCGGGTCGCAGTTGGTATCGACCACGGCGACGACCGGGATGCCGAGCTTGCGGGCTTCGGCGACCGCGATGGCCTCGTTGTTCGAGTCCACGACGAAGAGCGCATCGGGCAGGCGCTTCATGCTCTTGATGCCGGCGAGATTGGTGGTCAGGTGCTTGCGCTCGCGCTCCAGCTTGATGACTTCCTTCTTGGTCAGCAGCTCGTAGCGGCCATCGGTGGACATGTCGTCGAGCTCGGTGAGGCGCTTAACCGACTTCTGCACCGTCACCCAGTTGGTCAGCAGACCGCCCAGCCAGCGGCTGTTGATGTACGGCATGCCGGCGCGGGTCGCCTCTTCGGCGATCGCGTCCTGCGCCTGGCGCTTGGTGCCGACGAACAGGATCAGCTTGCCGGTCGAGGTCAGGTCGGTGACGAACTTCGACGCTTCCTTGAACATCTTCAGCGTCTTCTGCAGGTCGATGA
>CAXTMK010000116.1:0-15225 GCA_964245315.1 uncultured Acidobacteriaceae bacterium | reverse complement strand
CAGCCCACCAGTCCGTTGACGATCAAAGCCCAGGCCAAGCTCGTCGTCGTCGATGTCGTCGTCACAGACCACGGCAAGCCCGTCCAGAACCTGAAACAATCCGACTTCACCCTGCTCGAAGGCGGCAAGCCGCAGACCCTCAACTCCTTCGAGGAGCATAAGGCGCTCACCACCGCCGACGCCGCCAAATACCCTCCCATGCCGCCGATGCCGCCGGGCGTCTTCACCAACTACGTTCCTACGCCGACCAACAAGGCCGTCAACATCCTGCTGCTGGACGCGCTGAACACGCCCATGCAGGACCAGATGTACGTCCGCCAGCAGCTGCTCGCCTACCTGAAGGCCGCGCGCCCCGGCACCAACACCGCGGTCTTCGGCCTCTCCACCCGGCTGGTAATGCTGCAGGGCTTTACCGCGAATACCGAGGTGCTGAAAAACGTGGTCGCAAAGTCGCTAGCCGGCGCCTCAGTCCTGCTCGACGACCAGGTAGGCGGCGGCGGCATGCCCGACAACGCCTCCGACGCCAATGACGCCAGCGGCGGCATGATGCCCGCCGATGTCGTCGCCAACATGCAGACCTTCATGGATATCCAGCAGTCCTTCCAGCTGATGCTGCGCGCCCGCTACACGCTCGATGGCATGAACCTGCTGGCCCGCTATCTCTCGGCCATACCAGGCCGCAAGAATCTCATCTGGTTCTCCGGCTCGTTCCCGCTCGACATCCTGCCCGACACCATCGACGGCGCGAGCAATCCCTTCGCCGCCGTGGCCGACGCCGAGGACGAGTATCGCGAGACCACCAACCTGCTCGCCCGCGCCCAGGTCGCGGTCTACCCCATCGACGCCCGCGGCCTGATGACCTCGCCCACCATGTCCGCTGCGACCTCCGGCGCCAAGTACGCCCGCAACCCCAGGGCGATGCAGAACGACGAGCAGAAGTTCTTCAACTCCACCGTCGCCGAGCACGACACCATGAACCGCATGGCCGACGACACCGGAGGCCACGCCTTCTTCAACACCAACGGCCTCACCGCCGCCGTCGATAAAGCCATCGAAGATGGCAGCAACTACTACACCATCACCTACAGCCCGACGAATACCACATGGAAGGGCGACTTCCGCAAGATCAAGGTGCAACTGGCACAGCAGGGCCTCACGCTGGAATATCGCCGCGGCTACTATGCCGACGATCCCAACTCGAAGAACAGCGCCATCGACACCGACCCACTCAAGACAGCGGTGGATGCCGCCGGCTTCAGCAAGGATCCGGGCCTGATCGTGAAGGCCATGGCGCACGGGTCGCCCGGCAGCACGCAGATTCTTTACAAGGTAAGGGTGCTTCCCATCGAGGGCGACCCAACCGCCGAAGTCGCACCCGGAAACACTCTCGGCGATCCGAAGCAATCTAAGGCCAGGCCGCCTTATCGCATGTACAGCATCGACTACGCCGTCGTGCCCGGCGACATCACCTACACCGTCACGCCGGACGGCCTCCGCCACGCCTCCTTTGAATTTGTCGCAGTCGTCTTCCAGCCCGATGGCGTGCTCGTAAACCGAACCTCACGCACCGTGAACGCATCCATGTCGCCGGCCTACTACAAGCGCATGCAGCAGATCGGCCTGCAGTTCCGTCAGATCATCAGCGTGCCGGTCAAGGGCGAGTACAGCATCCGCACCGCGATCCACGACCTGCGCACCAACCGCGTCGGTACGGCGGAACTCAACGTCGCCCAGGTGAAGAATCTGGAGCCGCTGAAGCTCCCGCCGCCACCTCCAGCGCCAGCTCAGGCACCCGCGCCGGCCAACACTCCCGCACCAGCCGCAGCCCCGCCCACGTTAGGTGCGCCGGTACCTCCGCGTTGATCGGATGGAAACAGCGACACCGGAAAGTAGCCCCCGCTCCTGCCCGTCGCTTATCCTGATCGTGCGGGAATTGAAGGCCCGAACCGATGCAGTCGCCACATCTCGCGTTCCTCGATCTTCACCGGAAGTCCCTGCTGCGCGGCAATCTGCTGGTGCTGCTCAGCTTCATCGCCGCGATCCTGCTCTCGGACTTCCCGCACAGCCGCGCCACGCTGTTTCTGCTGCTGCCTGCCTTTTTCGGCGCAGTGGGCACCGCGGAGACTGTTCGCTGCATGCAACGGCGCTGGAACTTCTACCATGCCGGCGTCATCCTGTGCGTCTACATGGACCTGATGGCGATGGCGATGATCCTCTTCTTTCTCATCTACCCGTACTCGCACTTTCTCGCGTCCGCCCGCTAACGATATACTCGCCAAGTCATCCCACTCCATCAGGAGAAGTAAATGCTTAAGGGCTTTCGCGATTTCATCCTGCGCGGCAACGTCGTCGATCTTGCGGTCGCAGTCATCATCGGAGCCGCCTTTGCGGCGATCACCAACTCCCTGGTCACAGACATCATCAACCCGTTCATTGCAGCCATCGTCGGCAAGCCGGACTTCTCCGCCATCGTCTGGCACCTGAACCTGCACAGCCCCATCGCCGGCGGGAAGCCGGACGCAACCGCCGGCGTCATCCAGATCGGCAAATTCCTCAACAACGTCATCAGCTTCATCCTGAACGCGGCCGTTGTCTACTTCGTCATCGTGCTGCCCGTCTCGAAGCTGCTCGCCCGCCTCAATCGCCCGGTCGAGACGCCCGTCACCACGCGCCCCTGTCCGCAGTGCCTGTCCGATATCCCGCTGGCCGCGACGCGCTGCCGCTTCTGCACCCAGCCAGTCACCGCCTGAAACCTTGGGTGCCCCACCTCAAACAGTTCCATCGTTTGAGGTGGGGACGCGCAACAGGCTTTCAGCTTACAGCTGCCTTTGCTTAAAGCTCTCGATCCATGCCTTCCCTTCTCGCAAGAAAGGCCCGAATGCGCCTCCGCCTCACCGTTCTGCTTCCCTTCCTTACCCTCCCCGTAATCGCACAGACTCCCGTCTTCGGCTTCCACGACTTCACCCGCCAATCGAAGTGGGACGCAGCCTTCCTCGCCGTACCCGATCCTGTCCTCGCCGGCCAGCACCTCAAGACGCTGACCAAAGCCCCGCACTGGGCCAGCTCCGACGAAGATCACGACACTGCCCTCTACGTCGCGGAGAAGTTCAGAGCCGCCGGCCTGAAGACCGAGATCGTGCCCTACAAAGTCCTGCTCAACAAGCCCGTTAAAATCCTCATCGAGGCCTTCGACTCCAGCGGCCACAAGCTCATGCAAGGCCCCACGCCCGAGCACGTAGAGTCGGACCCATTTCAGGACGATCCCCGCGTCCTGCCCGCCTTCAATGGCTCATCGCCGTCAGGCGACGTGACCGCGCCCGTCGTCTACGCCAACTACGGCTCGCCCGCCGACTTCAAGCGGCTCGCCGCGATGGGCGTCGATGTGAGAGGCAAGATCGTCATCGTGCGCTACGGCGCCAACTACCGCGGCATCAAGGTCTACGACGCGCAACTCGCCGGAGCCAAAGGCGTGCTCATCTACTCCGACCCCGCCGACGACGGCTACTTCAAGGGCGACATGTACCCCAAAGGCCCGTGGCGGCCGGAGTCCGCCGTGCAGCGCGGCGCCGTGCAGTTCCTGCCCATCTATCCCGGCGACGCCACCACTCCCGGCATCGCCTCGACCATGGACCTGCCCGACGCGAAACGCATCTCCCCCGACAGAATCCAGGCCGACTGGCCCAGCATCCCCTCCAACCCGCTCTCCTATAAAGACGCCGAGCCGATCCTGCGCGCGCTCGGCGGACCCGATTCGCCGCGCAACTGGCAGGGCGCGCTGCCTTTCACGTATCACACCGGCGGCGACGCCTCAGTCACGGTCCACATGCACCTGGAGCAGGACACAAAACTGCGCGTCATCTGGGATGTCATCGGCACCATCCCAGGCAGCGACCCCGCCGAGAAGAACGACTGGGTGGTCGCCGGCAACCATCGCGACGCGTGGGTCTACGGCGCGGTCGATCCCAACTCCGGCACCGCCGCCATGCTCGAAGCCGTGCACGGCCTGGGCGCGCTGCTGCAGCAGGGATGGAAGCCGAAGCGCACGATCGTGATCGGCTCGTGGGATGCCGAAGAGGAAGGCCTTATCGGCTCGACCGAGTGGGTCGAAGAACATGAGGCCATACTCAGAAACGCCGTCGCCTACTTTAACACCGATGTCGGCGTCTCCGGCCCCGGCTTTACCGCGTCGGCGGTCCCGTCGCTAAACCAGTTCGTCCGCGAAGTGACGCGCGAAGTCCCGAGCCCCGCCGGCGGCACCGTCTACGATCAATGGCTGAAAACGCAGGAACAAGCCGACGCCTCCGACGGCTTGGACCACGTCAATCCCGGCGCCAACGTCAGCCTCGACCCGCATCGCGACACCGAGGTCCACGTCGGCGAACTCGGCTCCGGCTCCGACTTCACGCCGTTCTTCCAGCACGTCGGCGTGCCTTCGACCGACATCGGCTCGCAAGGCCCCTACGGCGTCTACCATTCGGTCTTCGACAACTACAACTGGTTCGTCAAAAACGCCGACCCCACCTTCGTCTACGAGCAGCAGCAGGCGCGCGTCTTCGGCCTCGAAATCCTGCACATGGCGGACGCCGACACGCTGCCCTACGACTACCAGAACTACGGCACGCAGGTCGCCGGTTACGTGACGCAAGCCGAAATCCACGCCCAGACCGCGCACCTCGTACTCGACTTCACTGTGCTAAAACAAGCCGCCGCACGCTTCACCGCGGCCGGAGCAAAAGTCCGCGGCGTCCAGCTCACCGCGGCAGGCACGCCGGCGCTGAATCGTGCCCTGCGCGCCGCCGAAGCAGCCCTGCTCGAACCGGCCGGCCTGCCGCGCCGTGCGTGGTACAAACACACTGTCTACGCGCCCGGCGAATTTACCGGCTACGACGCCGTCGTGATCCCCGGCGTGACCGAAGGCATGGACGCCAACGACGCGACGCGCACCCGGCAGCAGATAGCCGCGCTGGCGGCCGCACTAAACCGGGCTGCGGCGATTCTCGAAGCCGCCGCAAGGTAACCGCATCCGCAATTACTCCCGGTCTTCGCCCATGCCTCTGCGCCGGTTCGCGCCTACGACCTTTGGTGTATTTCGTTTGGCTGTCCGTGGTATGTTCCCCGCGCGAGTCTTGCCGCATTCTTGAATTCAAGAGACGGCCGGGCCGCCCCCAGGAGGTCCACCCATGGTTCACGATCTCGTTCTTGCAATGGTTTTCCTGTCGATGATTGTCGCTCCCGCGCTGATCGCAATGCGCTCCCAGAACGGCGAGCAGGACTTTTAAGCCGCTCCAACCTTGCATCCGCACCGACTCTGCGCCTGCACGGAAGCTACCGCAAACAGGGCCGCACTCCTCGCTGAGAGTGCGGCCCTGTTTTCGCTATCCCGCTGACGCCGTCGTTCTGACGAAACCAGAATCTTCGCAGTTGGTTTTGCGTACTACCCCCGCAACGCCATCTGCTCCGTCATGATCTGCGTCAGGTCCGGCTTCTTCAAGCCGAACTCGCTCTCGTTGAACTTGTCCACCTTGCTCGACCAGTTCATGCTGCAGAACTTCGGCCCGCACATGGAGCAGAACGCCGCTTCCTTGTAGTAGTCGTCCGGCAGCGTCTCGTCGTGCATGCTGCGCGCCGTCTCCGGGTCGAGCGACAACGCAAACTGTTTATCCCAGTCGAAGGTATAGCGAGCATGCGAGATCGCATCGTCGCGATCCCGTGCACCGGGACGATGCCGCGCCACGTCCGCAGCATGCGCCGCGATCTTGTAGGCGATAATCCCGTCCTTCACGTCCTTTTCGTTTGGCAGCCCGAGATGCTCCTTGGGAGTGACATAGCAGAGCATCGCAGCGCCATGCCATCCGATCATCGCCGCGCCGATCGCGCTTGTGATGTGGTCGTAACCCGGCGCGATATCCGTCACCAGCGGCCCCAACACGTAGAACGGAGCGCCGTCGCACAGCTCGACTTCCTTATCCACCTGCAGCTTGATCTGGTCCATCGGAATATGCCCCGGCCCTTCGATCATCACCTGCACATCGCTCTTCCAGGCCTGGCGCGTCAGCTCGCCCAGCGTCTTCAGCTCCGCGAACTGAGCCTCATCGCTCGCGTCGGCAAGGCATCCGGGCCGCAAGCCATCGCCCAGCGAATAACTGACGTCGTACTTCGCCATCACCTTTGTGATGCGGTCGAAGTTCTCATACAAAAAGTTCTGCTTGTGATGATGCGTCATCCACTGCGCCAGAATCGCCCCGCCGCGGCTGACGATGCCGGTGATGCGCTTGGCCACCAGCGGAATGTACTGCACCAGAACTCCTGCATGGATGGTGAAGTAGTCGACACCCTGCTGGGCCTGCTCCTCGATGACCTCGAGATACAGGTCGATGTTCAGGTCCTCCAGTCGCTTGACACGATTCAATGCCTCATAGAGCGGCACGGTCCCGATCGGCACCGGCGAATGGCGCAAAATGGCCTCGCGAATCATCGGGATGTCGCCGCCGGTTGACAGGTCCATCACCGTATCCGCCCCGTAGTGCACGGCGGTATGCAGCTTGCGCAGCTCTTCGTCCACATTGCTGGTCAAGGCCGAGTTGCCGATGTTGGCATTGATCTTGCACAGCGACTCCACGCCAATAGCCATCGGCTCCAGCTCGACGTGGTTGATGTTCGCCGGAATAATCATCGTGCCCTTGGCAATCTCGCCGCGCACAAGCTCCGCGCTGACCTTCTCGCGCTGCGCTACATACGCCATCTCTTCCGTGATCAGACCTTTGCGCGCGAAATGCATCTGCGACATGTTGGTATCGCCGGTCCGCGCCGCCTCCGCCCTGCGCTTGACGATCCACTCCGCGCGCCCGGTCGGCACCTTATATCCGTTTCCGTTGCCGTTGTGGCCGTTCGCGTAATGGCCGTTGCCGTTCTCACCCATGCTGCCCCCTCAGTTCACACGAAATTCGCGTGCTTCCGACGTTTTTTGCCTTTGAGAAGGCAACCTCGATAAGAGTCGAGTATACGCTGCGAATGCAGAAAACCCCACGTCCACCCACACACTCCAACTCGCTCAGTACCGGTTGACTTCTTGTGACGAACGCCAGGCCTGACCGGTCAACCTCAGTATCAGGAGTTTCACCATGAAATTCTTCTCTGCTAACCTCCAGGATCTTCGCGAACTGTACATCAACGATTTGCAGAAGGCCCTTGACATGGAAGAGCAAATCACAAACGCTCTGCCGACCATGATTGAAAAGGCTACCAACCCGCAACTCAAGCAGGCCTTCGAGAACCACCTTGAAGAGACTCGCGGCCATGTCTCCAAAGTCGAGAGCATCCTGCAGGCCTACGGCAAGGACGACGGCATTACCTGCAAGGTAGCTTCGGCTCTCGTCAGCGAAGCTCAGGACGGCATTAAGGACGCCGGAGACGAGTCTGTCCGCGACGTCACCCTGATCGCCGCCGGCCAGCAGGTCGAGCATCACGAGATCGCCGTTTACGGCACGCTCCGCACCTGGGCGCTGCTGCTCGGCGAAACGGACAACGCCGCGATTCTCGACACCATCCTTGCCGAAGAGAAGCAAGCCGACATCCTTCTCAGCGGAATCGCCGACCGCGTCAACACAACAGCCGAATCCACCGGTTCCGCCGCATACGCCACCACCCGCTAAAGCTGTTCTTCGCCTCCATCCCACCCTGTCGCGCTTTCATCGGTAGCCGGCCCCCACCGAACGATTTTGCTCGGTGGGGCGGGGCGAGTGGGGTGTCTGCGTTACACTTCTATCAGGCACCCCATGAAGAAGAGCCCGCTTAAAATCGTCATCGCCAGCGTCATCATCCTCGCCTCGGTCACGTGGCTTGCGTTCACCGCGGCCAGCGCCAACAAGGACTACTACGTCACCATCTCCGAGCTGCAGGGGATGGGCGGCAAAGCCTTCACGCGCCATCTCCGCGTAGCCGGCAATGTCGCCCCCGGAAGCATCCAGCGCAGCGGCGCCGATGCCAACTTCACTCTGCTCGAACAAGGCAAGACCCTGAAGGTCGTCTACAAGGGCGCGGAACCTCCGCCCGACACCTTCAAGGACGACGCCCAGGCGCTCGCCATCGGCACCTACGGTCGCGACGGCGTCTTCCACGCGACTCAGCTCCAGGCCAAGTGCGCGTCCAAGTACGCACCCGCGCCTGGTTCGCGGCCCGGTGACCCCGCACCCGGCACCGGCAAGACAGCCACACTCGTCACCCCAAAGCTGCCTTAGCTTTCTCGCGCAGGAACCGCTCCACCTCCGTCCTGCCTTCATGCGCCGCCCAATCCGCGGGCGTCCCATGCCAAAGCACATCCCTCAAATCTGTTCGAGCCCCGCGCTCCACCAGCAGTCGAACCACGTCCTCATACCCTGCACCCGCGGCCTGATGTAACGGCGTAGCATGCGCGTGACCGCCGGGCGGGTTGTATCGATCCGGATCTTCGCCCGCGTCCAGCAAAGCCCTCACCATCTCCACGCGTCCGAACTGTGCCGCCACAGCCAAAGCCAGATGTCGCTCCTGCGCAGTGGCTGTCTTCAGCAAACCTGCAAACTCATCCAGCCCAAGCGCCGCCGCCACCGGAAGATTGACCTTCGCCCCACGCGACAGTAACGCTCGCGCCGCATCGTGCTCATTCAGCACGGCCGCCGGGGTTACAGCGCTGTTCGGATCAGACCCGTACTCGCACAGCAGGTCGATCAGCTCGCGCTGCACCTTGCACTCGCGTACAACGCTCCCGGTCGCGACCAGCATCAGCGTCTGGTTGCGCGCCGCGGCGTCCGGCCCGGCATCGAGGATCACCCGCGCAACCTGCACGATATTCGCCGGCATCCTGCCATGGCGCACCGGGTTTTCGGCGATGAACTCCAGCAGCGTTGGCGAGCGGAAGTAGTTCCCGCCCTCGAACGACACTTGCTGATGCACCAGCTTGGGATTTGCGCGCAAGAGACTCCGCAGCCCCTCCACATCGCCCGCATCAATCAAGTCCACCGCTCGTCGAAACAAAGGGTCTTCGATCCGCTCATGATGCTTCAGGTCGAGCCGATCAGCCGGCGTCGGCGCTTCGATATGCCGTTTTAATCGCGCCCAGCTGGGAAAGCCAGCCTCCCGCGCGATCGTAAGCTGCGCATCGCTCAGCCGCAGCTTGGCGCTGAAGATCTCCGCGTCGGCCGCAAGCGCAAAGCGTGGATGAAACTCGCGAATCCTTTGCGCGCAATCCGGCCGCCGCGCGGCATGATCCCGCAGCAGGTCTTTGGCCTGATGTTTCAGATGATCGAGGTTTGGATTGAGAGCGAGGCGCCGTACCGGCATAACGAACTTCCTTTCGTATCGCCCGGGGTCCGCAATCGAGTGGGCAGAAAGTGAGTTCGCAAGACGCAGATTGTAAGACCAGGTGAGCTTCTGCTCTTTCCGCGGACCGGATGCGCCCTTCGCGCTAAACCAGAATACCACCGCGACCTTCCGAAGCGACGTTCTGCCTTGGTCTTAGGGCCGAAGGCCCGTCCTATTGCAGCCTGGGGCGAAGCCCCAGGTCTCCGGACCACAACAAACAGAGGTCTGAAGGACCGGCCCAAGTCAGGCACGACTCTCAGGCTCAGGCACGGACGACGCATGCTCATACAGCTTCGCGTCGATTAAGAACCGAAACCACAACGTCTGCAGCACACAAAAGATCAATCCCTCTTTACCGTCCAGAAAACCCGCGCGAAGAAAGTATCTGTACAGAAACAACAGCCAAGCTCGAAGAAATAGTGGCGCGCGGTCATAATACCCCTTGATGTACCGTTTACGCTCCACGACGTTGCCGCTCATCGACCCCGCAATTCGCCCTGCCTGATCCTTGTTGAGCAGTTCCCTCACCTCGGCGTCCGTCCAGCGATTGTGGCGGAACGTCCACTCCGACAACGACATCTGGATATCGTCGATCATGGCTCCGTCCAGGCGTCTGGTAGCGCCCGTCGCATAAAAGTGCTGATCGTACTCCCGGTCTTCGCAGCGGCCCGCGCCGGTCCTGAACAGTCGCATGTGCCACGTAGGCGCAAGGTTATGCATAAGAACCTTGTTCATGAACTTGAGAAACCGCTTCACGAAGAAGCCGCTCTCCGGCCCATCCTCCGGCAGCGCCTTGATCTCCGCCAGAAGCTCCGGCGTAGCCGATTCATCCGCATCCAGGTGAAGTTGCCAGCCATACTTCAGCGGCAGGTTGTCGATCGCCCAATTGCGCTGGCTGCCGTAATTCCGGAAAGCATGATTGTGAACCTGAGCCTTGAATTCCTCTGCAATCTCGACCGTGTCGTCCGTGCTTCCCGAGTCCACGACGTGAATGTCGTCGCTCAAAGATTCGATACTGCCTAAAGTTTTGCGGATCGAAGCAGCAGAATTGAAGGTAAGGATCACTACGGAAGGTCGCATTATTCTGCCGCCTCGAACGGCATCATCTTCATGACGTACTGATCTCGTTGTCTCTTCCAAGGTACCATTTGCCTCCTTATTCTTAGCCCTCTTGAATCTGTGCCAACAGCCCCGCTCGCTCTTACCCGCGCGTAACCCCTTTGTGGTATTCTCTGCCCAAAATCCACACTGAGGGAAGCTATGAAGTTCATGTTTTGCGTTGTTGCGGCCTGCTCGGTCGTACTGGCAGTCGCACGGCCGGCGTGGGCAGATACGATCAGCGTCTTCGACGTAAGCGGATCGCTGTCGGACGGCGCTGTCCTGGGTGGGACGTTTACGGTCGATACGAGCAGCGGATCCGTCACCAACTCTCACATCACAGCCGGCAGCCCGGACTCGTACACCTTCACGAGCATCGTGTATGAAATCAATAACTATGGCGGCAGCGGCTCCACGCTGATCTTCGACGCAACTTCCAGCGGAGGCGCCGAGCTGAACTTCAACCTGGATACATCTCTGGTCAACTTCACGGGAGGGTATGCCTACGGCGGAAACATCTATTATCCGGGGTCGGGGAGCTACGGAGCGGATATCAACTCCCTCACTTTCTCGCTCCCCGCTCCCAGTCCCACTCCGGAGCCTTCTTCGCTGGCGCTGCTGGCTACCGGAGCGCTCACCTTGGCTGGTTCCGTCCGCCGGTTACGGCGCCGCGCGGCGTAGACGAGCGCGATCTGCGGCCTCGCTCTTCCCTGCAGCCCGATCTGTGGCCCCATTACTTGCGAATACCGAAGTTGGATCAGCAACCACAGCCGACGCTGTAGTAAGAGAGCGAGCCATGGAAAGTGTGGAAAGCAAGCTCTGCAGACAGCCCTGATTACCGTTCGCCAAAAGCCGCTGCCTCATTTGTGGTGCAACTTCGCGCGCATCATAGTCCAGACCTAAGTGTTTCCTTTTGAATTCTTTGACATTAAAGTATGGAGAGGGGGTATGCCGCCGGCACTCAGAAAAAGTGCCGGTAGCCTATACTCCCACTCAGGCGTCCAGCCGCGTGATGCAGACCTTCCAGCAAACCCAACCCGCTGTCGCCCTGAGCTCCGTCTCCAAGCTCTTCGGCACCTTTGCCGCCGTTCGCAATCTTTCGTTCACGCTGGCGGCCGGAACCATCACGGTTATTCTGGGCGAGAATGGCGCGGGTAAATCGACTCTGCTCCGCCTGCTTGCCGGGCTGACCGCACCCACGCAGGGCACGCTCACGGTCCTGGGCGACCCGCCCTCGCAGCACCGCGGCAAGGTCGCCTACATGTCGCACGCGCCCATGCTCTACGACGAGCTTACCGCGATGGAGAACCTGAACTACTTCGCCTCCCTGCACTCCGAAGGCGGCTGCCACTGCGTCGGCTCGCCAGAGATGGCCCTGCGCGCCGTCGGTCTCGACCCCAGGCTGACCCGCCCGGTCAGCCAGTATTCGCAGGGCATGCGCCAGCGCACCTCACTCGCCCGCGTGCTGCAGACCGACCCCCGGGTCCTGCTGCTCGACGAGCCGTTCTCCAACCTCGACGTCGCCAGCGCGCAGCACATCGTGGAGCTGCTCGCCGACTTCCGGACCTGGCCTGTCTACACACGAAACGGGGGCAGTTCCTCTGGCCGCACCATCGTCCTGACCACCCACCAGGCGCACCTCGCAACCCCTATCGCCGACCGCACCCTCACCCTCGAACGCGGCATGTTGCGCGCATGAAACCAGTTACAAAAACCAATGCCGCCCGCCTGCTCGACTCGCTCTCAATCCCCTACGAGCTGCGCGCCTACGAGGTCGATCCCGAAGACCTATCCGCCGCCGGCGTCGCCGCCAAAATCGGCGTGCCACTCGAACAGGTCTTCAAAACTTTGCTTACCGAGGCCTCTACTGGCGAGCACCTCTTCGCCGTCGTCCCGGGCGACCAGGAGCTCGACCTGAAGAAGCTGGCGCACGCCGCCGGCGTAAAGAAGCTCGACCTCGCCGCGCTCAGGCAGGTCGAACCGCTGACCGGCTACATCCGCGGCGGCGTCACCGTGCTTGCCGCGAAGAAAGCGTTCCCTGCTTTCGCCGACGAGACCATCGAACTCTTCGACCGCATCAGCGTCTCCGCCGGGCAACGCGGATTGCAGCTCATCCTCGCTCCCGCCGACTACCTGCGCGCCGCGCAAGCCACCGTGGCGGACCTCGCGCGATGACCTTCCTTCGCCACGCGTGGGCGCATCTGCGCAAGGATCTCCAGCTGGAGTGGCGCTCGCGCGACTCGGTTACCGGCATGCTGTTCTTCTCGCTGCTGGTGGTGGTGGTGTTCGCGATGGCGTTCGACCCCACCACCGCCGTTTCGCGCCAGATCGCCGGCGGAATCCTGTGGATGGTGCTGCTCTTCGCTGCCACGACGGCCCTGAACCAGTCGTGGAATCGCGAGCAGCGCAACCACGTGTTGGACGCGCAGCGCATGGCTCCATCGTCGGCCGCTGCGCTGTTTGTCGGCAAGGCATTGGCCAACATGATCTTCGTCACGGCGGTGGAAGTCGTGATGGCGCCGCTGTTCACGATCTTCTACAACCTGCATGCGCTCGGCCAGGGCTGGTGGCTGCTGGCGGTGATGCCGCTGGGCACCTGGGCGCTGGTGGCCAATGGAACCTTCTTCGCCGCGCTCGGCCTGCGCACCCGCAACCGCGAGCTGATGCTGCCGCTGGTGCTGTTTCCCATCTCCATTCCGGCGCTGCTGGCGATGGTTCAGGCGACGACCGCCATCCTGACCGGCGAAACCGACCCCGGCTTCTGGATTCGGTTGTTGACCGTATACGATATCGCCTTCACCACCGTCTGCGTCATGCTGTTCGATACGATTTTGAACGCGGAATAGCGGTAAAATATCCCCATGCAGCCTGCAAGCTCATCCCGCCGCGGCCTGACGCTCGGCCTCCTCTGGTTCGCACTTACGCTGGTCGTGCTCGTCATCGGGTTCCGCGAAGCTATCTTCGTCTCGCCGCCGGATGCCAATCAGGGCAATCTAGGCCGCATCTTCTACTGGCATGTGCCCTCGGCGATGCTGGGGCTGGTCTTCCCCTACGTCAACTTCTTTGCATCCGTGGCGTACCTGTATCAGCGGCGGCGCAATCCTCTGGCAGCCTTGACGGCCGATGCCTGGGCCATCGCGGCGGCTGAAGTCACCGTCGTCTACACGAGCATCTGCCTCGCAACCGGCATGCTGTGGGGACGCGCGGCATGGGGCATCTGGTGGGCGTGGGATGCGCGGCTGACCTCGCTGCTGCTGCTGTGGCTGCTGTATGTGGCGTACCTGATGTCGCGGCGGCTCTCGACCTCCGGCCAGACCGGTACCGTCGGAGCGATCATCTCGGTCTTCGCGGCGATCGACGTACCGATCATCTACTACTCCATTCAGTGGTTCCGCACGCAGCATCCCTCGCCTGTCTTCGGCGGCGACGGCGACCTCGATAAGTCGATGTGGCCCGCATTCCTGTGGAATGTAGCGGCATGGTCGATGTGGGGCATTGGAATTCTGGCCTTCCGGATCGCGCTCGAGCGCCGCCGCCAGCGCATCGAGCAGGCCGCCGCGCTGGCCGCGCTCGAAGCGGGCATGGACGACTACGGCTTCGGCCACAACCGCATCTCGGAGCCCGGCAATGCATTTTGAAGGAATGAGCGCATTAGCGGCGCGGCACCTGGTGCTGGCGTATGTGTCGGTCGCGGTCATTCAGGGCGGATACTTCGCCTGGGTGGCATGGAACTGGCTGAAGCTGGATCGCGAACAGAAAAAATCAGCGAAGCCAGTCGCCTGACTTCGCTGTCCGAGGAGTGTCGCAGAATGAGGTGGGGCTCGCCTTGCGGCAACGCAACCACGTCAATCATCCTGAACCCATGCGTTTCTCAGTAGTTGCGGCGAATCTGCGAAAAGATCTGGCATTCCGTTCAAAGTCCGGAGTGTGCGCCACAGCTACTTCGAACCGAGACCTCTTCACTCAAGACTCTGAACTCTAAGATCCATGTCTTTGCACTAAACTCCAAGCAGTGAGACTTCGCCTTCCAGCCGCCTTTTTCCTCTCTTCCCTGCCGCTTGCGTTGGGCTGCACGCGGCCGGGTTTTCCGGCGTATCCTGACGGCGTCCGGGAGTTTGCCTACGTTGCGAACAGCGCCGGAAACACCGTCACGATCCTCGACCTGGTGTACCTTCGCCCGGACCGGACGATTCCGGTGGGTGTCGATCCGGTGGCGATTGCGGTGAATCCCGCGCGCAACGAGGTGTATGTCGTCAACGCGCAGCCCGACCAGTCGTCCGGATCGGTTTCGGTGATCGACACGACGAAAAATGCGGTGGTCGCGACGGTTCCGGTCCATCGCAATCCCACGGCGATTGCGGTCGACAGCACGGGGCAACTGGCATTCGTGGTGAATACGGGATCGAGTACAGTTTCGGTGCTGGATCTTGACACGCGACGCGCCATCGCCACGATTGCCACGGGCGACAGGCCCGATTCCCTGGCGCTTGCTCAGGACGAACGTACCCTGGTTGTGACCAACCGGGCGAGTGGAAGCTTGAGCGTATATGATGTCGGAATTCCGCCGCTTTCGAATAAAACTACACTGATAACGAAGATTGGTTTCGGGCCGCCGCTCACGTTGCGGAACACCTTTACCGGCTGCCTGGGCGCGTCGGATGCAGTCATCCTCCCCGACTCGTCGAAGACCTTCGTCGCCTGCTCGGCGGCGAACCAGGTGATGTCGATCTGGCTGGCGGCGGCGCCGGATTCGTGGAACGCGAAGCTGGACGCGTCGCTGACCACTGACCA
>CAXTMK010000115.1:5447-15296 GCA_964245315.1 uncultured Acidobacteriaceae bacterium | reverse complement strand
ACACACAGGTGGGCAATGAGTACATCGACTGGTCCATCACCTATCCTTCGAGCGCGACCAACCCCTTCACCTGGTCCGAGCACTTCGTCGTGACGGCCAACGATCCGGGGCTGCATGTGTACTACACCGGCGCGCACTCGGCCACGGATGTAGCCGGGTCGCTGGGGCAGATTCAGTATGTCTTCCGCATCAGCCAGGCCTTCAACAATACCTACTCGAACAACTCGGGCCTCAGCAACCTCGGCACGACGCTGATTCCGCTGCCGGCCTCGCAGTACATCAACTCGGCCGACCCCGGACGCGCGGTCTCGAACGCGGTCGTCGACCTGCACGGCTTCCCCACCGGCGCGCTGCCCGCCGGATTTACGCGCCAGTTCTACACCAAGTACGACTACAGCTCCTACGAATATCTGCACCAGGAGCACGGCCTTTATGGCCCCACCTACGGCGCATGGCTGGTGCTGCCCAGTACGGAGACGATGTCCGGCGGACCGACCAAGCAGGATCTCATCTTTACCGGCAACATCCTGATTATGGAGGCGCAGTCGAGCCACCTGGACAACAACCTGGGCTACACCCCGGCGCAGGGCGTGGCGACGACCCGGCTCTTCGGGCCGTATAACTTCGAGTTCAACCAGTTCAACGCAACCCACACCACGCCGGCGTCTCTCTATCAGGAGGCGGCGCAGTATCTGCCGTTCTACCACCTGCTGTACGACAACGACGCGACGCTGGCGGCCAACAGCTACACGCCATCGACGGCGCGCGGAACCGTCATCCCCAGCATCGCTGCCGGCGGCTCGCCCACCGCGAATACCGCCTGGACGGTGCTCTCCGACCCGGCGAAGAACTTCCAGTATTCGAGCAATGGATACCAATACTGGACCAACAATGTCAGCACAAACTCGGCCGCGACCACGCCGCTGACCAGTGTCGTGCCCGGCACCTACCGGCTCAGCAACTACGTCCTGGGCCAGTGGGGCGAGATGCGGTATGACGGCGTTGTGGTCAAGGCCAACCAGACCACCACTCTGCCCGCGATGACCTTCGTGCCGGAGAACTTCGGCACCGCGACGCCGGTGTTCACCATCGGCACGCCCGACCGTTCCGCGCACGAGTTTCTGCACGGCACCAACGCGACCGGGCAGGACGATCGCGAGTTCTGGGGCGCGTGGAACTACTGGAGCGACTTCGCCTCCACCAGCGGCCTGCAGGTCTTCTACGCGACCGCCGAGGGAACGACGCCGGTCAGCAGCCTGAACGCGATCAACTATGTGCAGTGGGGCACGTTCGACCCCGGCCTCTACGGCGGGGTCTACAACGCCAGCGACGATACGACCGACGGCTACAACTACATCGTCCCGTCGTACGTTGGAGCCGCCAACGTGGCGACGGCACGTTCGCCGGGGCTGGCCGTGCACTTCACCACCACCGCGGCGCAGCAGGCGCAGGGCCAGTACGTCGTGTTGTCGATGGGCGTGGCGGCGGCCGAGGGCAGCATCGTTCCCACATTGAACGGGACACAGCTGGTATGGCATTACATCAACGCTTCCGACCCCATGGTGCGCAGCGGACTGGCCGGCTACTACCAGTGGATCGCCTTTCAGTATCCCACCTCGCTGCTGAAGGCCGCGGGCCAGGACAACGTGCTGCAGATCGGTGTCAGTCAGGTCGAAGGCGTGATGATCGACGCCATGCGCCTGGAGATTACGAACACCTCAGCCGACCCCGCCGTCACGGGCTGGAACGACTACGAGTTCGTCAGCAGCAGCAAGTACACGCCGGCCAACGACGCACTCCCCAACCCTAGCAACACCCATTTCACCGCTGGCGTCATTCTGGCAAAGCGAGAATTTCCGTAGTTGCTTTTGAATTTGCGGTTGTCCTTGCGGTTGCGGTTGTCTTCTCGCTCTGCGGCTTGCACGAACGAGAGCAAACAACCGCTGATACGCAGATTCCTGCTGCGCCAGAATGACGGCCTGTCGATGCCTGGTCGCGCCGCGCAATCGCCGGGCGAACCCAACTGAGCTGGGGTGGAAATCCCACACCAATACGTGAACTATTTTTCAGTTGACATTGGATAGTTGAATCTCTTACTGTTCCGGTGCATCGCCAAATACATCTTTTTCGGTCGGCCAGGCCTTTGCGAGCGTAAGATTTCGCTCGCTGCTCGCGCCCGGGTCGATTTGTTTTCAGCCAGCGGACAAGGGAGTGGTTTGTGGTCAATCGGAGATTCAACAAAGCGTTCGGAAGCCTGGTTTCTCAACTGCTCGTTCTGGCCGTCGTCGTGCTCGGCCTGGCAGGAACCCGCGCGTGGGCACAGTCCGATACGGGGCGCATCAGCGGAGCCATCAAGGACGCCAGCGGAGCCATCATTCCGGGCGTTACCGTGGTTGCCACCCGCGCCGACACCGGCGACAAGACCACCGCGACCACCGACAAGACCGGCGTCTACACCTTCCCCAGCCTGCGCGCCGGCGTGTACAACGTCAGCGCCTCGCTCGACGGCTTCAACACCGAGACCCATGACGGCATCGAGGTGGATGACGGCTCCGCCGTGACCCAGGCCTTCACCATGAAGCCGGGCGACACCCAGGACATCACCGTTACGACCGCGAACGTCGACACGGTGAATACGCAGACCGGCGAAGTCTCGCACGTCATCGATGGCGATACCGTACGCGATCTCGCGCTGAACGGGCGTAACTACCTCGACCTGCTGGGCACGCTGCCGGGATCCGTTCAGGCCGGCCTGGGCGACGCCATCGCCGAGACCACCAGCATGAGCACCACGGGCATCAACCTGAATGGCGCCCGCGCCACCGCCAACGGACTCTACATCGACGGCTTCATCAACAAAGACATCGGCTCCAACGCGACCCAGTTCAACAATGTCGGCATCGACTTCATCGAGCACGTTAAGGTGCAGACCTCGTCGTTTTCGGCGCAGTACGGTTCATCCGCCGGGCCCACGGTCAACGTCGTCACGCGTTCGGGCGCGAACACCATTCACGGCTCGGTCTTCGAGTACATCCGCAACAACTACTTCGACGCGGCCAACTTCTTCTCCTACACCGGCAACCAGCAGGGGCCGCACACCGCCGTGCACAACCACCTGCGCTATAACGACTTCGGCGCCGCCGTGGGCGGTCCCATCCTGCACGATAAGCTGTTCTTCTTTGTCGGCACGGAGTGGAAGCTGATCGCACAGACCAGCGCGCCCTCGCTGCAGACCATTCCGGTCGAGGCGATCGTGCAGGGCAACTTCACGAACAGCGTGGCCTACAGCAATCCCACCTGCCCGTCGCATCTGAACGCAAGCGGCAACCTGGTACCCGGCGCGCCTGTAGGAACCCTGATCTCGAAGTGCATCGGGCCCTTCGGACACGCGCTGCAGAATGAACTGAACTACGTCATCTCGCAGAGCATCAGCTACGATAACGCCACCGGCGCCAGCTGCACCACCGCTATTGCCGGCTGTAACGGCAACACCAACTTCGAGCTTCCGTACCCCTACCGCAATCACCAGTACACGGCGCGTCTGGACTGGACCATCAACAAGCGGCAGACCGCCTATGGGCGATGGTTCGCCGACACGCACACGACCAATAACCCTATCGGCGACGGCGCTACGCCGGTGACGCCGTATCACGACGAGGCGCCGGCTAACAACGTCCTGGTTTCGCACACGCTGGTGGTCTCGCCCCGCGCCATCAACGAGATCAGCTTCGGCGCGCTCTTTTCTTCGATTAATCAGTCCCCCTACGGGACTTCGTGGCTGCGCAGCAGCTACGGCTACAACTATGGTCCGTACTATGTGAACCCAGCCAAGATCGGCATCCCCAGCATCAACATCTACGGGTATGCCGCGCTCGATTCCGACAGCTACCTGAATCGTTACCACCCCAGCTACTTCCAGCTGCAGGATATCTACACCTATGTAATCGCTCGCCAGACCATCAAGGTCGGCGCGCTGCTCGGCCGCAACCGCGCCGACCAGAACGGCAAGGCGAACTTCCTCGGCGGCGCCTCCTTCACTCCGACCCTGAGCAGCGGAACCACGGGCTCCGGGCCCGGCGATGCGCTGGTCGGCAACTTCCAGACCTACACCGAATCCCCGACCGACACCTTCGGCCAGTTCCGCCTGACCCAGGGCGCGGTCTACTTCGACGATATCTGGCGCGCCGCGGCCAAGCTCTCCATTAACTTCGGCGTGCGTTACGAGCGCGAGACTCCGTGGGTCGCGGTGCAGGACAATCTCTCCGACTTCTATCCCAACCTCTACAACCCGGCGCAGGCGGTTTCGGTCGATACCACCGGCAAGGTAACCGCGCCCATGGGCACGAACGTTAATAACGGCCTGCGCCGCGCGGGCAGCGGCGTTCCTGCCAACCAGACCTTGCGCGTCCCCACCGCGACCCTGCCGGGAGTTCTTTCCGTGCCCACCAGCGGCTCGCGCGGCTTCTATCAGGGCCAGAATGTCTTTCAGCCGCGTCTTGGATTCGCGTACGATCTGTTCGGCAACGGCCAGACCGCCATCCGCGCCGGCGTCGGCCTGTTCTACGACACCCCACAGGCGAACGCCGCTTTCTCGACCCTGATTTTGCCGCCTTACGTTCCCACCATCAACATCCAGAACGGCAACATGGATACCATCTCGGCCGCCGCCGCTACAGGCGCGATCTACCCCTTCGGCGCCATGTACACGCTCGATCCCAACTTTCAGCGCACCTATGTGTACCAGTACAACTTCGGCATCCAGCAGCAGCTGGGCGCGGCGATGTTCATGCAGATCAACTACGTCGGCGCGGAAGGCAGGCACCTGCTGCGCCATCCCGATATCAACGGCGTCGATCCCTCGGTCGAGGACTGCGTGATCGAAGCGTTTGGCCAGGCGGGCGCCAACAGCCCGGTGCTGGACTACATGCGCCAGTTTAACTCGGCCACGCTGCCGGTCAGCGCGCAGGGCGTCTCCTCCACCACCGGTGGTCCCGTGACGGTGAATCTGAAAAACTCCTCGGTCTGCAACCAGCTTGCCCCCGTCTCCAGCAACGGCTACGGCGGCTACGCCGGGTACGACGCGATCTACCAATGGCGCTCCGACGTGGACTACAACTACAACGCCCTGCAGGCCAACATCAACCGCCGTATCGGCAAGGGCCGCTTCACCCTGACCTACACCTTCGCCAAGAACCTCTCCACCGGCAGCGCCGACGGCGACGTCGACCACATTCTGCTCTACTCGAAGAAATACAACTACGGCTCAACCAGCTTCGACAGAAGGAACGTGGTCACCTCCACCTACATCGTGCAGGCGGGCCCGCTTCAGCGGCATAACATCTTCATCCGCGAGGCGTTTGCGTCGTGGTTCGTCTCCGGCAACTTCCGCTACCAGGGCGGCACTTACAACACCGTCAGCGGGACGGACGAGGCCGGCGTCGCCAGCCGCGCCAACTACTGCGGCTATGCGGTGAAGTACGGACACTCGCCCTATAGGTGGTTCTATACCACCAATCCAAGTTCCCCCACCGTGCCATACCAATACGGTGTCTCCGGCGCCGGCATGGCGAACTTCACGTCTCCCACCGTTTACGCACCGGGCAGCACGCTTCGTCCGGCAACGGATGGCGTGCCGTGCGGCGGCAACTACACCACCGGCGTCGGCGATGCACCGGTCGGCAACGTCATCGGGCCGCGTCTGATCAACCTGGACATCTCCCTGCGCAAGACCTTCGAGCTGACCGAGCGCGCTCGGCTCACCCTCAACTTCGACGGGTTCAACGTCGCCAATCATCCCAACTTCAGCGTCCCCTACCTGAACGTCAACACGACCACGGTGGGCGGGGCCGGCGGTTCCGCGAATGCGCCGCTCTATGGCGCTTATCTTGGCATCGGATCGGCGGGCCGTCCGCGAAATCTGTCGGCCGGAGCGCGTATCAATTTTTAGTCCTTCAAGCGCAGGACACACTGAAGGAATCGATCGCAAGTAGTCCTTCAATCGCAATTCGGCAAATGCAATTTGGTCCTTGTTTTTGAAATGGAGAAGCTGGTGAAGCAGACACGAAATAGCAGATTCGCAATGTTCGGAATGGCCTTGTTCGCAGGAGCCCTGTTCTCGGGTGGGTGCTCCGCCTCCGCGCAGGTTGTCGCAGCGTCGAGAACCGTCATTACGAATACCCTTGGCAGCGCCACAGGCCTTGCCATCGACCAGTTGGGAAATCTCTACGCGGCCGACGGAGCCAACAACGCGTTGCTTTCGCTGCAGGGCTCGAACGCCGCTCCGCAGTCCGTGCTGACCGGCCTCTCCGCGCCGCAGCAGGTTGCCATCGATGCCAGCCGCAACGTCTACGTCGCCAACGGCACCTCCAATCAGGTCATCGAGATTCCCTACCAGAACGGCGCCCTCAATCCGAACTCGCCGACTCTGCTCGGCAAAAATCTGGGCACCATCACCGGCGTCGCCGTCGATCTCTCCGGCAACGTCTATGCCGTCGACTCCACCAACAAGCAGGTGGTCAAGATCATTGGCACGACCCAGACCGTGATCCTGTCCGGTCTTACCGCTCCCAGACAGGTCGCGGTCGATCGTCTGGGCGATGTGTACGTCGCGGATGCCGGAGCCAACACCGTCGTGGAACTCCCCGCGGGCGGCGCTGCGACACCAGTGGGCACCGGCTTGAATGCACCCGTAGGCGTGGCCGTCGATCCATCGAACAATCTGTACATCGCCGACTCCGGCAATGGACGCGTAGTCGAGATCCCCGTGGGCAGCGCGCAAACCACGCTTACCTCGGGCATCAGTGCGCCCGGCGCCATCGCCACCGATACCCGCGGCGGCGTGTACATCGCCTCCGGCACATCCATCCTGCGCTACACCGGCGGCACCAGTATCTACTACGGCCTCATCCCCGTCGGCACCACCAGCCAGACGTTCCCCATCACGCTCACCTTCACCGCCGCGGTTTCGCCCGCCACCATCAAGGTCGTTACGACCGGCATCGTGGGGCTGGACTACAAGGACGCAGGCGGCGACACCTGCGTCGCCGGAGGATCGTACGGCGCGGGCAGCACCTGCACCGTGAACGTCACATTCACACCGGCGACGGTCGGCCCACGTTATGGCGCTATCGTAATGTACGCGTCGAACAATCAGGTTCTGGCGCGCGTCTACCTTGGCGGCGGCGGCCTGGGCGCACTGCTCACTTCCGATCCCGGAACGCTCGTCAGCGTCGATCCGACGGGCATCACCGGCGGTGGAACCTTCACCAGCATCACAACGCCACGCGGCCTCGCCGTCGATGCCGGCGGCAACATATTTCTCGCGGAGGATGGCTACTCTACCGCGCCCTCGCGCGTGACCGAACTGCCCGCGTCGGTCATCAATGGCTACTCGGTGAGTGCGTCCGGTGTCGCGACTTTCTACGGCACCAATGCCTTCACTTCCGGCCAGGTGCTTACGCTGTCGGGCTTCCCAAAGAGCACGTTCTTGAACTCCCAGATCATCACCGTGCTGTCGAGCGGCCTCAGCAACACGCAGTTTCAGGCCAACGTGCCGGCGGCCGGTGACAACCTCAGCGCCACCGAGCCGGGTGTCGCGGTCGGCACCGCCTTCGTGGTATCCAGCCTCGGCACTAATGGCGTCAGCATCAACGGCGCCGGCGACCTGATCGTCTTCAGCGGCGGAGCCAACGTCACCCTGGTGCCGAACGAGAACGGCACGCTGAACAACACCGACGCCGTCGTCATCGGCACCGGCTACAGCCGCGCCCGCACCGGCCGCGCCGACGTCGCCGGCAACGTCTTCTGGTGCGACGCCAACTCCAACACCTACTGGGAGTACTCGCCCGGCGCAGCCGCGCCCACCTCGCTTCCCTACGCCAAATATGCCACAGAGTGCCTCGGCACCACCGTCGACCTTTACGGCAACCTGGCCTACAGCGACAGCTCCACAGGCAAAATGCTCTACGTGCCGATCTCCGGCGCAACGCCCTACGAGACCGGCAGCGGCTACACGTCTGCCTGGGGCGTGGCGTTCGATCCTTCAGGCAGCGTCTGGGAGACCGCCTCGGGCGCAGCTATCCTGGGCCGCATCCCCAACGAGAACGGCACCATGGTCGGAGCCGACCAGATCCTCTCCACCGTCGGCAACGTAAAGGACTTTGACCTCTATGTCGATGGCAACGCCAATCTGTACACCACGCAGGACTCTGGCAACGTAGTCGGCACCTTTTCGATCCTCATCCGCAATACCACGCCAATCACGTTTGCCGCATCGACCGCCATCGGCGCGACCAACGCGACCACGTACAGCCCGTACCTGAGCAACTCCGGCAACCTGCCGCCGGTGTACACCAACGGTGGCACCATCGGCCTGTACGACACCGACGATTTCCCGTTCAAGGTGCCGGCCGCGGGCAACGGTTGCAACTTCTCCATCCCGCTGGTGCAGGGCTTTACCTGCAATCTCGCCTTTGGATTCACGCCGACCTCCAGCGGAACGCGCACCGCGACCATCGAGTTGAGTTCGAACGCGGTTTCGAATACGTTCATCAACCTGACCGGAACTGCCACCGGAACCGCCGCCAATACCGCGGCATTGTCAGTCGCGCTGACCACGCCCACCGGCTCGCCTTCGCCCGGCCAGGCTCTGACCCTGACCGCAACGGCGAAGTCGTCCGGCACATCGACGCCGACCGGCAACGTGACCTTCTACGTCGACTCAAAGCCACTTGGCTCGTCTGAACTAGGCTCCGCAGGCACATCCACCTTCAGCATTCCGGCCGGACTCGCGCTGGGCGCCCATACCCTGGGGATCACCTACGCGGGCGACAGGAACAATACGCCGGTCACGTCCGCCGTCACGTCCTCGATCACGGTGGTGCTCGCGACCTCGACCGTCAATCTCGTCTCCTCGGGCAATGAAGTCGGCGTAAGGCAGGCCGCGATCTTTACGGCGACCATCCCCACGGGAACGGGGCTTGCGGTGCCGACCGGGTCAGTCGTCTTCACCGACACCTCCAACAACACGAGCGTCGGAACGGGAACCGTCAACGGCTCCGGCGTCGCGAGTGTTTCTACCACCACGCTCGCGCTGGGCACCCACACCATCGTCGCGACCTACTCCGGCGACGGCGTGTACGCCGGCTCCAAGTCTTCCTCGGTCAGCGTCGTCGTGGGCAACTACGCCGCGACCACGACAACCCTCACCGTCACTCCGGTGCAACCCGCGGGCGGCTACACCTACGGCCAGGCGATCTCCGCGTCCGTGGTGGTCGCCCCGACAAGCGGAACCGGAACTCCGACCGGCACGGCCAGCTTCTCGCTCGACGGCACGCCGACCGGGGTCACGCTCGCCGGCTCGAAGGCGGCACTCAACCTGACGAACATCTCCGCCGGAATGCACGTCCTCACCGTCTACTACTCGGGTGACTCGACCTACGCCTCCAGCGCCTCCACCACCTATACCTTCACCGTTATCAAGGCTGTTACCGCGACCACGTTTTCCACCAGCACGACGGCCGCCGTCGCCAGCCAGTCGGTTACGCTGACCGCGACGGTAAGCTCCACTACGTCGGTTCCGGGCGGAACGGTACAGTTCCTCGTGGGCCAGTCCGTGGTAGGCTCGGCAACGCTCTCGAGCGGGGTCGCAACACTCGTCACCACGCTGCTGCCGGCCGGCTCCGACAGCATCACCGCCTCCTACCTGGGCGATGCGAACGACGCGGCCAGCGTGTCGAAGCCGATGGTCGTCGTCATCACCCTGGCCACGAGCACGCTCAGCATCTCCGCCGCCCCGTCGGTCGTCCTCTCCGGCACCACGTCGACGCTCTCCGCGGTCCTCTCCGCGCC
>CAXTMK010000115.1:0-5437 GCA_964245315.1 uncultured Acidobacteriaceae bacterium | reverse complement strand
CGCGCCCATCTCCGCCAACTACGCCGGAACCATCACGTTCTACTCCGGTAATAATTCGCTGGGCGCCGCGACTGTCTCCGCCTCGGGCGTGGCATCCATCGTCACTCCGGCGCTGACCGCCAGTTCGAGCTCCTTCAGCGCGGTCTACTCCGGAAGCGCGGTCTTCACCGGCAGTTCCACCACGACCCCGGCGGTCGTGTACGTCACCAATGCCGGCGGTGGGGGCGTGGTAGCAACCGCCACGCTCGGCACCGGCCTCAGCAGCGCGTCGGGCGTCGCAGTGGACATCTCCGGCAACCTGTACATCGACGACAGCGTGAAGGGCCAGATCGATCTCGTCGCCGGCGGCGCGGGAGCCCAGTCCGTCGTCACCACCGGCATCGCCGCGTCGGCGGGCGTCGCGGTAGACGGCTCGGGCAATCTCTACATTGCCAACGGCACGCCGGGCCACGTCACTGAGATTCCTTCTACGAACGGCGTTCTGGTTCCGGGATCCGCCAAACAGCTGGGCACCGGCCTTGGGACCATCGTCGGCGTCGCGGTCGACGCCAGCGGCAACGTCTATGCCGCGGACGCCACCAACAAGCAGGTCGTCAAGATCGGCGCCACCGGCCAGACCGTGCTCCTGAACAGCACGCAGGTCAGCAATCCACGACAGGTCGCAGTCGACTACCTTGGCGACGTCTATGTGGCCGACGGCTCCAGCAACCACGTCGTCTACGCCGGTCCGACCGGCACCGTCGCGAACATCGGCACCGGCTTCCTCAATCCCACCGGTGTTGCGGTCGATCAGATCGGCAACATATACATTTCGGACACAGGCAATAACCGCGTCGTCAAGATCCCTCTGGTCGGCGGCCTGCCCTCCACCGGCGGTCAGTCGACGCTGATCCCCACCGTCACCGCACCCGGCCAGCTCGCGGTCGATCGCCATCTGGCTCTCTTCATCGACCAGGGCGCCAGCATCTATAAGTGGCAGTCCGGCGCTGCGTCGATGGGTGTGATTGCACCGGGCGTCACCTCGCCCGTCTACACCCTCACCTTTACGATCCAGAATGCCATTACCCCGGCGGCCATCAACGTCCTTAGCTCCGGCGTCACGGGCGGCGAGTATCAGATGGCGCCGGGTTCCACCTGCGCCGCCAATACCGCCTACGCCGCGGGTGCAACCTGCACGGTCAACGTCACCTTCTCGCCGACCTTGGCGGGTGTGCGGCCGGGCGCGGTCACCTTCACCACCTCGGCCGGGCAGCCGCTGCTGACCACGTATCTCGGCGGCGTGGGCTATGCTTCACAGCTCGACTTCGACCTGGACCCGACGCCCGCCCAGGTGACCGTTGCGTCTACTGTCCTGGGAGGAACCGCCCCCGGCAATGAGCTCCGCGGCCTCGCAACCGACGTTGCCGGCAACGTCTACGCCTGCGATACGGTAAACTCTCGGATCTTTGAGGTGAACGCTGCCGGAACTACGGGGCAGGTGCTCTATGCAGGTACCGGCTGCTCCTCCATCGCCCTGGACGGCGCCGGAAATCTGCTGGTCGACAACACCACCAACGTGCTGCTGCTGCCCAATGAGAACGGCCAGATCAACGGAAACGACGCTTACGTCGTGGCGACCGGGTTTGCCGGCTCCCGCGGCATGGGCTTCGACGGCTTCGGCAATGTCTACGTCGCCGACTCCACCAACATCCGCGTGCTGGTCTCGCCCATCGGCCAGGGAACCGCCGGACAGTACGTCCCACCCCTCACCCTGAAGAGCGCCTATGACGCCGCCATCGACTGGCAGGGCAATCTCGCGGTCGTCGACAGTACAGCCACAAGCGTCCAGTATCTGCCTGCATCCGGCGCGGCGCAGACCCAGCTCGGCCCCATCCTGTGCGCGCCTTATGCGATGTCCATGGATGCCGGAGGATCCGTCTACGTCACCGAAAGCGCGGCGCCGACCGCCGCTACCGCCACAGCCGCCGCTACCTGCGTCGGCGTCAGCACAGCCGGCAGTGACGTCGTGCGCATCTCCCCCGGCACCGGCACCTTCTATACCCCGGTCGCTCACGCAAGCGGGCCGCAGGGCCTCTACGTCGATCCCAGGGGCAACCTCTACACCGGCTATGGGGCCAACCTCATCGAGCTGAGCCGCGCTACCGCGACACTTGCCCTGGCCAGCACCGCCGTCGGTTCGACCAGCGCCTCGTCGACCATCACCCTCTCCAACAGCGGCAACGCGCCAGCTACCTTCACCGCGCCCAGCGGCGTCTTCTATCTCGACTCCGCCGACTTTGTCTCCGCCAACACCGGCAGCTTCTCGTGCGGCACGTCGGCGACCAGCTTCGTCGCCGGTTACTCGTGCACGCTCGGGTTCACCTTCACGCCGATTCAAATCGGGGCTCGCTCGGCGGTGTACGCTCCGCTCTCGAACTCGGCTTCCACCCCGCTGCTTACGCTGACCGGCACCGGGACCGGCACCTCCGCTACCACGTCAACCACAATCGCCGTCGCCGTCACCAATCCCGCGAGCGGCTCCGGCACACCGTACAAGTCCATCACGCTGACCTCGACACTGACCGGGAGCGGCTGCACCGGCACCATCACGCTACAGGTCGACGGGAACTACGTGGGCGTGCAGACCGCGGCGGCAAGCGTGGCCTTCACCATCGCCGCGGGAGTAAGCCCCGGCTTCCACAATGCGCTCGTCACGTATTCCGGCAACGCTTCCTGCGCGCCGTCGACCGGAACGCTGATGTTCAGCGCCGCCGGCGCCACAGCCTCGTCGTCCGCGCTGACGGTCAGCACCACCACCCTGGTTCAGAACCAGACTACCCTCACCACCGCGCCCCTGGTCCTTACCGCCAGGGTAACAGGCTTGGCCGGCGGCGCGGCTCCGACGGGCTCGATCTACTTCTTCGACGGCACGACGCAGCTCGGCATAATTCCCGTCTCCGCCACCGGAGGAGCCACCTTCACCACCACCGCCCTGGCCGTTGGAACCCATAACATCACCGCCGATTACGCCGGAGATAACACCTATGCCACCTCCATCTCGCCCGTGCAGGTGGTTACGGTCCTCTATCCCGGCAACTACTCCCTATCCGCCGCTCCAACTCCGCTGACCGTTACCATCGGTACCACCGGCACTATCACCCTAACCGCAACCCCGACCCCCAACGCGACCGGCGGAGCCTACGCCGGAGCGGTCGGCGTCTCCTGCACCGGTCTGCCCATCTACGCCACCTGTGCCTTCGCCCCCAGCATCATCCAGTGCGACGGCACCGGCAGCGCGATCACCTCGACCGTCAACATCGTCACGGAAGCTGGATTCGCGCAGAACCAGACGCCGTTCGAATCCTCGACCGTCCGGTTTGCCCTGCTGCCGGGCGGCGCGCTCTTCCTGCTGCTGGGAGTGACCGGCCTGCGCCGCCGCCGCAAGCTGCTGCTCTCAACCCGTGCGTTGACTGTCGCTCTGGTCTGCGCGCTCGGGCTGATGCTTTCGGGCCTGACCGCCTGCGGCAGCCACGCTCCGCTTGCCACCCCCTCCGGCACCTACACCGTCACCATCAACGGAGCCGGATCGGGAAACATCAACCACAGCATTACGGTTCAAGTCGTCCTGCAGCACTAATGCGATTCAGGCGACCTGCCGGAGAAAGCCGCAACTCTTTCTCCGGCAGCAACGTCACCAACGGACATGGTACAAACGGGGTTTCGCGCGATGGCTCTTCGCTTCGGCAATGCACTGGCGACTGGCGTTCTTCTATCGTGCGCCCTCGGCTTCCCGGCCGTACAGGCCGCGCGCGCCCAGCAGCCCGCGCCAGCCACCGCGCAGGATGCCACCGGCATGCAGCCGCTCCGGCTCTCTACCCGCATCGTTCTGCTCGATATGTCGGTGACCGACAAGAAGGGCAATCCGGTCAACAATCTGACCAGAGATGACTTCACCATCTTCGAGGACAAAGTCCCGCAGGTGACACGTTCGTTTGAGCCGCCCTCGGCGCACGTCATGCCGAAGTCCGACAAGGCGATCGTGAACTCGGCCGCCGACCTGCCCAAAATCGGCAACGCGCCCGTCACCATCCTGGTGCTCGACGAACTCAACACCGCCTTCACCGACGAGGCCTACGCGCGCTACTGCATCGAGCGCTACCTGAACGCGCAGCCGCCCATCATGCCGCAGCCGACCACGCTGCTGGTTGCCACCAACAGCAAGTTCGAGGTCATCCACGACTACACCCAGGATCGCGAGGCTCTGCGCGCCGCGCTGAAGAAACACATGCCCGAAATCCCCTGGAAGATGATGAAGAGCGGAGCCAACTCCGGCGGCGCGGCCGAACGCATGAGCATGTCGCTCGGCTCGCTCTACCAGATCGCCAAGGCATCCAGCGGAACGCCGGGCCGCAAGACCGTAATCTGGGTCGGCCTCGGCTTCCCCAATCTGGACGTGCTGCAACTCTCGGCCGCGGTCGCGGACCAGGTTCAAAGCGCCATGAAGCGACTCACCCAGACACTGCTCGAATCGCACGTCACGCTCTTCACCATCGACC
Organism: uncultured Acidobacteriaceae bacterium; assembly: GCA_964245315.1. Taxonomy (GTDB): domain Bacteria; phylum Acidobacteriota; class Terriglobia; order Terriglobales; family Acidobacteriaceae; genus Edaphobacter. The sequence continues at coordinate 902 of CAXTMK010000115.1, read as the reverse complement.
CGACCGTCAACACTTCCACCGTCAACGCGATGGAGACGCCCGACGATCTGCAGGCCGCCGAAGATAACGCCGACGGCCAGCCCTTCAACGACCAGGTGAAGTTCTCCACCCTCGCGCCCGCGACCGGTGGCACCGCGCTGTTCTCGCGCAACGATATCGACAAGGAAGTCGCGACCAGTATTTCGCAGGGCGCGAACTACTACACACTCTCCTACAGCCCGACCAACAAGACTAACGATGTCTACAAATATCGCGTCATCCGAATCGTCGCCAGGGATCCGAATCTGACTGTCGTTACTCGCGACGGCTATTATCCGCGCGTCTCCGACAGCGACAATCCTTTCGAAACTCCCAACGAGAAGCCCGCCGAGGTGAAGGCGCAGCTGAACATGGACATGACCACCGCCGCCATGAGCACCATGCCCTTCTCCGGCGTCACCGTGACGGCGGAGAAGACCGCTCCTGACGCCTTCAAGCTGAGGATTCCGCTCAAGAACCTCATCTGGGGCGAACAGCCGGGCGGCCTCCACCAGGCCGAGATTTCCGTGGTGGTGGTGGCGTTCGACAAAAAGGACAAGAATCTCGGCCACTACGGTACCGAACTTGTAGCCCGCACCACTGGCGATCCCGCCGCGAACCCGGACAAACAAGCCGCGTTCGCTGTCACCTACGCCGCTCCCCCCAACACCACGCGCCTGCGCTTCGTGGTTCGCGACGCTGTGAGTGGCAAGATCGGCACCGTGGAACTCACCGGGCCGTAGCCCCGCATTTCCACTCCCACGCTATGCACAACACCCGGTTATCTTTCGATAAACCCATGCTGCGAGCGTGCATCCACCCATCAAAGTTGTGTTGAAGCACATTAGAAGTGTCCCCTGTTGTCCTCGATAGAAGTGTCCCCT
>CAXTMK010000114.1:0-15301 GCA_964245315.1 uncultured Acidobacteriaceae bacterium | reverse complement strand
AGACAGTGGACGTGCCGAGCGCGCGGGTATTTGCGAGTCCGCATCCGGGGAACCCGTTTGTCTGGTCGACGATCGCGGACACGGATAGCTTTTACCAGCTTGCAACCGTCGATACACGGGAGTCGATCGTGCAGCCGGGAACGCCCGCGGACAGGCTCTACAAGCCGCCGGTTTCGCTGCCGATCCTGGCGGCGAAGCGAACCTACCTTGGACAGATATTTCTGGACTGGTCTATGTACCCGGTGATCTCGGAGGAGGTGGATACGGATAACCCGCACCATCCTCTGGTGCAGGTCACCTTCGCCGACGCGCGCTTCATGTACGACGCCATGTTCATGCACGGACGCAATGCGCCGCCGATCGCCGGGTCGGTGCTGCTGGATATGGCCGCGCCCGAAGCAGATCGCGTCGTGGAGATGAGGATGGGGCAGCGGACGCAGAAGTAGTTCGAAAAGCAAGGCGTAACGGTGATACAAAGGAAATGGGATAAAAGTGGAACTTGAGGTTCCACTCTTATCCCGTTCTTATCCGTCCTATCCCCGTTACGTCTTGCTTTATGGGTGCTCGAGCGGCGTCTCTTCCACCGGCAGCGCGACCCCTTTGCGGCGGTCGAAGATCTTGCGCAGCACATAGACCGCGAGCACCATCCCCAGCGCTACCACGATGCCCAGCATGACATTCGAGTGGCGCCGCACCATGTGCAGCGACGACGAAAGAATCTGCGGACCGTACAGGATCACCAGCGTGGACTCGATGGCAAAGCGCAGGAACTTGCCCGACGCAATCGCCAGGAAGTAGGAAAATGGGCGCATCTCGAACACGCCGGCCGCCAGCTCGAAGACCTTTACCGGCATCGGCGGAGGGCACATCGCCGGCAGCATAATCGCGAGGAACTCCTGCTTCTCGAACCGGTCGCGAAGCTTTTCGTAGCGCTCGCGGTTGATGCGTTTCAGCAGAAACAGCTCGCCGCCCGCGCGCCCCAGGTAGTAGGGCAGCATCGACCCCATCGCCGATCCAACCGCGCCCATCAGGCAGTAGAGCAGCATCCGCGTGGGCGCGGCTACTCCGTAGCTGACGATCAGCGGGTCGAGGAACGGCAGCGGGATCGCGGCGGAGTCGACCAGCGTCAGGCACAGGATGCCCCAGATGCCCAGCGGCTTCAGCAGCGCCAGTAGCCACAGCGTCGATACGTTCATCCACTTCTTCCACGGAATGCCCGCGAGCAGCAGAGCGAACTCACTCATGCGGGGTCTCCGGCGTGGGCAGTCCGGCCGGCCAGCAGGTCGAGCGCATGCGGCAGCAGATGCATGATCGCGCCCAGCGACGTCTCCGCACCGGCGGGGCTGCCGGGCAGGTTGACCACCAGCGTGTCGCCGATGCAGCCGCAGACACCGCGGCTCAGCACGGCGAGGGGGGTCTGCTTCAGGCCGGCGGAGCGCATGGTCTCGCTGAGGCCCTCGACCAGGCGGTCGCACACCATGCGCGTGGCTTCCGGGGTGACATCGCGCAGAGCGAGTCCGGTGCCGCCGGTGGTCAGGATCAGGTCCGCCTCGGCCGAGTGGTGGCGCAGCGCGTGCGCGATCTCGCCGACGTCGTCCGGCAGTACGGCGGATGTCGGCTCAACCAGGCCGGCGGCTTCGAGCATCCGGCACACCGCGGGGCCGGAGCGATCGACCTGAGTACCGGCGGAGCAGCGATCGCTGATGGTGAGGATGACGGCGCGCACGCCGGGGGAGAATGCATTTGTCACATACTTAGTCTAGTGGGTTTTGGTTTACAGGCGAGCGGGCCGCGGAGGATTCAACTACACTTGTTGCAGCGCAGACCTGCTCGGGAATCGGAAGATATGGGATCGCGGTAGAACCAAACCCGCATAAGGTACGTCAGACATAAGACTCGATGCCCGCGACCGAAACACCGCCCAACCCGGCTCCCGCAGCGCCTCCGCCACCTTCGGCTCAACAGCCGATCAAGGTGCAGACGCGGCGTTTCGGCGAGCTGGACCATACGGAATTAGTGCAGCTGCTGGATTCGCTCGAAGGCGATCAGGCCAAGTCGCGCTTTCGCGAGTCGATTTACATTTCGGTGATCGTCTACCTGATCATCGCGTGGTTCATCGTCTATGGGCCGAAGTACGTGTTTCACACCTCCCGCATTGTTGACTCGGCGGCACAACTAAAAGAGAAGCAGCGGCTGACGGAAATGGCGCTGAACCAGGATCTCGCCAGAGAGCTGGCGAAGCCGAAGATTCCGAAGGTCGTGCCTAAACTGGATCGCCGCACCGTCGATCAGTTGAAGACGATCCAGCGCGCGCAGGAGATAGCCAGGGCAGCGCCGCCGCCTCCCGCACCTGCTCCCTCACAACCACCCGCCCCAGCGCCTGCTCCTACTCCGCCCGCGCCGGCGCAGAACCTGCCGTCTGCCCCGATGCCGCAGCCGGCGCCAAGGCCCGCGCCACAGGCGATGCCGGATGCGCCAATGGCTCCGAGCGCGCCGGCGCCGCAGTCCAATCTGGCGCAGAGCATGGAAAAAGCTACGCAGGACAGCTCGCGGCTGCGTCCTGGCGGGCGCGTCTTCGACGGCGGCGGAAGCGGCACCAGAGTGGGGCCGAAGGGCGGTGCGACCGCAGGCGCGGGATATGAGATTCTCTCCGACACGGGGGGCGTCGACCTTCGCGCCTACATCAAGAAGCTCCTGCTCATGCTGAAGGCCTCGTGGTATCCGCTGATTCCGGAGGAATGCTACCCGCCGATCAGCAAGGAAGGCAAGACGCTGATCAGGTTCACGATTGCGAAGAACGGTGCGCTGATGCAGCCAATGACGCTGGACGGCAGGTCGGGCGATGTGGCGATTGATAAGGCGGCGTGGGGCTCCATCGTCTCGATCGGGCAGTTCCCGCCCCTGCCGGAAGGGGTTCCCGAGAACCTGCAGCTGCGGATCACGTTCATCATCTCGCGCAACGCAACCGATACAAATTAAGCTTTCCGGAGTAGCGTGGGGCTTCAGCCCCACGAATGCAGTTGATCGATGAGATGGGCTTTAGCCCCGGATTTGCGACGCCGCTGACAAGATGGAGTCTTTCCACATGGGTCACGCCGCCGGTTGGAAGACCCGCGGCTGAAGCCGTTCTCACTCCTGGCCCTATCCGTGGGGCTGAAGCCCCACGCTAATCCAACAACCAAGACTCGTTGCCGAAGACAGAACCCGTCAGAGTCGGCTGAAATCTCGCTGAATCCCTGCCTGCGAGCCTAATCGACACGACAGCAATCGCAAAAATGTCGGACAATGGGAGTATTGAGGTTTGCAATCTGTGCGGAACACTGTAACTGCTCTTTCTCTCGGAACGCTGTGTGTCATGCTCGGCGGCTGTAAAACGACGCAACCGGCTGACGTGGTCGCCACCGTGAACGGCCACCCAATCCTGCGCGCGGAGCTCGACCGGGCGTATGAAGCGCAACTCGGCGACGCCAAGCAGGAGGCGCCCTCGTCCGAGCAGGCCGATGCGCTGCGGTTGGGGCTGCTCGACGAACAATTGATTCCCGAAGAGATCATTCAGCAACGCGCGGCCAGGATGAACCTGACCGCGACCCCCGAAGAAGTGGACGCCAAGCTGAAGGAGATGAAGGCGCCCTTTCAGACGGAGGACCAGTTCAACCAGCGCCTGGCCGAGCGCCATACCACGGTCGAGGACGTGAAGCGCGACATCCGCCGCACCCTTACCGTCAACAAGCTGCTGCACAAGGAGATCGACACCAAAATTACGGTGTCGGATTCCGACATTGCGAGCTACTACGCGCTGCACAAGTCGGAGTTCAACAACATCAAGACGCTCTACCACCTGGCGCAGATCGTCGTCACCGCCCAGCCGAATACGCAGCCCGGCAACCTGCAGGGTAGCAAGGCTACGAGCGATATCGAGGCGAAGAAGAAGATTGAGGCGCTGCACAATCGTGCTGAATCCGGTGAAGATTTTGGGTCGCTGGCCATGAACTTTTCGGAGAACGCGCAGACCTCGCCTTCGGGCGGCGATATGGGCTCGATCGCCGAATCGGACCTGCAGCAGACGCCTCCGGTCTTCAACGCCGTCTCCAGGCTGAAGCCGGGGCAGGTGACCGATATCATTCCGTTTCCAGACTCGCAGGATCCGAAGAAGGTGGGTGGCTACGCGATCTTCGAGTTGATCGCGAAGGATCCGGCCGGACAGCACGATGTGTCGGAGCCGCAGGTGCAGCAGCGCATCCGGCAAGGCCTGCACGATACGCGTTCGCAACTGCTGAAGGGCGCATACTTCGAGATGCTGCGGGATCAGGCGAAGGTTGAGAACTTCCTGGCCGAGCAGATCTTCAAATCGGACGCGCACTGAGTATTGCAGCTCTGATTCCGCGACAAATCAATTACATTCCGTAGCGTCGTCTCAGCGTCTGCCTGGAGTAAACTGGTCATGCGCGAATGGGATTCGGCAAGCTGGATTTGCTTTCGCCATTTGCACTGAGACTCAAAGACCCCGGGGAGTGTGGATGCGGAATTTGCGGTGGAAACAGTGTGCGGCAGCAACGGCTGCGGCGGCTTTGGTGTTCGGTCTGAGTGGGCAGTCGCGGGCCAGCGACGAAGGTCTGGCAGGCGCGGGCCAGCGGTTTGTGCTGCACCTGCACCACCTGCACACAGGCGAAAAGCTCGACATTGTGTACAAAGTGGGCAACAGCTACATTCCAGGCGCCATCGACAAGCTGAACTACTTCCTGCGCGACCATCGCACCAACGACGTCAGCCACTATGACGTCAAGGAATTCGATCTGCTGCACTCGGTGATGGCGAAGCTGGGCAAGTCGAACGATGTGATCGACATTGTCTGCGGGTACAGGACGCCGTGGTCGAACGAGTATCTCCGCGGGCGCGCCGCGGTGACCGGCGTGGCAAAGAACAGCCAGCACACTCAAGCCAAGGCAATCGACATTCGGGTTCCGGGCGTGGCGACGGCTAAGCTGCGAGACATCGCGATGTCACTGCACGGCGGCGGCGTTGGGTATTATCCGGTGTCGCAGTTCGTGCATGTGGATGTCGGTCCGGAACGGCATTGGACGTTCGCGGGCGCAGGCGATTAGAGCAGACTTCTGACATTATTGAGCACGATAAAGCGGATCCCCGCGGGATGACAAACGACGCAAGCTGTTTGTCATTCTGCGGGGATCCGCTTTTGCTTGTAGCAATGCATTTACAGGGAAGCCGCTCCGAAGGATTGGCTCCTGAATTGGAGCACTAAAGAGAAACGGCCACTCCGCCCTGGAGTGGCCGTCTCGTTTGCTGAAGCGTAACTCAGCTGGTGCCGGTGAGCCGCATCTTGACCGATGCGCGGCGCATGACTTCGACCTCGGCCGGCGCGAACATGTCGGGGCTGATCTCGCCCACGGCCACGAAGCCGGGTTCATCGCCGAGCACAAGCGAGATCTGATTCCAGCGCAGAAACGGCGAGGTGGTCGGCAGAATGATCATGCGGCGCTTCGGCTCGGGGACGGCGAAGTAGCCCGTCCAGATCGCCAGCGTCGAGCAACTCGCCAAACCGCTGATGACGCTGTAGATCGAGAACATGGTGTGATTTTGCTGCATCCAGGCGACGCTCACCAGATCGGAGGTGGCCAGCACACCCAGGCCGAGGCAGACGCCGAAGATCTTGCTGCGATACGTCAGGCCCATCGGCCGGATCGCCAGGCAGACGAACAGCAGCATGCACAGCGTAAGGACGCTCTGGGTCAACTGCAACTTCGAGACGGCCAGCTGCAGGAACTTGTTCGACGTGGTATGCGGACCCAGCGCTGTCGTCAGGGCGATGACCAGGGCGATGCCGCCCGCCCAGCGGAACATCAGCATCCCCAGCCGCTGCAGCCCCGGAAGAGGAGCCATCGCCAGATTGTAGATGCCGAAGATGATAAAGAAGCCGAGAATAGCCTCGATCGCGTAAAGCGTCCAATAAGAGAAGAAGTAGATCGTGTAGGCGAGGTGCTTATGCTGTGGGTGGGCAGCAGCCATATGCTGCACGGGGACGCAGATCGCGAAGGTGAGGATGCGTGCAGCGAGAAAAAGCGCCAAAGCTTTGAAGTCCCTCATCTGGCGGCGTGTCAGCATCACCAGCAATGCGCACACACATCCGGCAACTTCCAGGTAGCCCAGCCAATCGATAATGCCTTGAACGCTTCCGGACACGGGCAAACCCCTCCACGCGAGAATGATATCGCATGGAAGGGGTTTGTAAAGAAAAAAATTTTATTTAGTTCAAGGTGCGCGAATTGTGCCTAGTTTTTCTGCCCGGTGATGCCGCAGGCGTTGGGGTCGCTCGGATCGCACGTGGGAACCGGGACCGCGCTGACGCGGGCGCTGATGGTGGTCGTGGGGGCGGCATTGGCGATGTGCATGGAGGCGACGGCACCGGTGGCGACGAGGGACAGAGCGAAGATGCGGACGATGAGATTCATTGGATTGGACCCTTTCTGGTACGTCTTTGGTTGTAGTTCCTGAGTTCGCGCTGGACAGATCAGCTAGGACAACCATAAGATGAAAGAGCGGGTAAGTCCAACCAAATGAATAATCTAAGAATGTAATTAACTCATCTGGTTACTGAGGTAACAAGAAGGCGATGCAATTACGCGCCTGCAACCTGTGTGGCAGATAAAGAAAAGAGGCCACAAACGTGCCCCGGCGCGCTTGCCTGCTCCATGGAAGACTGCCGGCGGCCGGGAAATCACAGCGCGCAGTAGCTTCCGCAGGGTGAAACCTGCCGTTCTAACTAGAAAATGAGGGAGAGGGGTTGGCTTAAACGGGCTGGCTTAGACGGACTTCCACATCCGAACCACGGAAAGATACTCGCCATTCGGAAGCGGAACTTCAACTGTCTCCCGCGCGATGTACCCCCTCAGGACATAGAGAGGAACGCCGGTGAGCGTCGATCCCATCTCCAAGCGACTGAAGCCAACCGCCATGGCGGCACTTTCGGCCTCAGCGAGGATCTGGCTGCCAGGGCCATGTCGCGCGAACGCGGGATGAACGAAGATGGCGCGAATTTTCGCCGCATCTATAATTAGGGTCGAGAATTAGGGTCGAGTTCGCACCTCCTCCGTGCGTCCGGTGCGGACCGTGATCGCTGCCGAAGAGCGCTGCGCGAAAGCTCCAGCCGCCGCAGCCGGCGATCGTTCCGGCATGTTCTGAAGGCTCGGCAACGAAATAGGTACGGTCGTCGATCAGCTGCGTATCGAGTCCGAGCGCGTGGCCGAGCGCGCCTTCCATCTGCGCCGCGGTGTAGTCGCGGGTCTGCAGTCCACGCACTGAGAGCTCGATCAGACGATTGAGCGCCGGAATGTCCCCGGGCGTGGCGAGACGGATGGAGAACTGCGGCTGAATTTTCATGAGGCTCTCTTATACTTGCTGGCATGAGACTTTGGGCGATTTTCCTGGCGCTGGCGATGGGGTCTAACCTGTCCGCGCAGCAGATGCCGGCGGAGCTGCGAGCGAAGGTGGATAAGGCTGTTCAGGAAGTGGTGCAGAAGACCGGAGTGCCGAGCGCATCGGTCGGAATCGTGCAGAATGGACGAATTGTATTTACCCAGCTCTATATGCACTCCGGCGAGACGTCTTCGGCGAAGTTGACGGCCGCCACGAGCTATCCGGTCGGGTCGATTTCCAAACAGTTTACGGCGGCCTGCATTCTGCTGCTGGAGCAGGACGGCAAGCTGACGCTGGACGACCCGGTGAGCCGCTGGTTTCCGCAGCTGACGCGGGCGAAGGAGATCACGCTGCGGGAGATCCTCTCGCACACCTCCGGGTATGAGGACTACGCGCCGCAGGACTACACCATCCCCGCATGGATGCAGCCGGTCAATCCGGCGAAGGTGGTAATGGAGTGGGCGGGCAAGCCGCTGGACTTCGAGCCCGGGACGCAGTGGCAGTACAGCAACACGAACTTCATGCTGGCGGCGCTGATCGTCGAAAAGGCGAGCGGGACACCGTTTTTCGACTTCCTGCGTAAGCGCGTGCTGCAGCCGGCGGGGCTGACGCATGTCCTGAATCTGGATACGGAGCGCGATCGGCTTCAGGTGCAGGGCTACGAGCGCCGGGCTCTGGCTCCGCTGCGGCCTGCGATCCTCGAAGCGCCGGGCTGGTACTTCGGCGATGGCAGCCTGGCGATGCCGGTTGCGGACCTGCTCGCGTGGGATATCTCGATCATCAACCGCAGCGTGCTGGCGACCAGGAGCTACGACGAGCTGGAGACGGCGGTGAAGCTGAAGGACGGTAAGCCGACGACCTACGGCCTCGGCGTGCAGGTGCTGCTGGAGAATGGGCACAAGGTGCTGGAGCACTCCGGCGAGGTGGGCGGGTACACGTCGGAGAACATCGTGCTGCCGGATGAAAAGCTGGCGATCGCGGTACTGACCAATCAGGAGGCGAGCGACGCGGCGGAAGATATCGCCGGGGCGATCGCGCCGCTGCTGCTGGAGAAGCATGGCATGACGACGACGGTCAAAGTCGTAAAGCCCGAGGAGACGCAGCTCAGGGCGATCATGGCCGGGCTGCAGGATGGGAAGCTCGACCGCAGCATGTTTACGGAAGATGCGAACTTCTACTTCTCCGCGGAAACGCTGGGTGATTTTGCGTCCAGCCTGAAGCCGCTGGGCCCGGTGACTACGGTTGAGGAAACCGAAGAAGAGCTGCGCGGCGGGATGACCGGGCGGATGTTCAACGTGGGCTTCGCGCGCGGGAAGAGCGTGAAGATTTCGACCTATACGATGAAGGGTGGGAAGCTGGAGCAGCTGCTGGTGGAGGGGGAGAATTGACACGGCGCCGAGGGATGCTCGTCTTTCGTCCTTCAGATGGAAGACGAAACGCTCGCTGAGCGCATCGGCGATTCATCGGAGCGGGATCGCACGTCTCATGCGACGCGTTGATATGCAGAATGAACAGGAACAATGAGACCAGGCCCAACAAAATGAAGGGGATGGAGAGCGAACTCTCCACCCCACAACGTTGGACGGGAACGGAAGTTCCAAAGCGACGCTATAGGTTGCGCGCACGGTTGCCGGTGACGAGCCGCAGGAGAAGCGTCAGAAGTACGGCGCCGATTACAGCAACAAAGATGGTATAGATCAGCCCGCCAGATCCGGCGTAGCCCAGATGCTGCATGATAAAGCCGCCGACCACGGCGCCGACGATACCGACGATGATATCGCCAATGGCGCCAAAGCCTGATCCTTTCATGAGCTTGCCGGTAAGAAATCCTGCAATCAGACCTACGATGATCCACCAGATGATAAACACGTAAATACCTCCAGTGCTTTGGTTTCGGTAGAAAAACCAGCCGCACGCAGTTGCGGGCGAGCATGGTTCGCCTACACAGGATGGTCGCAATGTCGACGCGCAAAGATGCTGCCAACATCAGGGAAGAAAAGAGCCTGGAGAACTAGTACGTTCTGTTTGAGGTGGTGTGAACGGTGTGGGTGGAGTCGATGGTGTCACCCGTAGTGTCGGTGTGGCTGCTGACTGCCTTCTCCCCGGAAGAGGCGATATCCTCGCCGCCGGCGGCTTTGAGCAGGTCCTTGGCGCGGGAAATCTCTTCGGAGCTGTCGCAATGGACAGAGACGAGGATTCCGCCGTCGTTGACCCGGCCTTCGTACCGCTTGGCTTCGTACTCCGGGATGCCCATGCCGACGAGAGCGCCGACCAGGCCACCGACGGTGCCACCAATTCCAAGACCGGCCAGCGCTCCCATGATGGGACCGGCGGCGATGAGCGGGCCGACGCCGGGAATGGCGAGGGCTCCGATTCCAGCCAGAAGACCCAGGGTCCCGCCCAGGGCGCCGCCGCCAAGCACGCCGGCCGTGGTGCCTTCGGGAGCCTTGGTGTTCTTCTCCGCCGCGAAGTCCTTTGAGCCCTGCTTGTCAGCCATGAGGACGGAGACGTCATCGTTGGAAAAGCCTGCGGCGTGCAGGCGGTCCACCGCTGCCTCCGCTGCACTGTGAGAGGGGAAAATACCGAATGCTGCTGTGTTTTTACCTGCCATGGGAGTTCTCCTTATCGATAGAGCGAGTGATTCGTTGTGACTGCCTGACCGTGATGCTTACTGCTTGATCGTGAGCTGATCCGTTACCTTGTCCTGACCTGCGATCGCTCCGGCCTTGGCGGCGATGTTCTGCTTCTCCGCTTCGGAGTGAACCGGTCCCTTGAGGGTGACGGCCCCACCGATCACGATGATCTTGACGTTGTGCCCGTAGGTGGAGAGCGAGTGATCGGAGACGATGGAGCGCCGAATCTTTGCGGTCATCGTTCGGTCCGCAGCATTGTTTTTCTGCTGATCGGCTGTTTGCGTTTGATTTTGCTTGCGGTTATTCGCGGAATTGTCGGGCGTGGCCTGAGTTTGAGCAAGAGCATGGGGAAGCATGCTCAGCGGAAGCAGAAGGACGCTTGCAAATACCCATTTGGGTGGTCGCGTGGTGGTAGACATTGAACCTCTCTCAGATCAGTTAGAGCAGCCGCGTTCATGGGGACAGGCGATGAGGACGGCGCAGCGTCGCGTTCAGGCCGATACCTGCAGCGTATGCGCACCTAATGAGTTGCGAGGCCTCACGTTGTAGTTGTCTCGTTATGTCAAATATTTTACATAACGAAAGGTGCCCTGCTCAGGCCAGAACGCCTTCCTGCTGAAACATTCGCCTGTTTGTAACATCTAAGAGATCACTGGGTGTGTATGCGTTCATGCTGCGTGCACGAGACCCAACCTGGCTTCAAGAAGGTCTTATGCCTCAGCCCCATCCAAATCGTTTCCTCGCAGCCATCTCCCAGAAGAGCAGGAAATATCTGCTGTCGACTTCGTCCGAGGTCGAGTTGGGGACTAAGACCATACTTCATGAGTCGCGGGCGCGGCCGTCGCACGCATTTTTTTTGACGTCAGGCCTGGCGTCTGTTCTTGCTGTGACCACGGTCGGGCTGGCGTCGGAGGTTGGGGTTGTAGGTCGCGAGGGTTTCACTGGAAGCCTGCACCTGATTGGGCCGGTCGATACTCCGACGCACTGCCGGATGCAGCTTGCGGGCGCGGCGGTCCGGATACCCTTCGACCATCTGCAGAAAGCATTTCAGCAGGACGAAGATGTCCATCGCCGTATTCTGGAGTTTGTCCAGGTGCATACGCACATTCTGAGCCAGGTGGCAGGATGTCACCGCATCCATGGCGCCTCGCAGCGGCTTACGCGCTGGCTCCTGACCGCGCAGGATCTTACGGAATCGTCGACCATCGATATCACGCAGGAGGTTTTGAGCGAGATCCTCGGCACCAAACGTGTGACGATCGCTGCAGTGGCGGGCGGGCTGCAGCGAGACAAGCTGATTGAGTATCGGCGCGGACACATCCACATCTTGAACCGCAAAGGACTGGAAGCGGTGGCTTGCGACTGCTACTCGACTGTCAGGGAGCTTCACGAGGGTCTATATCTGTAATCAGCCACCAACGGGCCAATGCGCAAATCGACTTTTACTGGAGGGTTTCCTGGTGTTGCGTGCGGACGGCTGCAAAGCAGAGGCCGCCGTCTTTTGAAGCACGGTTTCTGACGGCGCCGGGTGGCCGGAGCAGTGGGCCAGACGACACTTCGGATCGGTTTTCCCCGAATCGGGGAGGGTATTTCCCGACCGTTGCGAGTCGTGCCAGGTTTGCTTTTGCTGCTTGCCGGAGCGGGCCGTTCGAGCGCGTCCGTGACTGTATCGGATGGAAAACCGTTTGGTGCGTTTGGCTGGAAGATGTCGACCGGGCATACGACAATCTATCTGGACCGGGTGTTCGCGAACGGACCGTGAAGCTGCGGATGTGCCGCGCGGCTGAGCCGGCGGGCGTGTCGACTGGATCGCGGCGCCGACCATAGATTTCTGTATGGCGTCGAGATACGAAAGATGTGCCAGGCTATGTGACGGCGGCCCAGGCGCTGCTGGCGTCATCCGGAGGGAGGCGTGGGATACCGGAAGGGGTGTGAGGTGGCAGGATCTGGGGACTTATCGAGTTGGCGCGGAGACTGGAGCGAGCCGGTAAGAGAGGATCGCGGGTACTTATCCCTGGATCGACATCGACAAAGCTCCGAACGAACGGTCGCTCGCTCCGTCTAAGATGGTACGGGACGGTGCGGATTGACCGAGTTTGTCGTACGGCTGGCGGATGAACGGGGCAGGGTGCAGGAGCAGACCCACGCGGCGGCGACCGCCGACGAACTGCGCGCGCGCTTTACGCAGGGCGGCTACTATGTCTACTCGGTCAAGGCCAAGGGCCTGCTCGGCGGCGACAACCGCCGCAGGAAGGTGAAGCTCGAAACTTTCCTCGTCTTCAACCAGCAGTTCCTCACCCTCATCAAGGCCGGCCTGCCGATCCTCGGCTCGCTCGATCTGCTCGCGCGCCGGCAGAAGGTTTTGAACTTCCGCGCGCAGCTTGAAGACGTGGCCCAGCGCGTTAAGACCGGTGAATCCATCTCCACCGCGTTCGAGGCGCAGGGCGGCTTTCCGGTCGTCTACACCACGACGCTGCTGGCCGGCGAGCGTTCCGGCAATCTGGAAGAGGTGCTGCAGCGCTTTCTCGACTTCCAGCGCGTCTCGCTCACCTTCCGCAAGAAGCTGAAGGCCAGCCTCATCTATCCGTCGCTGCTGATCGTGATGGTCGTGCTGCTGATGATCTTTCTCATCTCGTTTGTGGTGCCGCAGTTCGCGACGCTGTACGATCAACTGGGCACGCCGCTGCCCAGGGCGACGCTCTTCCTGCTGCAACTCGGCCAGCAGACGCAGCACTACGGAATTTACGCCATCGCCGTTCTGGGCGGGCTTGGGTACCTGGCCTACAAGTGGATGAAGACCGACGCCGGCGCCGGCGCTATCGACCGCGTACGCATCGCCACTCCGGTGCTGGGCAACGTGTGGCTGAAGTATCAGGTCGGGCTGTTTTCGCGCACGCTTTCGACCCTGCTCACCGGCGGCCTGCCGCTGGTTCCGTCGCTGGACACCGCGGCCAAGGCGATCGATTCCCGCCAGATCTCGCTCGCAGTCTATCGTTCAGTCGAGACCGTCCGCGAGGGCAAGGGCCTCGCCGCCAGCCTCGCCGCGACTAAAATCTTCCCCGAGTTGGCCATCGAGATGATCGAAGTAGGCGAAAGCACCGGCGCGCTGCCGCAGATGCTGAACTCCGTCGCCGAGTTCTTCGAGGAGGATGTCCAGACCAACCTCACCGCTGCCATGAGCCTGATCGAACCGATGATCCTGGTGGTGATGGGTTTCGTCGTCGTGCTGATTCTGATCGCGCTCTATCTGCCGATTCTGAGCCTGAACCCGGTGGGGAACGGTGGGTAATGGTTTCAACCACTCGTGACTATAGTATGATGACCACTGTTGGAGGTGCGCAATGCGGACGATGGCGGCAGGAAAGTTCAAAGCTCAATGTCTGGCTGTGATGGACGAGGTGCAGGCGAAGCGCGAGCCCGTCCTGGTCACGAAGAACGGCAAACCAGTGGCCAAGATGGTGCCGATCCTCAACGACGAAGAAGATCCAATCTTTGGATTCTACAAGGGGAAGATCGAAATCGTCGGCGACATCATGGCTCCCATCTACACGGACGCCGAGTATGAGCAGTTTTATCTGGAGAAGATGGAGCGGATGAAGTGATTCTGGTCGACACTCATACGACCGTCTGGCTTGCGGAAGCTCCAGAGCAACTGTCAGCGCGGGTGCATGAGGCGATCCGGATCGAGCGCAAGATTGACGGGCTGGCAATCTCCGACAAAACCCTTTGGGAGCTGGCTATGGCCATATCGACCGGACGGCTCAGGGTGCGAACTTCAATTCGAGACTTCCTACAGAGCGTGGAGAAAAATTTCACCGTGCTTCCTATTACAAGCGCCATCGCCGAGCGATCTGTCATGTTTTCCGCTCGGTATCCAAAAGACCCAAGCGACCGCATCATCGGTGCGACGGCTATCGTGCATGGTCTGCGACTGATAACACGGGATAAGCAGATTCGCGCTTCTAAAGAAGTCGATTGCATCTGGTAGCAAATCGTTTATGACCTGTTTCAACCAGCGGAGTCTTACCCAACATGGCAACCCCGGTAGCAATCCCTATCCCCGTAAACAACATGGGCCTTGACGAGACCGACCTGGCCCGCGCGCTCGCAAAGCGCTACCACTCCGAGTTCGTCGACCTGAAGAACTTCAAAATCCAGCACGAGCTCTTCAAGAGCGTGCCTGTGGACATGATGTTCCGCTACAACTTCGTGCCGCTCGAACAGTCGGAAGGCCGCCTCGCCATCGCCGTCTCCGACCCCTCGAAGCTGATGGTGCTCGACGAAATCTCCGGCCTGCTCGGCACCCGCCTGGTCACGCGTGTTGCGACCCTGTCCCAGATCACCGACCTGCTCAAGAAGACGGAGCAGTCGCAGCGCGTGCTCGACGAAGCCAGCGAGGGCCTCGCCTTCGACGTGCTCTCGTCGGAAGAGAACGCCGACGAGAACCTCACCATCCAGAAGCTGACCGCGGACGAGGATATCTCGCCCATCATCCGCCTGGTCGACACCACCATCTTCACCGCGCTCGAGCGCCGAGCCTCGGATATTCACCTCGAAACCTTCGACGACTGCCTGCTGGTCAAGTACCGCATCGACGGCGTCCTGCAGCAAGCCATGGCGCCTATCGCGCGCGAGCATCACCAGACCATCCTCTCGCGCATCAAGGTCATGTCCGAGCTCGATATCGCCGAGCGCCGCGTCCCGCAGGACGGCCGTTTCCGTGTGCGCTACAAGGGCCGCCTGATCGACTTCCGCGTCTCCATTATGCCTACCGTGCACGGCGAAAACGCCGTCCTGCGCGTCCTCGATAAAGAGTCGATGAGCGAGAAGTTCACCAAGCTCTCGCTCGACGTCGTAGGCTTCGCCGAAAAAGACCTCACCCGCTTCCGCCGCTATATTAAGGAGCCCTACGGCATGGTGCTGGTCACCGGGCCCACCGGCTCCGGCAAGACGACCACCCTCTACGCCGCGCTCAACGAAATCAAGTCCGAAGAGGACAAGATCATCACCATCGAAGATCCGGTCGAGTACCAGATTCGCGGCATCACGCAGATCCCGGTCAACGAGAAGAAGGGCCTCACCTTCGCCCGCGGCCTGCGCTCCATCCTGCGCCACGACCCGGACAAGATCCTGGTCGGCGAAATCCGCGACGCCGAGACCGCGCAGATCGCCATCAACTCCGCGCTCACCGGCCACCTCGTCTTCACCACCGTTCACGCCAATAACGTGGTTGACGT
>CAXTMK010000113.1:0-15652 GCA_964245315.1 uncultured Acidobacteriaceae bacterium | reverse complement strand
TTGCGCTGCCGGTCCCGGTGTTATCCATATACAGGCCGTCGGGCTGGCCGTTCGAGGTGACGGCAGTATCGACCAGCTGATCGGACGTGCCGGCCAGCATCACGCTGACCAGATTGCCGGTGGTCGAGTTCCAGGTCAGGTTGATCGCGCCGGTCGAGATGGTCCAGGCTTTGGCGACGGACGTGTCGATGGAGAGGGTTCCAGTGGCTGTGCCTGTCAACGGGATGGTGGCGGGACTAATGGCCGCGTTGCTCGCAATGGCGATGTTGGCGACGTATCCGCCGGGCAGCACCAGGTAGGGGTTGAAGCTGGTGGAGATGGTGCAGGTTGCGTTGACCGCAACGGTCGCGCCGCAGGTTGTGGTCTCAGTGAAGTTGGCCGCGTTGGAGCCGCCAACTGTGATGCCGGAGATTGCCAGCGCGGCAGTACCAGTGTTGGTGAGGGTGACGGTCTGGGTGGCGGATGTGCCTTCCGCCGGTGCGGCGAAGCTCAGCGAAGATGAAGTGAATGAGGATGAGCTGAGCGAGATGATGGGGGCCGCGGCGGCCGTGCCGGTCCCGCTGAGCGCGATGGTCTGCGGTGAGCTGGCGGCGTTGTCGGTGATGGTGACGATCCAATTGGTGGTGGCGATGGCTTGCGCCGTGAAGGTGGCCGTGATGGTGCAGTTTGCGTTTACAGCAAGGCTCGTCCCGCAGCTGTTGAGAACGGTAAAGGCGGTTGAACCTGTGGGACCGCCGACCGTAATCGCGGAGATGGTAAGCGGCGCGGAGCCGGTGTTGGTCAGCATCACCACCTGGGTCGGGCTGGTGGTGCCGACCGGCGCGGTGAAGGAGAGGGAAGTGCTCGTCAGCGTCAGCGCCGGTGCGGTTGCGGTGCCGGAGAGCGAAACCGTCTGGGGCGAGCCGGTTGCGTTGTCGCCAACCGCCAGGACTGCCGAGAAGCTGCCTGCAGCGACCGGACTGAAAGTAACCGAAACGGTGCAGCTTGCGCCGGCCGCGAGCGAGGACCCGCAGGTCGATGTACTGGAGAAGGGGCTGATGCTGGTGACTCCCACAGCTCCGATGGTGAGGGTCGCGCCTCCGCTGTTGGTCACGGTGACGGCCTGCACCGCGCTCGATGCTCCGGCGGCCGCGGTGAAGCTGAGAGACATCGCGCTCAGGCTGACCGTTGCAGCTGTGCCGCTGCCGCTGCCGCCGGACGAGGCCGAACCTCCGCTGCCGCATCCGCTGAGCGCGCAGCTCGCGAGCGTAAGAGCGGATAGGGCGAAGAGCAAACGCGGACCGAGGGCCATGGGTTTCCTTATTGAATGTATTTCTCTGATGGTTGCAGGCAACACTATACTATCGGCGGGTGACGACTGTCTTCGTTTACTTTGGAAGGCAGATGTGACGCTCAAACGAGGCTCAATGCGCTACTTCCATCTCTTATTGGCGGCAACGCTCGCCGCATGCACTCTGTGTGCCAACGCCAGCGTCGTTCCGGGCGGCGATGGCGACCGCGGCAACGTCACGCTGGAACATCACGGCGAGGTCTACGCCTTCAACAACGGCAACGTGAAGATCGAGATGGACGGGCCGACCGCGACCATCATCTCTTTCAGGTACCGCAATACCCAGTTCATCAACGACACCGGCAAGCACGACCAGATCTACTGGAGCATGGACGGCGGCAAGGACTACCAGAACCCCGCGCACGCCGTCTGCACCGTCAAGACCAACACCCCGGACATGGCCGACGTCGGCTGCAAGGAGACGTACAGCGGCTCGCAGCCGCACGCCTTCGACATCGACATCCACTATGTGCTGCGGCGCGGAGCTACGGGACTTTACGTCTACGCGATCCTCAGCCATCCGGCGAGTTACCCGGCGACCAGCGTCGGCGAGTGGCGCATCGTCTGGCAGACGCCGCAGGCCGGCAATCAGTGGCTGCTCGAAAGAATATATGTGGATAAAGTCCGTCACTGGACCATGCCTACGCCGGCCGACTACGCAAAAAGAATCGCGACCCCGATTAAAGAGATATCCATCCTGAGCAGCGGCGCCTGGAAAGGTCAGATGGAGAGTAAGTACACCTACAATGCGACTTACGAAGATATAGGCACCTTCGGCTTTGCCAGCGACGTGCATAAACTCGGTGCATTTACGGTGCTGGGCAGTTACGAATACTACAACGACGGCCCGCGCAAGCAGGACCTGACCGCGCTCGAAGGCGGCATGACCCACCACTTCGGACGCAATCACTTCGGCGACAACGGCATCTCGGTCGCGGCTGGCGAGCAGTGGTCGAAGATCTTCGGGCCGTTCCTGCTCTACGTCAACGGCGGCGCGGATGGCGATACCCTGTGGCACGACGCGCAGCAGCAGGCGGCAACCGAGCGCGGCGCCTGGCCCTACGCCTGGCTGACCGGCGTGCCGGAGTACGCGACAGCCGCCGAACGCGGCGGAATTACGGGTAAATTCAGCCTGACCGACGCGCTGAAGCCGAAACAGACCGGCGCCGGAGCGTGGATCGGCCTGACCCAGCCGCCGCCCGGAGAGGACTTCCAGTCCGAAACCAGGAACTACCAATACTGGAGCCGCGTCGAGCCTGACGGGACGTTCGCGATCCCCAACGTGCGCGCCGGAATGTACACGCTGTATGCCTTTGTCGACGGCGAGGTCGGCCAGTATGCGCAGCCGGGCGTGGAGGTGACGGCGGGCAAGACCATCCAGATTAAGGACGTGCAATGGACGGTGCCGCGCACTGGCACTTACCTTGCATGGGAGATCGGCAGGCCCGATCGCGACACGCTGGAGTTCAACCACGGCAACAATTACTTTATGCCGTATCTATATAAAGGATTTGCGCTGGAATATCCTAACCCGCTCGTTTATACCGTAGGAGTCAGTAACCCGGCCAAAGACTGGAACTACTCGCAGAGCAACTATCACAAGCCCAATATGGAGCCGCAGCCCTGGCGCTGGCAGGTGAAGTTCAAGCTGGCCCAGTTACCCGCTTCTGGCGACGCGAATCTGATCGTGGCGATTGCGGGTTCGAATAAAGCGCACCTGCAGATAACGGTGAATGGAAACTCGCCGGTTGCCGACTTTAGCCCTCCGCTGAATATCGGCAATGCCTTGCTGCGGCAGGGGTCGCATGCGAAATATTCCGTGAAGAATGTGGCGATTCCCATGTCGCAGCTGCACATCGGGGAGAACACGATCGAACTCGTCGAGACGAGCTTCAAGGACGACGCCAGCTACATCTCCTACGACTACCTCGCGCTCGAAATGCCGGGAACGCCTCCGACGCCGTAACCTAACTCAGCCGTGCTGCTGGACCCATGTCTCAGAATCGAGACATGGGGCACCCAATGCAGTGGCATCGCGAGCGATATACTGGAAACGTGAGCAAGACTTTTTACATCGAAACGTTCGGCTGCCAGATGAACGCCCACGACTCCGAAAAGGTCGTCGGCACGCTGGAGCAGCAGGGCTACGTGCAGACGCAGGTGGAGGACGACGCCGGCCTGATCCTCTACAACACCTGCTCCATCCGCGACAAGGCCGAGCAAAAAGTCTTTCATCGCCTCAACGAGTACAAGAAGCTGCAGGGCGAGGGCAAGAAGTTTGCCGTCATCGGCTGCGTCGCGCAGCAGGAGGGCGAGCGCATCTTCGACAAGGCGCCGTATGTTTCGATGGTCGCCGGCTCGGCCAGCTACCGCAACCTGCCGTCGATGCTTGAGCGCCTGGAACGCGGCGAATCGCGCATCACGGGGCTCGACGATAAGAAGACGACCGAGACCTTCGAGACGCCGTTCGTCGCGCGCACCAATCAGCATCGCGGCTACATCACCATCATCGAAGGCTGCGACAAATTCTGCGCCTATTGCGTCGTGCCGTACACGCGCGGGAACGAGCGAAGCCGCACGTCCGACTCCGTGCTCGAAGAAGCCCGCCGCATGACCGACGCCGGCTATACCGAGATTCAGTTCCTCGGCCAGAACGTCAACTCCTACCGCGATCCGCTGGGCAGGAAGACGTTTGCCGAGTTGTTAGTCGCGGTTGGCGAACTGCCGGGCATCCGCCGCGTGCGCTTTACCACCAGCCATCCCCGCGACTTTACCAAGGACATCGTCGACGCCATCGACGCCACCGAGACGCTCTGCGACCATGTCCATCTGCCCGTGCAGTCCGGCTCGAGCGCCGTGCTGAAGGCGATGAATCGCGAGTACACCCGCGACTGGTACCTCGAGCGCATCGCGTGGATCAAGGCGGCGACCCGCGATATCTCGATGACCAGTGACATCATCGTCGGCTTTCCGGGCGAGACCGACGCCGACCTGATGGAGACCGCGTCGCTGCTCGATGCGGTGAAGTACGACGCCATCTTCGCCTTCAAATATTCGCCGCGGCCGAACACGCCGGCGGTCTCGATGGCTGACTCCATCCCCGAAGAGGTGAAGGTCGAGCGGCTCAAGATCCTGCTCGACCGCCAGCGCGAGATTCAGCGCGTCAGCTATGAGCGGCACCTGGGCCAGGCGATGAATGTGATGGTCGAGAGCCACAACCAGCAGCGAGTGCAGGTAGTCGGGCGCAGTACGCAGAACAAGACCGTGAACTTCACCACGAAGTCGCCGATCATGCCCGCGCTGGGCAGCTACCAGCGCGTCCGCGTCACTCAAACCTTCCCCAATAGCCTGCTGGCGGAGGCGATCTGATGAGCGACCTGGATATCGAGGTGCAGATTCGCGGCTTGATGCTTGATCCTGTCACGAATATGCCTATCGTGGTGTTGAAGGACATCGCGAGCGACCTGGTGCTGCCCATCTGGGTCGGGGTCTTCGAGGCGAATGCCATTGCGCTCGAGCTTGAAAAGACCACCACGCCGCGGCCCATGACGCACGATCTGTTGCGCAACATTGCGCGCGGGCTGAACGCGGTGGTCAATCGCGTCGTCGTATCGGACCTGAAGGACGACACCTTCTACGCGACCATCTGGATGCGCCACGACGGCGAGACGGTGACTATCGACGCGCGGCCTAGCGATGCGATCGCGCTCGCGTTGCGCTGGGATTGCCCGATCTTCGTAGCCAGCTCGGTGCTGGGCCGCACGAACCAAAATGCGGGAGCGAAGGACGCCAACGTGAATGAGGATCAGCTGCGCAAATGGCTGGAGAGCCTGAACGAGGACGACACCGGCCAGTACAAGATGTAGTTGTGGCTGCGTGAGAAACCTAACGCCGATTCTCGAAATCCGCGCCATCGGTGTAAATCGGCATTAACTTTTTAGGATGGGCACAGCGTTGCGAGGTGCGCGAAGAACTCGGGGAAGCTGATCGCCGCAGCCTCCGCTCCGTCGATCGCGGTCTCCGAAGTAGCCCTGAGCGCGGCGATCGCGAACGCCATCGCGATGCGGTGATCGCTGCCGGAGTCGATGGTAGCGCCATGCAGCGTCTGGCCTCCGGGGATGTCGAGGCCGTCCTCGTATTCGGTGAACTCCGCGCCCATGGCTTTCAGGTTTTTGGCGACCAGCGCGATGCGGTCGGATTCCTTCACGCGCAACTCCTTCGCGTCGCGGATGCTGATGCCGGTCTTCGTGTACGGCGCGATGGCGGACAGCACAGGAAGCTCGTCGATGAGTTGAGCGGTCAGCGCGCCGGCGATCTGGAACGGCACGCTGGTGCTCAGCGGTGCGGCGGTGTTCACCTGGATCGTGCCGATCAGTTCGCCATGCTGCTCCTCGACGTTCAGCACGCGAATCTTTGCGCCCAGCGCGGCGACTACGTCGAGCAACGCGGCGCGGGTTGGATTCATGCCGAGCGAGTCGAGGATCAGGTTGGAGTCGGGAAACAGCAGCGCGGCGCAGAGGAAAAATGCAGCCGAGGACAAGTCGCCCGGTACGGTGGCGTCGATGGCTTTCAGTGATTGGCCGCCGGGGATATAGAGGCGGTCGCCCTCGCGGGTGAGTGTGGCGCCGAACGCCCGCAGGGCATGCTCGGAGTGGTCGCGGGTCCGGATGGCTTCACTTAGAGAAGTGGTGCCTTCCGCCTGCAGTCCGGCGAAGAGGACGGCCGTCTTCACCTGCGCGCTGGGAATTGGCGTGTCGAAGTCGATGGCCTTAAGCGGGGCGCCGTGGATCGTAATCGGCGCATGGCCGTCTACCAAGTCCATCTTTACGCCCATCTGGCCGAGCGGCTTGCGGATGCGTTCCATCGGGCGCAGCGTCAGCGAGTGGTCGCCGACGAGCGTAAACGTGTGCGGGTGCGGCGCGATTAAGCCGGAGAGCATGCGCATCGTCGAACCGGAATTTCCGCAGTCCAGCGGCTGCGCTGGCTGCTGGAATCGTCCGCCCGTGCCGATAACCTCAATGTGCGTGCCTTTGTCGGTGACGGTCGCGCCCAGCGCCGCCATGCAGGCCAGCGAGCTGTGCGGGTCGGCACCGGTCGAGAAGTTCGAAAGCCGCGTCGTGCCTTCGGCCAGCCCGGCGAGCATCGCGTAACGGTGGGAGATGGATTTGTCGCCGGGTAAAACGAGCGAGCCCTGGAGGGTGCGGGCGGGACGAACGAGTTGAGTGGACATTGATCTCTAGGATAAATGGTGCGGGCAGAGAAGATGGGTCGTTTGCACCCGCAAACGATACCCCACGCTCACCCCAGCGAGCAAAGACCGCTCGCCGGGGATCCCGGCCTGCTTCGCGAGGGTGGGGCACCAAGCACCCGATTTGTACAGGTTTCGTAAGACATTCACGCGTCGGGGCCGTCCAACGCAAAGAAGGACTTGCCAATCGCGGCGAATCACGGAAGAATGTATGGGTTAGGCACTCGGAGGACGACGGGGCCGGCCGGAAAATTGGAGTTTACCTTGAAATTGAGCTTGAAGACGAAGAGTTTGGCGGTTGCGACGTTGGGGTTGTCGGCGACGTTGGCACAGGCGGCGCAGCTGGGCAACGATGCCAAGGCGTCCATTCCGAAGGATGTCATGCAGATTATCGTGGTAGATTACCGCGCAATGCAGAACTCCCCGGCCGCCATGAGCCTGAAGGATCGCGTGCTTCCGCCGGAGTTGAAGCGGCTTGAAACCGCGCTGAAGACCAGCGGCCTGAAGGTCGACCAGGACGCCGATACGCTGGCGTTTGCGGCGTTCCGCTCCGGAGACGGCTCGCGCATCGTCGGCATCGCGGAGGGTCAGTTCCACACCGGCACCATCATGGCGAACTTCACGAAGAACAAGACCAAGGCGATCGCGCTGCGTTCGAACCAGATTTATCCGCTGGGCTCGGCCGGCATGAGCGTGTGCTTCCTGAACCAGACGACGATGGTCTTCGGCGACAAGGATGCCGTGAAGGCGGCGCTCGATGCACGGGACAGCGTCATCCCGAACTTCCTGCAGGATTCGGACATGGTGAACGAGATGGCGGCCGTGGACCAGAAGGCCGTCTGGAGCCTGCTCGACCAGAAGGGCACGCAGACGATGATGAAGAGCGTGCTGGGCGATGCATCGCAGCTGGCGGACTACGATACGGTGAAGAACCGCATGAAGTCGGCCCGCTACACGATGGATTTTTCGAACGGCGTCAAGTTCGATATGGCGGTCGTGATGTCCGACACCATTACCGCCGCGACGGCCGCGACGCTGATGAAGGGCGTCTCGATGATGCGCAAGAACTCCGGCTCGCCGCTGGAGAAGTCCGCTCTGGAGTCGACCACGATCGATTCCAACTCGGGCACGCTGACGGTGGATTACTCCTCGTCGGACAGCCAGTTTTCAAGCCTGTTGACGTCGCCTCTGTTTCAGTCCGTCGTGAAGTAACACGAAGGCAGCCGAACGAAAAGCAGATCCCTGCGGGATGACAAACAAGTATGTTTGGTTTGTCATTACGCAGGGCTTCTGCTTTTCGTAGTGCTCTATGCCGTCCGGACCTACTCCGTTTCCAGGCGCAGCATCATGCTCTGCATCGAGAATCGGCAGAGTAGAGTCACCGAATTCGCGAAGCCTTCTTCCGACTCACATCCAGCACTGAGAATCGGGCAGGAGAGATGGCATGCCGCCAGGGCATCCGGCTGCCTGGTCTTCCAGCTGCCGGCGATCATGTTGCACAGCTCTCTGGCGGTATCGGCGCAGAGTTCCGGTGGAATCTTATGCATTGGTATCCCGGTCAAATTGGAGGTCAGCTCGGCCGCGGTCGGTTCGGTCAGCCAGAGCGTGCAGCGTCCCTTGAGTGTGCCTGAGAACTGCACCGACGCCGACAGGCACGGCCTGGGGAAGAGCGAAGCCGGCACCGTCTCGCAGACGCAGGCAAGATTCAGCATCACCGCGAAGACCTCGGCCACGGCTTCCTCGAGTTGTCGGATCGCGTCGCGGTGCAAGGTGATTCTCCTGCGGCTTACGGGTTTATGCCGAGGCCAGCGACTACAGCAACAGCGGCACGATGCGCGCGCGAATCTGTTCGGGCGTGAATGGCTTGCAGATGTAGCCGCGGGCTCCGGCCGCGATCGCCCGCAGAACCAGCGGGGCGCTGGATTCCGTGGTGATCATGAAGATCGGGGTGCCCGGCGCGAGGTCTTCGCTGCGCCGCTGTTCGAGAAACTGCAGCCCATCCATACCCGGCATGTTGATGTCGGAGAGGATGAGGTCGGGGGCCGGATTGTCGCGCAACACCTGCAGCGCCTCGCTGCCGCTGCCCGCCTGCAACACCTCGGTAAGCTCGATACCGGCCTGCCGCAGAGCTCTCTCCACGACCTTACGCATTACGGGGGAATCATCGACGATAAGAGCGCGCATGCTGTCTCCTGATGCTATGAGCGGCTTATCGGCGTCAGCGTTGCGACCATTAGCGCCGCAGTGCTTGCCACGGACAAGACGGAAAGACGGATCAGTACGGATGGATCCGCCGTAATCCTTTCTTCCATCTTTATCCGTGGCAATCTTTGCTCCTTCTAACCCTCGCTTGCCGAAGTTTGGCGAGGGACGTGCATTACCCTGGGCATGGATAGCGGACTATACGCTGCATATACCGGATTGCTCGCACGCACGCAGGCGCTCGATACCGCCGCCAACAACCTTGCCAACGCCGGAACCAACGGCTTCCGTGCGCAGCGAGACTCGTTTCGCGGGGTGCTGGCCAGCGGCATGAGCTATGGCCAGATCGCCGCCGGCCAGTCCGGATCGCAGGTAGGCGACAGCGTCAACGGCTTCGGCATTCTCGGCGGCAGCGCGATCGACATGGGCCAGGGCCCGATGGTCGCGACCGCCAACCCGTTCGACCTCGGCCTTAACGGGAAGGGATTCTTCGCCATCCAGACGGCGAATGGCGTGCGCTATACCCGCGACGGCTCGTTCCTTGAAGCGGCCAATGGAAGTATACAAACGCAGCGGGGCGAGCCTGTGCTGGACGCGCAGATGCAGCCCATCACCCTGCCCAGCGGAGAAGTTCAGGTTTCCGCCGATGGCACCGTCTCGGTCGGCGGCGATGTCGCGGGCAAGGTTGGAGTGTTCAACCTCGCCAGTTCCGCGCTGACCGTCGAAGGCGCCAATCGCTTCGTCGCCGCGGCAGGAACGGCATCTACGGCCAGCGACGCCACGGTAAAGCAGGGCGCGGTCGAGGGCTCGAACCAGGACGCGGTGCACGGAACCATGGACCTGATGATCGTGCAGCGGCAGGCCGAGATGATGCAGAAGGCGCTCGGTGTCTTCAACAACGACTTCGACAAGACGGCGGTCGAGGAGCTGAGCAAAGTTTAGCCGCTTTGGTTCCTGAGATAGGCCCGGACTTTAGTCCGGGTATTGAGAACCCTTGACGGAATCGGGCTTTAGCCCTGGGGTTTGCTCTCTTTGCACCACGCAACACCACGAGGTATCACATGATCCGGGCACTCTACACAGCAGCAAGCGGGATGAGCGCGCAGCAGTCGAACCTCGACTCCATTGCGAACAATCTTGCCAACTCGGGCACGGCCGGCTTCCGCCAGATTCGCATGCAGTTCGAGGACATGATGTACCAGAACCTGATCACGCCCGGGGCGCCGGCCAGCGAGCAGACCGTTTCGGCCGGGTTGCAGATCGGGCTCGGCACCAAGGCTTCGGCCACCGAGGTCATCCAGACCCAGGGCGACTTCAACCAGACCGGCAACACGCTCGATCTCGCCATCCAGGGCGCGGGATTCTTTCAGGTCCAGCTGCCAAATGGAACGACTGCCTACACCCGCGCCGGCAGCTTCCATATGAACAACCAGGGCACGCTGGTGACCGCCGACGGCAATCAGTTGCTGCCTCCGGTGACGGTTCCTTCGAGCGCTACAGCCCTGACCATCTCGCAGTACGGCGTGGTCTCGGCCACCCTGCCCGGCCAGACGGCTCCGGCGACTCTCGGCACGATACAGCTTGCGAACTTCGCCAATCCGGGCGGCCTGAATGCCAACGGCGGCAGCCTGTTCTCGGCTACGTCGGCCTCGGGCAACGCGATCACGGATGCGCCCGGCGGAAGCTCGGGCGTGGGCACGCTGCAGCAGGGCTATCTCGAAAACTCGAACGTCGATGTGGTGAGCGAGTTCGTGCAGATGATCCTAGCGCAGCGGGCGTATGAGAGCAATTCGAAGGTCATCCACGTGGCCGACGACATGTACTCCCAGATCAACGGGATGATTCGGTAGAGCGAAAAGATTGCCACGGATTAGAAGGAAAAAGAGATAAAGGCGGATTGAATGCGAATGATGGTTTTTTTTGTGGTGTTGTTGAGTGCGAGCTTCGCGCGGGGCGAGGTTAGCTGCTTCAGGACTCCCGCGCAGGCGGCGGTTGGTATCGGCGAGCAGGAGGGTGGCGGCTATCGCTTGGAATTTGTGCGGCGCGATGCGGTCGGCGGAAGAACCTGGGCGCGGGTGCAGAGTTGCGCGCATCCGGAGTGGCCGGGGGTTGTGGTGCGCTCGTCCCCTGGCTCGTTCGCCGAACCCCACCTCAATGACGATAAAGCTGTCATTGAGATGGGGCACCCTGAGATGGTCGCCGGCAAGCGCGTGCGCGTGGTGAGCGGCGATGCCATGGTGCGGCTCGACATGACCGGCGTGGCCCAGTCGAGCGGACGCGTCGGTGAACGGATCGAGGTTCGCATCCTCGCCCCCGGTGGCGGCGGCGAAGGCCGCATAGAACGGGCCGTGATCCGCAGCGCGGAGCTGCTCGAACTCGTTCAGGAGGCACGATGATATACGCGATATCGCAACGCAGACAGAGTGTGGTGATCGGCATGGGACGGTTCGCGCTGATCGCCGCCGGGCTGCTGCTGCTCCTGATGGCCGTAACGCTTGAAGGGCAGACCACGCCCGCCAAAGAGGGCAAGCTCGCGGCCGCGAAAGCACTCGTGCAGGGAAAGAACGTCGCGCAGACCTCGCTCGCCAGCTACCTCGTTCGAGTGAAGGCGGAGACGCTCGAGACCAAGCCTCAGGAGGGTTCGCTGTGGTCGGAGAATGGGCGCCTGGCGCGGCTCAGCACCGACGATCGCGCCATGCGTCCGCACGATCTCATCTCCGTCGTCGTACAGGAGAGCCTCGCCGCCGAAACCGACGGCACGGTCGCCAACACCCGAGCCTCCAGCGCGAGTTCCAGCGTCTCCAGCCTCATCGGCAAGCTGCACACCGGCAATGCGTTGCAGAACCTGATCAACCAAAACTCCGCCGCGGCGTTGAACGCGGCGGGCAAGAGCGCCAACAACTCCAGCCTCTCAACGACGCTCGGCGGCCAGGTGATCGAGGTCCTCGCCAACGGCATGCTGGTCATCGAAGCGGCGCGCCAGGTGACGTTCTCGCAGCAGACCCAGACCATCATCCTGCGCGGGCTGGTGCGTCCGGAAGATATTTCGCAGCAGAACCAGGTGCTGTCGACCGCCATCTCGAGCCTGGAGCTTGAGGTCAAGGGCAAGGGCATCATCAACGACTACACGCACCGGCAGAATTTACTGGTGCGGCTGCTCGAGAAAGTGCTGGTGTTTTGATGAGCATGCTCCACTACACCGCGCACCTCTCGCCCGAGCAGATCCGCAGGATGAAGCAGCGCGAGCACGGCGCCATCTGGTTCCTCATCGTGCTTGCGCTGGGCGTCATTCTGATGACCACGATGCTCGACGCACAGGCGCCGGCTCTGCATGCCGAGCAGATGGCGCGCGTCAAGGACATCGCCTCCATCGAAGGCATACGCGACAACCAGCTGGTCGGCTACGGCCTCGTCGTCGGCCTGGCGGGCACGGGCGATTCGCAGCAGACCACCTTTCCCACACAGACCCTTGCCGCGATGCTGCTGCGCATGGGCGTCGCGGTTCCGGCGGGCTCCATCCGCGTGCAGAATCTCGCGGCGGTCTTCGTCTCGGCGACGCTGCCTCCGTTCGCACGCGCTGGAACAAAGCTCGATATCACCGCGTCCTCGGCCGGTGATGCGCGCTCGCTCGAAGGCGGTCTGCTGCTGATGACGCCGCTCTACGGCACCGACGGCAAGATCTACGCGCAGGCGCAGGGTCCGCTGGTGGTGGGCGGCTACTCGGTCAGCGTCAACGGCAACACTAAGCAGTTCAACCATCCCACGGTCGGCCGCATTCCGTATGGCGCGATGGTGGAGCGTGGACTTGTGCTGGATATCACCGACCGCGATCGCTTCAATATTCTGCTCAACGACGCCGACTTCAAGAGCGCGGCAGCCATGGCCGCGGCTATCAACATGCAGCTTGGCCGGCCCGCCGCGCGCGCCGCCGACAGCCGCCGCGTCGAGCTCTTCGTCAAGGGTGGCGAGGATGTCCCGCAGCTGCTGGCACTGGTCGAAGCCGTTGAAGTGCCCATCTATCCTCGCGCTAAGGTCGTCGTGAACGAACGCACCGGCACCGTCGTCATCGGCGGCACCGTGGTGCTGCAGCCGGTGTCGATTCTGCACGGCGGCCTCAGCGTCAACGTGGTCACAGAGTTCAAGGTGTCGCAGCCGGGACCGTTATCCGGCGGCACAACGCAGATGGTCGCGCAGACCAAGGTCGACGCAAAGGACAAGCCCGTCAGCCGCATCGAGTTGAAGCAGGGCGCGACTGTCGACGACCTGGTGCGCAGCCTGCAGACTATCGGCGCCTCGGCGCGCGATGTCATCTCCATCCTGCAAAGCATGAAGTCGGCGGGAGCCCTGGAGGCGGAGATCGAAGTGTTGTAGTTCCTGCTTCCAGATAGGCCAAGGCTTCAGCCTTGGCATTTCGGTCAGGCAAATATCCGGGCTTTAGCCCCTGGGATATGCCTTTTTACACCGGCTACACATGCATCAGGAGACCGAACCCATTGCAACTCCAACTGCAACCCACGCTCGCGGATAACACCCCCGCCGACACCTTACGCACGGACAAACTCACCGACGGCGCGCACCAGTTCGAAGCCATGATGCTGCAACAGATGCTCAAGCCGCTCAAATTCGGCGATGCCCCCGGCGCCAACGAAGACGAAGAGGCCGGCGCCAACGGCACCCTGCAAAGCTACGGCACCGAAGCTCTCGCCAGGGCCATCGCAGGCCAGGGCGGCTTCGGCATCGCGCGCAAAATCATCCAGCAGGTCACCGCCGAAGACGCGGCCAAACGCACCTCCAGAGGGGAGGCTAAAGTCGAATGAGCACACGCCGATATATTGGGTTAGAAGGAGCAAACCATGACAGGAATGGACGGAATCAACTCGCTGCACAAGATGCTGGGAGCGCTGCAGACGAACGATTCGGCGACCGTGAACACGGCGAAGACGGCCAACGCGGCGCCCTCGGCAATAGCCGGCGGCCGCGCGGACTCGGCGAAGCTGAGCGCGGCGGGCGGAATGGCGTCGCAGGCGACAGACACCTCGGACGTGCGGATGGACAAGGTTACGGCGCTGCAGCAGGCGATCGCCAGCGGGAGCTACAGCGTCCCGGCGAGCGACGTGGCGGACAAGATGGTCGAGAGCCTGCTGAAGTAGCTCCAGGGATAGTCTTGTGCCACTTGCTCGAAGCTGCGACAGGCGCATTGGCGCGTCTCGATGCCGAGGCGCTCGGCGATCTCGAACGCCGCGCCCTGGAGTTGAAGGCTTTGCTCACCAGCGACCTTACTTCGCTGCCGCATGTGCAGGCTGGCTACCGCGTCTTCGCCGGAGTCGTGCATGCGACCGGCGAAAACCTCGGCGTGCTGGAGCGCTCGGGTGGTGCGTATGGCGTAACGCGATCGAGGAGCCCATGGGGTCGCTAAGCGGATTGTTCGACATGTCGCGGGGCGCGCTCGCTGCCGACCAGGCAGCCTTGAACGCGACCGCCAATAACGTCGCCAACCAGAACACCGCGGGCTACACGCGCCAGATCGCGAGC
Organism: uncultured Acidobacteriaceae bacterium; assembly: GCA_964245315.1. Classification (GTDB taxonomy): domain Bacteria; phylum Acidobacteriota; class Terriglobia; order Terriglobales; family Acidobacteriaceae; genus Edaphobacter. The sequence continues at coordinate 1,340 of CAXTMK010000113.1, read as the reverse complement.
TTCTCCTCGGGCGATACCGTGACCCTGAGCAGTGCGGGCAGCGCCAACGGAATCCAGACCAGCAGCGGCCCCAGCGTGACCACCACTTCGGCGCGCGACCGCGTGCTTGAACAGCGCGTGCAGCAGCAGATGCAACTGCAATCGAGCTCCAGCGCGCAGTCCGAGGCGCTCTCGCAGATCCAGGATGTCTTCAACATCTCGGGCGGCTCAACGGCCGCGGGCTCGACTCAGATCGGCACGGCGCTCGACACGTTCTTCAGCTCGCTGACGGCGCTCGCGGGCGATCCCGCCGATGCAGCGACCCAGCAGGGCGTGCTGAGCGCGGCGCAGAACCTGGCCAGCCAGTTCAACTCCGCATCGACGCAACTGGCGCAGGTGGGCAGCACTCTGAACAGCGACCTTTCCACGTCCGTAACTGCCGTAAATGCCCTTACGAAGACGATCGCTGGCCTCAATCAGCAGATTGCGCAGGTAAGCCCGAACGCCGACGCCGGCTCGCTTGAAGACCAGCGTCAACTTGCGATCGAGCAGCTCTCGCAGTACGTCGGACTCGACCAGATTCGCACGGAAAACAACGGCATTGCGCTGACCACGCAGGGTGGCGCCGTGCTGGTCTCGGGCGCCACGGCCTCCGCGTTCACGGCCACGACGACCGGCGGCACAACGAAGATTCTCAACAGCTCCGGAGCGGATATAAGCGCGGGCATTCAAGGCGGCAGCATCGGCGGCCAGTTGACCGCGCAAAATGTCGATCTGCCGACCGTAACCTCGGCGCTGGACGCGCTCGCCTATCGCGTGGCGACGGCTGTCAACGCGCAGAACGAAGCCGGCACGACGACCGCGGGCGCGGCCGGCGGCGCGATCTTCAGTGTGCCCGCGACCGCCGCCGGCACTGCCGCTACCATCTCCGTCATACCCACCAGCGCGAGCGCAATCGCCTCCGCCGCGACTGGCGAAGGCGAATCCGGCAACGGCAACGCGACGGCGCTCGCCAATCTTGCCCAAACCACAGACACCACCGGCGAGACGATCTCCGGCTCGCTGGGCGTGATGCTGGCGCAGGTCGGCTCGAGTGCGTCGTCGCTGACCGAGCAGAACACCACCCAGCAAGCCACGCTGACGCAGCTGACCACCCAGCGCGACAGCACCTCCGCGGTTTCGCTCGACACCGAGGCCGCGAATCTGTCGCAGTATCAGAAGTCGTATCAGGCGGCCGCGCAATTGTTGACCGTGCTCGACTCGCTGATGGCCACGGCGATCAATCTTGGAACGCAAACAGCAGTGAGCTAGGAGTCTGTCGGTCATAGCGATTCTGGCGGCGTGGCGGCCCCGGCAGCGCG
>CAXTMK010000112.1:0-15762 GCA_964245315.1 uncultured Acidobacteriaceae bacterium | reverse complement strand
TCGACGTCCCATTGTCCGGAGGAGTTGAACTCGCCTTCGAGCGTAACGTAACGGGTCTGCTGCGAGGTGGGCACCTTCAGATCGGCGGTGGAGAAAAAGTAGACAACATCGCCGGCCAGCAGGGGAATATTCTGGGACTGGTCGCCCTGCAGGTAGAGCCGGCCGGGATTGAAGTTGATGAGCGAAGTGCGGAGCGTGTTCTGGTCCAGGCGCTCGATGGTGGCGTGGCTCCAGTCGATGTCGGGCGCGGAGAGGATGAGGTCGTTGCTGGCCGGGAAGACGGAGTTGGAGTTGGTGAGAGCCTCGGCGACCGAGCCGCCGCCGCGGGCCGAGGCGTTGGTCTGGCCGGCGACGACGGCGCCGGTGGTTGCGTCGGTCGAAGCCCGCTGCGCCAGGGAGCCGGTCCCGTCGAGGCCCTGGCCGCCATTGCCGTTGCCCAGCGCGTTGCGGCGCCGGTTGTAGTCGCGGGTGATGAATTGTTCCTTGCCGGGCACCAGATCCAGGATGCGCATGCCAGGGTGCCAGACGTAGCGGCCGGGAGTGGTGACGTTGCCGCGCAGCGTGACCGCATCGGTGTATCGGTTCAGGATGGCGCCGACCGAAAGGATATCGCCGTTGGCGAGGACGACGTTGTTCTCCCTCGGCACGTCGATGACGCTGCGCATGGTGTGCTCGAAGATACGTTCGAGGCGCACCTGCCCGCCCAGAGCGACACTGGTCTCCCCGCCGGCCAGCGCGATCAGCTGGTTGACGGTGGTGCCGGGTGCGATCTCGTAGATGGCCGGGTTGTTAACGCTGCCCGCGATGGCGACCTGCTCGGCCACGGGCGGAACGAAGATGACGTCGCCGGGCTGGAGTGGGACGTCTTTGGATTTGTCGCCTTTGAGCAGCAGATCGTAGAGATCGAAGTGGGCGATGGTCTGGTTTCCGCGATTGAGCTGGATATTGCGCATGCTTCCCTGCGGAAGCGGCCCGCCCGAGGCGAAGACGGCGTTCAACAGTGTGCTGAGCGAACTGAGCGTCAGGGCGCCGGGCCGGCGGACGTCGCCGGTGACGTAGACCTGGATAGAGCGCAGCTGGCCGAGGTTGACGACGACATCGAAGTTGCGGAAGACGCGATTGAGCTGGCCCTTGATGAAGGCGGAGAGCTGGTCGTAGCGGACGCCGGCGACATGCAGCGTGCCCACCTCCGGGTAGGCAATGTTGCCGGTGCGATCGACCGTGAAGCTGCCCTGGCGATTGACCTGGCCGTAGATCTGGATGCGCAGCTCGTCGCCGGGACCAATGACGTAATCGGTCGAGACGGGGATGTTTTCAACCGGCGCGAAGGTTGAAGGCACGTTGGTGAACAGCGAAGCGCCGAAGATCGGCAGTTGGCTGCCGGTTGATTCGGCGACGAGCCGTTGAAATTCTGTGGGAATGTCCTGGATAACCGCGGGCGCGGCGTCGCGCCGATCCTGATTCTCGTCGGAGGTGCGCCGAGCGCGGTCGGCGCGGTTCTGGTCTGTCTGACTCTGGTCTGTCTGGTTCTGGTCTGTCTGGTTCTGGCCGGGCGCGGTCTGCCGGGCCTGCGGCAATGCGGTCCCCGGAGTGGCCTGGCCTGGTGCCGCGCTGGGCGCGGAGGCGGGAGCACCGCCTGGCACCTGGGCGACGGTGTGCGCAGCAAGGAGAGAAAAGATCAGCCCGCACCAAGCCGCGCGAGGCATCGAAAGGGACTTCACAGCTGCATTCACGACGACCACATTCCTGTTCTGCCGGCTTTTCATGTGGGTGAGCCGGCATGGGAATCCTGGCGCCCGCGGGCGACAAGCCTTCCGCTAGTCTACAGAAAAAAGCCGGTATTTCCACCGGGGCTGGTACCGCGGAGCAAGGAGTACCACGAAGGTGATGGGAGACAGGCTCAGCGTCGGCTTTATACTTTTTTAAAGATTCCATCAACATTTGCGTGCATTTGCGTAAATTCCGGGTTACAGTAGGGCAGAGTGCTGCAGGCAAGTCCCTGTCGCAACCGAAGATTCCCATCCTTCACAGGTTTCTGCACCGCTTTTAGCCGTCCGCGTCAGTGGTTCGCTAGGGAAGCGGTGTCGCTGTAGAGCCGTATCTGGCCAGGTTCCGTTTCAGTCCGTTTCAGCAGTCGCGTCGATATCAGCCCCACCGCAATTGAACAGCTTGTACAGGAGAAGAATCTTATGATTTCCGAAATGCAGAAGTATATGCAAAATGGTGTGTCGCGCCGGTCTTTCCTGCAGACACTTGGAGCAGCCAGCGCGGCTGCGGTAACGATTCCGGCGATGGCCTACGGCCAGAACCAGCAGGCTCCCGGCCCCATGGGCGCCGCCAGCCGGGCCAACCAGGGTCAGTCCGACATGGGCTCGCGCGTTCCGCTCGGGCCGGATGTGGTCATCATCAGCTCGAACGAGAACCCGCTCGGACCGGCCAAGTCGGCGCTTACGGCGCTCTGCAGCACGGCCGCCCTGGGCGGACGCTATCACCAGGAAGAGAGCTCGCAGACGGTTGCCGTTATCACCGAGCAGTTCGGCCTGCCCAAGGGTTATGTCGGCCTGTTCCCGGGTTCGGGCGGACCGCTGGATCTGGCGCTGATGTCGAACATCGGCCCCGATAAGCCGCTGGTCATGGGCGATCCCTCCTATGAGCAGGGTACTCGCGCGGCGCAGAACATGAAGGCTCCGCTCTTCCCGGTGAAGCTGACCGCCGACTACGCGCACGACGTGAAGGGCATGCTGGCGGCTCACCCCTCGCCCGGCGCCTACTACATCGTGAACCCCAACAACCCGACCGGCACGATGACCTCGAAGAAGGACATCTCCTGGCTGGTAGACAACGCGCCGAAGGGCTCGGTCGTGATCGTCGACGAGGCGTATCACCACTTCTCGAACGATGAGAGTTGCATCGACCTGGTTGCCGCGGGCAAGCCGATCATCGTGCTGCGGACGTTCTCGAAGATCTACGGCATGGCCGGTCTGCGCGCAGGCATCCTGTTCGCCAAGCCGGAGTACCAGGACAAGTTCGCGACGGTTGCTCTCCCGGCGCGCAGCCTGGCCAGCATCTCGATCACCAGCGCGGCTGCCGCTCGCGCCAGTCTGCTGGACAAGGACCTGGTCCCGATGCGCCGCAAGATCAACGGCGACACGCGCGAAAACACCCTGGCCTTCCTGGCGAAGAAGGGCTACAAGGTTGTTCCCGGCTCGCAGGCGAACTTCTTCATGGTCGATACGGGCGTCCCGCAGATCGTTCCCGGCGTTCGTGGCGGCGGCGCCTTCCAAAAGGCGATGATGGCGGAGAAGGTTTCGATCGGCCGCAGCTGGCCGTCGATGCCGACTTACGTTCGCGTGACTGTCGGCACTCCTGAAGAGATGGCGAAGTTCCAGACGGCATTCGTGAAGTGCATGGACCACTCGTCGACCATGTCGAGCGGCGCCGAACTGCACCTGCCCGAGTACCACATGCCGAGCGAGTTGTATCGTGGCGAGATGTACAGCTAAGCTGCTCCTGAAGCGTTCCATCTACCGAAAGCCCCGGCGATTTCCGCTGGGGCTTTTTGCTGTCTCGCGGTGGACCTCGGGATGCTCGATTGCGGGTATGCTGCATTGGATCATGCGCAAGCAGATTTATGTTGACACAGGGCAAACTCTTCGTTAATGTCAGATCAATACCAAAAATGCCTTGCAGCACTGCCGTGAATTCAGGAAATCGCTCTCTGAGTTGATGCTGTCGTGTATTCGGCTTCTGCCGCCGCTGTCGATACGCCCCTGTTCCGGGTGCAGTCCATTCCATTGTCTGCTTCTGCTTCGTAGAACTGCGCCACGCAGTCCGTGCCCCTCCACGCCATAAAGACGCCGCATTCGCGGGCGCTCTGCAGGGATCGCCATACCTGGAGAACAGAACCGCATCTGGAGAACAGAAACCGATGGACCGTTTCACTGTATCGGGCCACCGTTCCGTTGCACGCCCAATCACTCGCCGCGCCTTTGTGCAGGGATCGGGAGCGTTCGCCGGCGCAAGCGCGCTGAGTCTCGGCGGATGCTCGAAGCAGGTCCATCCTGCCGCCCAGGCAAGCGCTCCTGCCCTCCTGCCTCCGTTGCCGATCTACGACCAGTACACGCCCTTGGTTCCGATTCGTGCCCATGTGGATCGCATCTTCCGCATCACCGTCTGCCTGCGCCCGTTCCGCGCCGCTGGCCCTCGCATGGACGTGGAAAAAGTCGGCGATAAGACCGTCGTGCATAACTACGGCCACGGCGGCAGCGGATGGTCGCTCTCCTGGGGCTCGGCCACATTCGCAACCGAGAGCGCGATGGCGGCGGCGGACGGCTCGCTCGATATCGCGGTGATCGGCGCCGGTGCGATCGGCCTGACCTCCGCCACCATGCTGCAGCGCGCCGGGGCGAGGGTGACGATCTACGCGAAGGAACGCGCGCCCTTTACGCGGAGCTCGCGGGCAACCGGAAGCTGGACGCCCGACTCGCGGGTGGCGCTGGCTTCGGCCGTCGCGCCCGGCTTTGCGGAGAGATGTGAGGCGATGGCGCGCGCCTCGTTCTTCATGTACCAGAGCTACTACGGCATGTCGGGCTCGCCGATCGAGTGGACGGATCGCTGGTCGTTGAGCGATCAGCCGCGCCGTACCCCGGGAGCTCGCATAGGCGATGCAACTCAGCCTCCGGTGCGCGAAGACCGTCCCGCGCCGGTGCATGACTTCATCCGCCTGAACGATCGCATCGCCGACCTGACTCCGCGGCCGATCGTCATGCCGCCGGGCTCGACCCCCTTTCCGACGTCTTACGTCTCGCGCTCGAGCTCGATGAGCTTCAACGTGGCCGACTACTCCCGCCAATTGCTGACCGACTTTCTGATCGCCGGTGGAAAGATCGAAACCCGCGAGTTTCATTCTCCGCAGGATCTTGCGCAGCTGCCGCAGAAGGTGATCGTCAACTGCCCCGGGTATGGAGGCCGCGCGCTGTGGAGCGACGAGTCGATCGTGCCGGTACGCGGCCAGATTGCCTGGCTGATCCCGCAGGAAGACGCGATCTACGGGCTCAATTACAAGGGCCTCAACATGCTGTCGCGGCGCGACGGCATCGTGATGCAGTACTCGAAAGGCGGCGAGGACGAAGGCTGGAACGACACCAACGAAGCCCCTGACCGCGCCTTCGCCGAGGAGGGCGTGAATGTTCTCGCGGAGCTCTACAGCCGCATGGGAACGCTGAAGAAGCCAACCACATGAAGTTTTTTCTCCGGCATTCCTGGGCGCATCTCGCGGCCGGGAACCCGGAACCCACAGGAACCGCCAACCGATTCTTGAAGCCTGCCGTCCAGCGCAACGATTTTCGCCGAAACAGCAACCGGTTATCTCGCTTACAGGGTGCGCACGATTTGCAGGTGCGGCTAAGGGCTTCTCGCAATGACTCACTTCCGGAGGTTTGGTATGAAGGTTCTGAAGACAAAGATGCAGCAGCTGGTCGCGCTCCTTTTCGTTCTGCTGATCGGGGTGCCCGGCCTGCTGGCGCAGACCAACTATGGCGCCATACGCGGCGAGGTAAAAGACATACAGGGCGCCAACATTGCGAATGCACAGGTTACCCTGACGAATCAGGATACGAAGCTGACCCATACCGCCGTGACCAACGGCACGGGCATTTACCTGTTTGGCGCTATCGATCCCGGTACCTACAAAGTGACCATCTCCATGCCGGGCTTCAAGACGTTTGAAGCGACCGGCAACGTCGTCACTTTGGGCGCGACGGTTACGGTCGACGCCAACATGCTGCTCGGCGCAAACACTGAAACGGTGGAGGTGAAGGCTGACTCGGTCACGCTCAACACCGCGAATGCCACGGCGGAGCAGGTCTTCACCGCGCAGCAGATTCAAGACCTTCCCAATCTCGGGCGCGATCCCTTCATGTTCGCGCAGTTCGACGCCAACGTGGTCACCCTCGGCGATCCCCGCTATGTGCGCGCCGAGGATTCTTCGGGTATCTCGGACGTATCGCTGGCCGGTGCTCCGGGCAATACCAATACCTACGTCGTGGACGGTATTCCGGTGTCGACCTCTTCGGGCGGCGCTACCTTCGTCGTCTCGCCGGATGCCGTGAGCGAAGCCAAGATCCAGGCCGATACCTTCGACGCGGAGATCGGCCGCACCGGCGGCGGCGTCTTCAACAACACGCTCAAGGTCGGCTCCTCGACGTACCACGGCGAACTCTACGGCGAGACCCGTCAGACTGCCTGGTCGTCGAACGTGTGGTTCAACCCCAATAAACAGGCAACTCCGACTGATGAGACCTATCTCTATTCGGGCGCAATCGGGGGCCCGCTGGTGCCGCCGGCCTTCAAGGACAAGCTGAAGTGGCTGGATAACACCTTTTTCTGGCTGACCGAGGAAGGATACCGTCAGGGCCAGCCCATCAGCGGCTCTACTCAGAACTACTATGTGCCGACACTTGCAGAGCGTACGGGCGACTTCAGCGCCGACGGTTTGCTGTACGATCCCACGGTAGCTGCAACCGGAGCTTCGCGTACCACCACCTTCGCTTCAGAGTGCCAGGGCCACAACGTCATTCCGGGCAGTCCGGCGGATAAAGGCTACTGCGGCGGCCTGAACTACTTCAACGGCATCGGTTTCTCAATGGCAAACGCCTTCCCCACGCCTCTCGGTCCCCTTGCGAGTGCCGCGTACGGTGCTGGCGCCAACTTCCAGGCCTCCGGTGTCGGATTCAAGACCCGGGCGGATGAGTCAGTCTCGAAGATTGAGCACCAGTTCTTCCCCTGGTGGACCTCTCAGTTCTCCTATCTGCATTCCGGCGTGCAGGAGCCGCAGTCTACCTTCGCCAACGCCTATTCGAAGTATGCTTCCGGCAATGACCTGGAAAACCGCAAGTTCGACTCGACCGCCTGGAACAACACCTTTACGCTTAACTCCTCGACCCTGTTGACCGTAGGTTACGGCTTCAACCGCTACTATAGCGCTTTCCCGTACTACCAGACTCAGGGCATCAGCTTCACGAATGGCTTTGCGTATAACGGCGCGAGCTACGGATTTTCCAACGCCTTCGCGACGAATGTACCGCTCACAAGCTATCCCACAGTCACACTGAGCGGACCCAGTTCGGGTGGTAACACGGCCCCCGGTTTAGGCGGCGCGTTCGGCGGTCCCACGCCGCAGGCATCGCATAACCTGGTGTCGGTGCTATCGAAGACCATCAAGAAGCACAACCTGCGGGCCGGTTACACCTACCGCGGCTTTTCTTACTACACGAGCCCGCCGAATACCCCCGGCTCCTTCACCTTTGACGGCCAATATACCGATGCCTCAGGTACCGGTTCAGGCTCAACGAACGGATACGCGGCGATCGCCGACCTCGAGATCGGTCTTCCGTCGGCCCTTTCGGAGACGCTTTACGCCGGCCCGTTCCTCAACCGCGAATCGTACAACTCACTCTGGGTGCAGGACGATTTCCGGCTGAGCGAGAAGCTGACCTTCAATCTGGGCATACGCTATGAGTACGAACTAGGTCAGCATGAGATCAACAATAAGTTCAATGTCGGCTTCAGCCCGACTGTAACCAATTCCTACACCAACACCGCCGGATCGTCTGTGAACGTCGCGGGCGGTCTGCTGTTCGCCGGCCTGAACGGCGCGCCGATCCACTGCTGCAACAACAGCCATACCAAGTTCTCGCCGCGTATCGGTGTGGCTTACCAGTTAGCGAAGGACACGGTGATGCACGCCGGCTACGGGTTCTTCTACGCCCCGGTTGGAATCACCACATCCTATAACCAGGGCTACTCCCAGGGCACGAGCCCGACCATCACCGCTCCGGGCGCGACGACCGGGACGATCAACGCCGTTCCCGTTACCTCGGTTGGGTCGGCAGGATGCTTGTCCTCTCCGTTTTTCCAAACCAGCGCCGGAGCCACCTGCGGGTCCGGACTGCTGCAGCCTTCGGGCAATACCCTGGGATCGCTGACCGGTATTGGCGGCGCGCTGACGGTGTTCGATAAGGGACGGCAGTACCCGTTGGTCCAGCAGTACATGATGGATATCCAGCACAAATTGCCCGGTGACTTCATCGTCACGCTCTCTTACGTCGGCACTCACTCCACGAACTTCCCGCTACCGGTCAACATCAACCAGATTCCGGATGCCGCGCTGGCGAGCTATGCTGCCGGAGGCGCAAACGCCGGCACCAGCCTCGCCGGTACGGTAACGAATCCCTATTACGCAACGAGCCTGAAATCCTCCACCGGCGCTGTGTATCCCACCACGGGCGTTGTCAACCAGGCGAAGTACGCTCTGGGCCAGACCCTGATGCCGTTTCCTTACTACAGCTCGATCACGGAAGTGAAATCGATCGGCTATGGCTGGTACAACTCGCTGGTCGTCAAGGGCGAAAAGCGGGTAACCGACGGCTTGACGGTCCTGACGACCTACACCCACGCTGCCAACTGGGACAACATCTACAGCGGCATCGGGTCGCAGACGACCAGTACGTCCGGTCCGCAGGACAATTACAACCTGGGTGCTGAATATGCCCGTTCGCTGGACAGCGTCCCGAACCGCTTCACGCTGGCGGTCACGGACGTGCTTCCCGTAGGCAGGGGTAAGAAGTTCCTCGGCAGCCCTTCCGGCTTCGCAGGCAAGACGTTGGACTATCTTGTGGGAGGCTGGCAGGTGAACTATGAGCAGCTCATCTCCAACGGCGTGCCGCTCACCGTTACTCAGAGCAATGTGAGCACCCACTATGGTCCGACGGGCACCGGAGGATCGGTGCAGCGGCCTACCATCATCAATGGCGATCCGCACAGCGCCTGCCTCAGCGGCAGTCCGCAGAGCAGACCGCTTTATTCCTACCTCAATGCCAACGCCTTCGGGCCGACCCAGGCGTATACCTACGGAAACGCGCCTCGCACCCTGCCCTGCCGTACGCCCGGCTACAACACGGCCACGGCGTCGCTCAACAAGAACCTGTTCACCATCCATGATCGTTTCAAGCTGCAATACCGCATCGAGGCGCTCAATTTGTGGAACACACCGCAGTTCGCCACGCCGGGCTCCGTGTTGAACGTGGGCGGCACCGCCGGTTACGGCACCACGAGTGGAGGCGCTACCTACACGCCAGCGGTGGCCGGTACATCTGCGCTGGGCGGCCTTGGTGTCAACTCCGCCCAGGCCGGCTTCGGCAGAATCATCCAGATGGGAGGAAGACTTACCTTCTAAGTGAAATCGTCAGCATACCGAGGGGGGCGCGGAGAGATCCGCGCCCTTGTATCGTAGGAGCATGATTACGCCGATCGTCGTGCTGGCCGCGGTGCTTACCCTGGCGCCGCTGCTCGCTGCCGGTTTCTTCGGCGAGCGTCTGGCGGTATGGGCGGAGACGCTGCCGGCTGCACCGCGGCTGTTGGCGCCGGCTCTGCTGTGTGTGCCGTATGCGCTCGTTACGGCGTCAAATGGGGATTTACGCTGCCGCTGGCTGGCGGTCTATGCAGCGCTTCCGGTAGTCGTGAGCGGGCTGCTGTGGCAGGCGCGGCAGCGCGATCCAGAACAGCACGGCGACTGGTGCGATCTGCTGATCCTCGTTGCGCTGGGGCTGGCGGTCGACCTGCGCTGGCTGGAGCGAGCGTGGCCGCCGCATCTGGCGGTCTTCGGCAAGATGCTGCTGCTGGATGCGGGGATCTATGGCTTCGGCTTCGTGCGCCGGTTGGATGGGGTCGGGTTCGATCTGCGGCTGCAGGTTCGCGATCTCGCGACCGGACTGCGGGAGTTCGGGCTGTTTACGCCGCTCGCGATTGTGCTGGGGCTTAGCCTTGAGTTTCTGCACGTTCACGCGGTGTGGCCGCGGGCGCTGCCGTTCGCCGGGGCGTGGTTGTATACGTTCTTCTTCATCGCGATCCCGGAGGAGCTCTTCTTTCGCGGCTGGATGCAGAATCTGCTGGAGCGGCGGCTGGGGCGGGGATGGGCGCTGGCTGCGACGGCGATCCTGTTCGGGTTGAGCCATTTCAACAAGCGGGCGCTGGGGCTATCGATCTTCAACTGGCGCTGTGTGCTGCTGGCGGCCATTGCGGGCGTCTTCTACGGGCGCGCGTGGCGGCGGGATCGGCGCGTGGGCGCCTCGGCGATCGCGCATGCGTGCGTGGATACGGTCTGGGGTGCTTGGTTACGGTAGAGGCCTGCGCTGAGGATGCAGATGGCGGTGCGGGTAGGCGAGATAGCCGAGGCCGACGCGCATGTTGCGGATGACGGGGCCGGGGATGGTGATCGCAAGGCAGATGCCGAAGATGGCGTGGGCGATGGCGAGCGTGTAGAGGTTGCGGTAGCGCAGGAAGGCGAAGCAGGCGACTAGTCCCCAGATCAGCGTCATGGAGGTGAGGATGGGGTTGGGCAGATGGGCGACAGCGAAGATGCCGGCGGCTGCGATCGCGGCCGGGCGCCCGCTGGGCAGCAGGCGCAGGAATCTCCCGAGGAAGAAGACCTGCAACAGCCACTGCTGGGCGAAGGACCAGATGGCGTAGCCCCGGAAATTCCTGACGTAGAGCGTAAACGGTCCGACGGGGTGCAGCGTGCCGAGGTGGACGGCGAGAACGACGGCGACGGACGCGAGCAGAAGCGCGACGGCGGGAATCCAGAGCGAACGCAGGAAGTTGGCGGTGCGCAGGCCCATGGCGCTCCAGCTCTCGAACGAAACCCAGGTGGCGGCGAGGATGAAGAGCACGGCTGCGATGTAAAGCGGGCGCTGCCAGGGGCGCGGCGTCCAGATAACGGCCAGGATGAGGGCGTAGCCTGTGCCGAGTTGGAGGAAATCGCGGCGGATTGATTGGGTTGGCTGCATCCGTCGTAGACGCTGTAAATGTTCGGAGCGGTTACAATCAGGTGGCTGGATCATCGTGCGGGCCTATAGCTCAATTGGTTAGAGCAGCGAACTCATAATTCGTTGGTTCCAGGTTCAAGTCCTGGTGGGCCCACTAACTTTGCTTCGCGGGAGGGACAATGATCGATCCGCCGAAGGCGCAAGTGCGTAGGGTGACCTGGGAACAGGGGCGGCAGGAACAGCGCGAAGAGTGGGCGCGAATGACCATGGAGGAACGGCTTCGGAACTCCGCAAGGTTAACCAAAGAGATGTGCAGCTTGTTTGGGAGGGCGACCCGTGTTCCCGGAACACCTTACACTCTTGTCCGCGTTGCTCGCCGGAAACGTTGAATTTGTGATCGTAGGCGGAGTGGCTGTGATCGCACACGGCTATGTGCGCACCACTCGGGCTCTGGATATCTTTATCCGTCCGACGCTCGAGAACTGTGAGGCTGCCTATGCGGCGCTCGCCGGAGCGAACGTGCCCCTTGAAGGCTGGGAGCCGGCGGACCTGCTTTGCGACGAAGAGCACCTTCGGTTCGCCACCGAAGTCGACCACGTCGATATCCTTTCCTCGATCGGCGACATGTCTTTTGAACAGGTTTGGCGCAGCCGGGTGGACGTTCGCTTCGGCGGCTTGATTGTCCCGTTTATCTCGAAGGCCGACCTGATCGAAAACAAGATAGCGACGGGCCGTCATCGTGATCTGTCCGACGTGGAAGAACTGGAGCGCATGCCGTCGAAGATAGAATGACGCATGGGGCTTAACGCACAAAATGTGTTGTCGAATCTGAAGGCGCTGCGCGAGCTTACCGGCGACGCCGATGGCGCGCAGCGGGTCGCCTGGACGCCCATCTGGCTGAAGGCGCGGGCGTGGTTTGAGTCGCTGGTCGATGCGCTGCCGGGCGATGTGGAACGGCACTACGACGCGGCCGGCAATCACTGGATTACGCTGCCGGGCGCGAGCGAGCGGGCGCTGGTCATCGGCAGCCACCTGGATTCGGTGCCGAACGGCGGCTGGCTCGACGGATGCCTGGGCGTGATGGCTGGGTTCGAGGTCTTTCGCTCGCTCGCCGAGGAGTATGCGGGCAAGCCGCCGGTGACGATACGGCTGGTGGACTGGGCGGATGAAGAGGGTGCGAGGTTTGGGCGCAGCCTGTTTGGGTCGTCGGCGTTCGCGGGCACGCACTCGATTGAGGCGGACCGGGTGCGCGCGGACAAGGACGGCCTGACGCTCGAAGCGGCGCTGGCCGGGTGCGGCGTCGATGTGCAGGCGATCGGCAATGCCAGCGCGGAGCAGCAGGGCGCGGCGGCGTATCTGGAGCTGCATATCGAGCAGGGGCCGGTCCTGGAGCGCATGGGGCTTCCGCTGGCGGTGGTCGCGGGAACCAAAGGCGTGGAGCGGCATGCGATCGTGTTTCATGGGCAGGAAGCGCACTCGGGCTCGACGCCCATGAACGTGCGCCACGATGCGCTCGCGGCGGCGGCCAGGCTGGCTCTCGAGATTCGGCCGATTGCGATGAAGCATCCGGATGCGGTCGCAACGATGGGCAGCGTGGAGACGTTTCCAGGCATCGTAACGGCGGTGGTGGGCCGGTGCGAGACGACGCTCGATATGCGGGATCTCGATGCCGGCGTGCTGGCGCAGATGTTTGCCGAAGCGAAGGCCGCGAGCGAGCGCTTCGCCGCGGAGGAAGGCTGCACGGTGGAGTGGAAGCGGATATGGTCGATCGAGCCGATCCCGTTTGACGCGACGTTGATGGAGTTTGCCGCCGATGCCATTCGCGAGGTTACAGGGAATGCACCGCCGCGTCTGCCTTCGGGTCCGCTGCACGATGCGGCTGAGGTGGCGCGCACCGGAATTCTGACGGTGATGATGTTCGTGCAGTCGCTGAATGGGCTTAGCCATAATCGCGCGGAGGACACGTTGCTGGAACATCTTGAACTTGCGGTGCGGGCGTTCGATGGGCTGGCGAGGAAGACGGTGGCGTGGATCGCCGAGAGTTGAAGGGCTTGGTCTCGGAGTTGTGAGTTCCGAGTTGTGAGCTTTGAGTCAAGAACTGTTGTGGGCGATGATGCATAATCATCTCTTTCCCTGCGGGAATTGTGGAGTGACATGAGCGCACCGTTCTTTACCCAGACGCCAACTCCGCCCGAGACGGCGGCGCGCTTCGGCGACTTGAATCCTGCGTTCGATAAGCAGGCGGCTGTGCCTGAAGCGAACCGCTGCCTGTTCTGCTTCGACGCACCCTGTATGCAGGCTTGTCCGACGCACATCGACGTGCCGCGCTTCATCAAGAAGATTGCGAGCGGCAATCTGGCGGGCTCGGCGGCGACGATTCTGGAGGCGAATATGCTGGGCGCGAGCTGCTCCCGCGCCTGCCCGGTCGAGGTGCTGTGCGAGGGCGCCTGCGTGATGCATCGCTACAACAGGCAGCCGATCGAGATCGCGCGGCTGCAGCGGTTTGCGATGGATGCGTTCCATGCCAGTGGCGATAAGCTGCCGTTCGTGCCGGCGCGTGAGACCGGGAAGAAGGTTGCGCTGATCGGCGCCGGACCGGCCTCGCTGGCCTGCGCGGCTGAGCTTCGCAGGCATGGTCATGCGGCGACGATCTACGATGCGCGTCCGCTGCCCGGCGGATTGAACAGCTATGGCGTCGCGGAATATAAGCTGCCGATGGCCGAGAGCCTGCGCGAGATCGACATGATTGCGCGGCTGGGGGTTTCCTTTGAGTTCGGAACGACGGTCGACGCGGCGATGTTGGAGCAGCTTGACGCCACGCACGACGCGGTATTTATCGGCGCGGGGTTAGGTGCGATTCATCGGCTCGGCGTCGCGGGCGAGCAGCTTGAGGGCGTGACCAATGCGCTCGATCTGATCGCGGGCTATAAGACCGGCGCGGTGACGACGGTGCCGTCGCGCGTGGCGGTGATCGGCGCGGGAAATACGGCGATCGATGCGGCCAACGCCGCCGTACGGCTGGGCGCGGAGGAGGTTTACATGATCTATCGGCGCGGGCCGGAGAGCATGTCGGCGTTCGCGTTTGAGTATGAGCATGCCAGGCAGGAGGGAGTGCGGTTCCACTGGCACAAGGCGGTGACGGAGATTCATGGGACGGAACGCGTCGAGGGGATTCAGGTGACGGCTCTTGAGAGCACGGATGACGGCCCGCTGATACCGGTCGCCGAGAGCGGCTTTAAGGTGCAGGTCGGGATGGTGGTGCTGGCGATCGGACAGGCTACGCACACCGGCTTTCTGGCGGAGGCGGAATTGCAGATCGAACGCGGGCGCATTGTGATCGATCGCGTGACGGGGCAGACTTCAAACCCGAAATACTTCGCCGGCGGAGACTGCACTAACGGAGGCCGCGAGGTGGTGGACGCGGTTGCGGACGGCAAGCGCGCGGGGATTGGCATTACGGCATGGCTAGGGGGACAGAATGCCAACGCTTAAGAACAGGTTTGCGGGGATCGAGTGCATCAATCCGTTCTGGCTGGCCAGCGCGCCGCCGACCAACTGCGGCGAGCAGATTATGCGCGCGTTCGATGCGGGCTGGGGCGGCGCGGTGTGGAAGACGATCGGCGAGCCGATTACGAATGTGAGTTCGCGCTACTCGTCGATCGATTTCGATGGCCGGCGCATGATGGGCTTCAACAATATCGAACTCATTAGCGACCGGCCCATCGAGACCAACCTGAAAGAGATCGCGGAGGTGAAGCGGCGCTATCCGAAGCATGCGGTGATTGCGTCGCTGATGGTCGAGTCGAAGCGCGAGACGTGGCACGACATGGTGGTGCGCGCGGAGGACGCGGGTGCCGACGGCCTGGAGCTGAACTTCGGCTGTCCGCATGGCATGAGCGAGCGCGGCATGGGCTCGGCCGTGGGGCAGGTGCCGGAGTACGCGCAGCAGATTACCGAGTGGGTGAAGGCGCGAGCGCGCACGCCGGTAATCGTGAAGCTGACGCCAAACATCTCCGACATCCGCATGCCGGCGCGGGCGGCCAGGCGTGCGGGCGCGGATGCGCTGAGTGCGATCAACACCATCAACTCGATTACGGGGATCGATCTGGATACGTTCGAGCCAAGGCCGATGGTCGACGGCAAGAGCTCGCACGGAGGGTATTGCGGGCCGGCGGTAAAGCCGATCGCGCTGAACATGGTGCAGCAGATCCAGGGCGATCAGGAGTCCTGCCTGCCGACTTCCGGGATAGGCGGGATTGCGACGTGGCGCGATGCGGCGGAGTTTATCCTGCTGGGCTGCGGCAACGTGCAGGTGTGCACGGCGGCGATGCACTATGGGTATCGCATCGTCGAGGACATGAGCGATGGTCTGCTGGACTGGATGGCTTCGAAGGGATTCGAGACGATCGAGGATTTTCGCGGGCGCTCGCTGCCGAACGTGACGGAGTGGAAGCGGCTCAATCTCAATTACCGGGTCGTTGCTTCGATCAATCCAGCGAAGTGCATCGGATGCCAGCTCTGCTATACAGCCTGCTGGGATGGGGCGCATCAGTGCATCCATGTCGCGGGTTTCGAGAAACCGGAGCAGGAGGCGGCCCAGCATCGTGCCGCGATTGTTGCCACACCGGCAACTCCGGCTGTTTCGCATGCGGTGCCGCCCGAGCGCATTCCTTTCGTCGATGCGAATCCGCACGGTCTGGCGACGCCGGCTCAGGTCTTCGCTCAGTCCGCGAAGCTGATTACGACGACGCCCATTCCGAAGCTGAATATGAGCGGCCCGGGCGTGAACTCGAATGTGACTCCGCTGGAACGGATTCCGCGGGTGGATGTGGATGAGTGCGTGGGCTGCAATCCGTGCTCGCTGGTGTGCCCGGTGGAGGATTGCATCACGATGGAGCGCGTGGAGAATGGGCTGCCGTTTCAAAGCTGGGAGGAGCGG
>CAXTMK010000111.1:0-15800 GCA_964245315.1 uncultured Acidobacteriaceae bacterium | reverse complement strand
CCCGCCACCGCCGGCGCCGCGTCCGCCACCGCCGCCCTCGCTCACGAAGGTCAGCATGGCGTCGACTTCGGTGTTCTTGGGGAAGGCCCTGGTGGAGTCGAGGTCGATGGTCGAGCGCGCCGGATCGACGCGATACGTGCCTTGCTGCAGCCGCGCCAGCGTGCCGGCGACGCCAT
The DNA here is from genome assembly GCA_964245315.1 of uncultured Acidobacteriaceae bacterium. Taxonomy (GTDB): domain Bacteria; phylum Acidobacteriota; class Terriglobia; order Terriglobales; family Acidobacteriaceae; genus Edaphobacter. Next base: position 15,624 of record CAXTMK010000111.1, on the reverse strand, counting down.
GGACATCGCGCAGGAAGAAGTCGGTGGCGTCGACCATGACGGCGCTCTCGGACTGCGCCGCGACCGTAAAGCCGCCCAGCACCGACGACGGGAACGACTGCTTCAACGCAAGCTGCTGGTTAGGATCGGTCGAAGACGTGCGAAAGCGCTCATTCGGCTCGACCAGCAGGACCTTGGGGCCGGTGCGCTGGAAGTATACGATCACGCCCTGCGAGGTCTGGCCGCGGTCGAGCCCGAGATCATTTGATCCGGTGCCGTAAGGCAGGGAATTGGTGTAGATAAAGTCGGCGCTCCTGCCCTTCGCGTCCAGCGGAATTTCGAGGTACAGCTTGCCGCTGGCGACATCCCAGTGCAGCGGCAGCAGGCCGGGCATGTTGGTCATGCTGGCGGTGCGCGCGGCGATGGCGGGAATGGTCGCGGGCGCGGCGTCGGTACGGTCGGGACGCTGGGCGCTTGATAGGGATGCGGACAGCAGGATGAGGCTGAGGCAGAGAGTTGGGCGCATGGTCTGTTTTAGCACGAGAGAGGCATTGCAGGGCCTGCTAAGAGCTGAATTCGTTTACAGCGCCATCAGGCTTGGTGTGCCGGGAGAGAAGCATGATTCATGAGCTTCAAGCCTGAGAGCTATAAGCTGACAGCTTGAAACGGTTCCCTGCGGGCACCCGCGGAACGCGAAAAGCAGATCCTGACGGGATGACAAACGAAAAGAATCCCACGCGGACCGTTAGGAAGCCTTGGATTGCGGCGGAAATTCGACGGCGGGCGCAGCTTGGTCGATCGGGCTGATGCTGCGCGTGGAGCGCCACGCTTTGGCGTACTTCCAGCTGACGTAGGTGCTGTGATACAGGTGCAGCAGCAGGCCCTCGCGACCGTCGAGGAAGCCCAGGCGGAAGATGTAGTTCCAGATAAATGTCAGGCAGGGCACGAAGAAGACGTTCCAGTAGAAGGCTGGATAGGAACGGCTGACGCGGCCCTGCTCCACCAGCAACTGCGCGCCGAGCGTGGAATAGCGGTCCATGTGTTCGAGGTAGTCTTCGAGCGTGGGGTAGGCGTGGTGGATGAGGTCATAGTCGAGCGTGGAGGATTCGCCGTCGAAGACGATGGTCTCGTGGACCGGGCGCTCCTCGAAGTGCGGATGGTGGAAATTGGCCGCGGCGCGCCGGAAGAGCCGCAGCTTGGCGTCGGGATAGTAGCCGCCGCGCCTGATCCAGCGATTGAGAAAGAGATTGCGCCGCTTCAGGAAGTAGGCGTCGGCGGGCGGATTGGTCGGCAGCAGGACGCGGATCTGGGTGCGCAGTTCGGGAGTCAGCTCCTCATCGGCGTCGAGCGACAGGACCCAGTCGCCGGTGCATTGCGCGATCGCGAAGTTCTTCTGCGGGGCGAAGCCGGGCCACTCGCGGACAAACACACGAGCGCCGAATGACCGCGCGATCTCGACGGTGCGGTCCGTGGAGCCGGAGTCGACGACGACGATCTCGTCGGCGAAGCTGACGCTGGCGAGCGTACGCGCCAGATTTCGTTCTTCGTCGCAGGTGATGATGGCTATGGAAAGCAGGGGCATAGGAGTGGGCATTTCGTTCGGATTCCCGATGGCCCGCGGGGCTCCAAAGCGATCTGTGATGTGGCTGGTGAGTTGCCTGAATGATCCGCCTGGCGTTCGGCACGGCAAAAGTCGCCAGTTAAGCGTTACGACGATGGTATCGCGTTGCGCCGCGCTTCTAACAGCGAAAACTCAGGATTTTTAGGAGCGCGACCGTATTCATAGCAGGGCGATCCCAGGATCGGCCAGCTGTTCCCGCAGCAGGCGCTCGGTCAGCGTCTTCAGGTCTTCGCCCGACTTCGCGAGCACGAAGGCCTTGGCGGATTCGCTCCAATCCAGCTTGAAGCTGGTGGTGCGGGCGGAGATCCAGATCTGGCGCACCGGCGTCTGCGGCGTGAAGACGAATTTCGTCGAGCCGTCTTCGAACAGCACGTTCAGCACGCCGTTGTGGTCTTCGGTCTCGAAGCCGCCGTCTTCCTCGGCGGCGATGAGCGATTGTTTGAGCGATTCTAGCGCTCGGTCGGAGACGCGGCGGAAGGTGGGTTCGTCGATCATGCTTCCAGTGTACTCAGCGCGCCTGTTGGGTGCGGCTGTTGCCGCACTGCAATCGCGGCGAAGAGGCTCTGCAGATGCGCTATGGAGTAGAAGCCGTCCCGCACAGGTCATCAATTGCCGGCTCTCGCTTCGTCCTTTCGCCGCGGTCGCAGGTTATCGATCGCATAATCCACAAACCGGCGCTCCAGACTAGGCGGCTGCCCCATGAAGCGGCAGGACGCCACTACCTGGTCCATGATGAATCGCGGCTGGAACGCGGCCAGCTCCAGCCCTTTGTCTTCCCGGATCTTCGAGACAATCACCCCCGCCACTTCATCCGTCAGCACGATCCCGTGCTTCGCACACTCCTGGCAGAGGATGCGCCTGAACCGCGCCTCGCTCGGCGCACCGACCTCCACCTTGTAAGGCAGTCGCCGCAGGAAAGCGGGATCCATCAGGTCTTCCGGCTCTACGTTGGTCGAGAACATCACCAGCTCCTCGAACGGAATGCTGAAGCTCTTGCCTGTATGCAGCTTCAGGAAGTCGATGCGGCTCTCCAGCGGGACAATCCACCGGTTCAGCAGCATGGTCGGACTGACGAGTTGCCGTCCAAAGTCGTCGATCACAAAGCATCCGCCCAGCGCCTTCATGTGCAGCGGAGCCTCGTAGAAGTTGCTGGTCGGCTCATACCGCAGGTCCAGCATCTCCAGCGTCAGTTCGCCGCCTGCCACCACAAACGGCCGCTTGCACGGAACCCAGCGAGCGTCGAACTCCTCGCGCATCGTCAGCGTGCCGACCTGCTCCTCTGTCGCGCCCGGCTCGTCGAGCGGGATGTGAATGCTTGCATCGAAGACGCGAATGATGTGCCCCTCCACCATGATCGCGTACGGAACATAGATCAGCGACTTGAACACTGTCGCCAGTTTCAGCGCGAAGGTGGTCTTGCCGTTTCCCGGCGGTCCGTAGAGCAGTATCGCGCGTCCGGTGTTCAGCGCCGGCCCGCACTGCTCGATCAGCTGATCTTCCAGCCCCAGATCCTTCATATGCTCCCGGACCTGCTCGAACGTAATCCCTTCACTGGTCACCTTCTGCAGGTTCACCTGTTCCGTGTACTCGTCCAGCGTAACCGGAGTCGGCCCAATGTACTGCGAGCGCTGCAGCGCATCCGCCGCCCACCGCGTCCCCTCATCGGTAAACCCGTAGTTGGTATCCATCTTATTGTCCAGCCGCACCCCTCGGCTGTAGAGCAGCTTGCGGTCGGTCGCCATGCGGATCAGTTCCACGATGACATGGTAGGGAAGCCTCATCGCGTCGGCAAACTGACGCCCCGACTCCAGGCGTCCCTTGTAAATCTGCTTCATCATCAGCGCCAGCAGCTCGTTTTCGTGGATGCCCGTCGCGCCTACATTCACAGGCTCGCGCGGCGTGCGATGGATAAACTCATCCAGCGCGCCGCGGGTCAGCGCGCCGCTCGCGACCAGGTGATCGCCCAGCCTCCCCCCGTCGATGCCCTGGCTTGCCAGCGCATCGTTCACCTGCTCCGCCGTCACCAGTCTGGCGCGGATCAGCAGGTCTCCAAGCCGCATACGTATGCCGATAATGCCTCCTCAGGAGCCGCGGGCCAGGCCGGGCCCGATGTACGATTCCATCAGAGCACGGTCACCCCATTGGGAGGCAATCCCCGATGCGTCCCATTGACGGCCCCCGCCAGGACGTGCCATCACGGTCGAATTACCCTCTGCCTGAAGTGCGAAAGCCCTCAATCAAGAGGGCCTTCACGCGGAACACAACAGTAGAGCTGACGGTAGGATTTAGAACGGAATATCGTCGTCAGTGATGCCGGAATCGCCGTAATCCGGCGTGGCGGCGGGCTGGCGCTGGTCGTAGCTGGTGGACGCCGGCTTGGTGTAGGACGAGCCTCCGCCTTCGGAGCCTCCGCCTTTGCCTCCGAGCAGGGTCAGTTCGTTGACCAGGATCTCCGTGCGATACTTCTTCTCTCCGCTGGTCTTGTCGTCCCAGGAGCGGTTGGTGATGCGGCCTTCGACGAAGATCTGCGAGCCCTTCTTCACGTAGTCGCGGACCACCTCGGCAGTTCGCTGGAAGCAGACGATGTTGTGCCATTCGGTCTTGTCGGTCCATTGTCCGTCGGCGCCTTTGGTGCGCTCGGCGGTGGCCAGGCCGAAGGTCGCGATCGGCATGCCGCCCTGAGTCGTCTTGAATTCAGGATCTTTGCCGACGTTGCCGAGAAGGAAAACTTTGTTGACGCCTTTTGCCATGAGAGTGCTCCGAGAGTGCGTTGAATTAGAGATTCAGGTTAGCAGATGGGGTGTGGATCGCGACGGGTTCAGCGTTTGCGGTCGCCGATGAGCTTGGCCACTGCAAGCAGCAGCGTCAGCAGACCGGTCGGCAGACAGCCCATGGCAAGCATCAGCGCCAGCCAGCCGGAATTTGTGTGCGGCCCCTGACGTCCGATGCCTCCGAAGACCGTAAACGCCAACAGAGACGAGATCACGCCGACGATGGAGATGGCGGAGCCGGTGGTCAGCAGTTTTCGAGTGTCGGGACGCATAGAGGCAGTTGTTCGTTTCTGGTTCTTCGTTATTCCTAAGAACAAAGGCCTAATGGTAATAAGCGAGCATGGCGTAGACGAAGACGCCGCTGACTGAGACGTACAGCCAGATGGTAAAGGTGTAGCGAGCGATGCGGCGATGCAGCAGGAATCGGCCGGAGAGCGAGAAGAAGAACGTAACAAGGATCATCGGAAGCGCGAGCATCGAGATGAGAATGTGCGGCGTGAGCAGCACCCAAAGGTAGATGAAGCGCGCGGTCGGGTGCGACGCCGGAAAGCGCGTTTCGCCGTGCAGCGCGTGGTTCGTGATATACGAGACCAGAAAGAGCGCCGAGAAGACGAAGGCCGTGAACATCGCATTGCGGTGCTTCACAACGCGTTCCTTCCAGATGTGATTGAATCCCACCAGCAGAGCGACTGTGCAGGCCGCGTTCAGCACCGCGTTCAGCGCGGGCAGAAACAACAGGTGGCTGTTGGTCGCGTCGATGGGATCGTGCTTATAGACCAGCCAGATCAGAAACGCCGAAGCCGCCGCGCTGATGCCGATGATCGTCGTCACCACATGCAGCGGGGTGGTATAGACGGCGGGCGGATTGGCCTTAGTGGTGGGCATGCGGACAGATTCAGTCTAAATGGACGGCCGAGCCGATGCCGGGGTTTGAAGCGGTCATTTGATGCGATGAAGTGTCGCGTCATCGGAGCGGCCGGCGAAGAGACGGTCCAGCGCTGCCTGAAAGACCGAATCTGCCGGGTCTGTCGACTGCTTTGCCGCCTCGGCGAAAAGCGTCACGGAAGAGTGGAATTTAAGATTGTCGGGGAAGCCGAAGATCCGGTCGAGCTGCGGATTGGGAATCGCCAGCACCAGCGCGACGCATTCGCGCAGCCGCGCGCCGAGTACCGGATGAGCCAGATATGCGACTGCTTCGTCCATACCGGAGATGGCGTAAAACTGCGCCGTCGAGCTCGAACCCAAGCCGCGAATCTGCGGGAAGATGAACCACATCCAGTGCGTGCGCTTGCGGCCTGCGGCAAGTTCCGCGCGGGCGGCCGTGTAGGTGTCGGATTGGGCGTCGAGGAAGCGCTGGAGAGTCATAGGTGTAGGGAATTAGGGAGGAGGGAATAGGCAATAGGGTTTTCTACACCCTACACCCCATTCCCTGAACCCTGTTTTACAAGGGCGCTCGCCCCTGCGCGTTCAGCAGCATGGCGGCCATAAGGAGCGGCAGATGGATGACGCTGACCCGCAGCAGTGTGCGGGCTATTTTTCGGGTTGCCGGGTCGGCGGGATTGCGCAGGATTGCGGCGAAGCGGATCGTGTACCAGAGATAGCCGATCGACAGGATCGAGGCCGCGATCGCGTAGGGCAAGCCGGTGACGCCGAGGAAGGTGAGCCACAGCGCGGCCGGGATCATCAGGACGGCGTAGAAGAGCGCCTGGAAGACGGTGGAGCGCGCGGCCCAGGCGATGGGCTGCTGCGTTGCGGCCAGCCGGATGCCGCCATGGCGGTAGTCGTCGCGGTAGAGCCAGCCGATCGCCATGAAGTGCGGGAACTGCCAGACGAAGAGGATCGCGAACAGCGCCACAGCCGGCCACTCGATGAGGCCACGCGCGGCGGTCCAGCCGATCAGCGGAGGCAGCGCGCCGGGGAACGCCCCGATGAACGTGTTGAGCGACGAGATGCGCTTCAGCGGCGTGTAGATCGCCACGTATGCCGTCGCGGTCAGCAGCGTCAGCGTGGTGGTCAGGATGTTGGTCTCGGCGGCCAGCAGCAGCGTGCCCGCGAGCACCGGCATAAAGCCCAGCAGCAGACCATGCACCAGGCCGATACGGCCCGTGACCATCGGGCGATTGCGGGTGCGCGGCATGCGTGCGTCCGAGCGCCGCTCCAGCGCCTGGTTCAGCGCGGACGAGCCATATGTCACCAGCGCAATGCCCAGCAGCGCGTAGATGGACTGCATATCCAGCGGGTTGACCCCGGAGCGCAGGTCGCCCAGGTAGAGCCCGACCGCCGCCGTGATGATGACCATGACCGAAACGCGTAGCTTGAACAGTACCGCGTACGACGCCAGAAGCGACGGAGTCTTTGCGGCTGTGGGAGCCGTTGCGGGCAGGACGTGTTCGGAGGTCGCTGTGTGGGCCACGGATACTTAGTTTAGCGCGTGTGCGGGAAAAGGAGGTTCGGGAGGCCCGAATTCGTGTATACATTTGTATGGACGTTTTCTTCCGGATGCCGATCAGAACTTTGTCTGGGATAGTGAGAAGGCTGCATTGAACCTCGAGAAACACGGCGTGAAATTCGAGCATGCGTGTGAGGTATTATTCGATCCGTGGCTTACCTGTGAGGACGCCGGCGTAGAGGAAGAAGTGCGTGACGCAGCCATTGGAATGGACTTCCATTCCAGGCTGCTCTTTGTCGTTCATGTAGTCCGAAGAAGCGGGATGTATCGGATTGTTTCAGCTCGATTCGCGGTAGGGAGACAAAGGAGAGAATATGAAGAGTCTGAGTGACAAGATCGCGACCCGCTTACGCAAGGGGCGACCTATGACAACGATCAGCATCCGGATACCGGAAGACCTGATCGACGACTTGAAGGAGTTGGCGCCGCTGCGGGGTTTCGGAGGTTATCAACCGTTGATTCGTTCTTACATCGGCGAGGGAATGCGGCGCGATGAGGCTTTGTTTGCGCAGCCCGAGTTCAAGATACTTGGCGAGACGCTGCGCAAGAATGGTATCCCTGAAGAAGTGATCACGCAGGTGATCGCGGAGACGCTGCAGAAGAGCGCCTGAGCGTGAGGGGGAAGCAGGTATGAACGAGATCAACGTCATTGCACCGTATAAGCACTTCAGCATGTGGGTGTTCGACGATCCTGCGGTGGGGCTTGCGCAGGAGCCTTTTGTAGGCGGCGCGGACACGATCATTGATCGCATGATCGTAGGAATTCCTGACGCTGAAGATGGGTTCGTGATGATCTTTTCCGCGAGCGCCTTTCCGGGGGCTCAGCATCGCCTGGAATGGCGGAGGCCGGAGAGCAAAGGCAATATCTATCACTCGGCCGAACTCGGTATGGAGGGCTGGCTTTGCCCGGCCTTGCTGCGATACTTCGAAGCTCCGCCGAAGGAGATATTTGTGCAGGTGAAAGCGAAGTAAGACGGTCGGTTGCTTCCGCAAACGATACCCTACCCTTGCCAACGATGAAACCGTTGTCGAGGCTGGGGCACCCGGATTGTGTCTAGGTTTTGCTTACGTTGATGTAGAAGAGGTCAGTCGCCACTTTGAAGTCATCTGCACTCAGCGGCGTCTTCAGCACCTGCCATTCCAGCGTGGGGTGAACCGTCTGCCAATGCGCGGGATCGCCGACCTTCACCGGCATGGTAAACCCGGCCTCGTCCGCCTGCCACTTGTAGAGGACCGTGTGGGTTCCCGCGTCGAAGCTTAGCTCGAGGCAGGGAATCGTGGTGCGGCGCAGGTACTGGTTGAAGAACGGCGTCAGCGGCAGGCCGGTCTGCTGGTTCCACCATGCGACGACATCCTCGGTCACGATGTTTTGATACTTGAAGTGCTGATAAAACGCATGGATGAGCGAGAACCAGCGCGGGTCGTCGTCGAGGATGCTGCGCAGCGTGTTGAGCATCATCGCGCCCTTAAAGTACTGGTCCTGCGGCGGGTCGCCGGCGACGCCGCGCTCGGTAACGATCGGCCGGATATTGCGCGTCGCGATATGCGATTTCACGCCGTTGTAGTGGCGTCCCGGAGTAGTCGGCAGCACGAGGTTGGGGTCGCCGTTCAGGTAACGCAGGGCGTCGGCGTGGCCATACTGGAACTCAACGAAGAGCGCTTCGAGGTACGTGTCCCAGCCTTCGTGAATCCACATATCGGAGCGGTCCTGCGCGGTGATGGAGTTGCCGAACCACTCGTGGCCCGACTCGTGGATGATGATGAAGTCGAAGCGTGTGGAGATGCCGACGCCGGTCCAGTCGCCGAAGTAGCCGTTGACGAAGCCGTTGCCATACGCGACCGCAGACTGGTGTTCCATGCCGGCGTAGGGCACTTCGACCAGCTTGTAGCCGTCGCGCGGGAAGGGGTACTCGCCGAAGTAGTGCTCGAAGGTGTCGAGCATGCCCCTGGCCTGCGCGAACTGGGTCTTCGCCTTGTCGAGGTCTTCGGGCAGCGCGTAGTAATCGAGCGTCAGCGGCGGGAAGGCTGGGTTTTTGTAGGTGTCGGAGAAGTGCTGGTACGCGCCGATGTTGAGCGCGACGCCGTAGCTGTTGATCGGATAGGTCACGCGCCAGTTCCACTGCGTGTAGCCGTCGTGCAGATCGACCTGCGAGATCAACCGCCCATTCGCGACCCCGACCAGCGCGTTGGGCACGGCCAGCGCGATGTCGATGCCCTCCTGCGGCTCGTCCTTCCACTGGTCCTTGCAGGGCCACCAGATGCTGCATCCGTCGTCTTCGTCGGCGGTGAAGATCCAAGGCCGGCCGGCGGGATCCTGCTCAAAGCTCATGCCGCCGAAGCGGCCTTTGGCGACCGGCGCGCCGTGATAGTGGAAGTCGATCTCGTAGGTCTGCCCGGCGGCGAGCGGCTTGGGAAAGTCGATGAAGACCGCCTCCGCTTCGCGCGTGTATTTCAGGGGCTCTGAGCCCTGCATGATCTTGTCGACTTCAAGAATTTCGCTCAGGTCGAGCTGGATGCGAGAGCCGCTTTCGAGCATCTTGAAGCGTACCGTGTTCGTGCCCGCGATGGTCTTCGCGACCGGATCGACGCGGATGTCAAGCCGGTAGTGCAGCAGGTCGTTATTGGCGCGATACGGCCCATACGCTCCGCGCAGCACCTGAGCACGTGTGGGCGGCGCCGCCGGAGGAGCGAGTGGGCTGGCCGGCGGCGCTTGGTTTGGCGACGACGCGGCAGCCGGAGGGGTCTTCGGGGCGGCGGTGGTCTGCCCAGCGAGAGACGGGGCCATGAGAAGCAGCAGGAACGGGTGAAAAGCGCGCATGGTGGGAGTTTAGCGCGTCCGGCGATGTCTTCGCGCTCTCGCCGCTCGCCACATTTTCGATCAGCTGACCCAGCCTCGGCCTTCCTTACGCTGAGCGTCGTCGTCGCTTCGCCGTCGGCGCGGGAATGAGCGGCGCGGTGAGCTGCTCATAGAGCGCGAAGAGAAATTCGACGCGTTCGCGGTCGGAGGCGAAGGGCTCAGGGCGGTAGCAGCGCTCTACTGCCCGGTCGAGGTGCTCATGAGCTTTTATAAGTTCGGGCGGCATGAGGGTGGGGTCGTAGAGTTTGGCGAGCGTGGAATCGGGATAGAGCAAGCGCGCATCGAGGACTGCCTGGGCAAGTTGCTCGACTCTTGCGATCTGGGCGGGTGTGGGCTGCTGCGGCCAGGGAAAGTTGTTGTAAACCGCTGGTGCGTAACTATAACGGCTCTCGAGCCTTCCGCTGACGGCCCGCACCCAATCCATATGAACCTCTGATGAGATGACGCCGAAGTGGTACAAGTTGGCATTGACGATAATCTGTAACTTGTTACTGGCGATGACCTTTGGATCGAGAAAGATCGCGGGTATATATTTCCGGGTTTCGGACGAAACTTCGGGAATGGCTAAATATTTTTTGTTCGGCTGCCGATCCTGGCTGAACAAAGACGGATAGTTAGCGGCATCCCGGACACTCTTGGTCGGGCTGCTCAATCGGCTTTCCCGAACTCCTTTAAGGCGCTTCTTTATGTCCGGCAGGCCCGCGAGCGTCGCCGGGGATGCACCTTTGAGCCATAGACAATAGCGTTTGGTGCCGGATAGAAGCTCTTCGCCGCCGATATATTCGCGAATGAACTGGCGTGCACCCGGCTCTATGCGGAGCAACTCCGTTTTTGCTGCTTCATCAAGGGTGAAATAGCCGCCATCCGTCGGCTGGCTCCCCTTCTTCATGGGAGGTATTCCAGCTTGCGGCTTGGTTCTCGATGGAAGGATTGCGTTTGGCGCATCCACAAGATACGGATTGATATTTTGGGCTGCTGTCTTGACCGGCTGTGGTCCTTTAGGTTCGTAGTAGAAGATAACTTTATCGGTCTGGGACTGTAGGCTAAAACCGACAATGACACAATGAACATGCGCCTTGCCACGCGCTTCCGACTCCCACCGAAAGCTGCGATGGGCAAAGGTTATCTGCACCCCTCTTTGCAGCAGGTTTTCCCAGAGAATTCCGACTTGCTCTCCCTGAGAGATGGAATTAGTCGATACAAAGGCTGAACGTATGGCGGGATTCTTTGCCATGTAGAGAGCCGCGACGATGTACCAGCATGTGACGTAATCGAGCCTCCCGAATCTCCCAGAGTTCCCCCAGACGTGGTGCATGTCCGCGACCTGGCTAGCGCTTCGCCACTGGTGACCAACGAATGGCGGGTTGCCGAGGATGTAAGAGCATTCGTTTGCCGGCAGAAGGTCGTTCCAATCCATGCGAAGCGCATTGGCGATGCGGATGTTCGGCTTCTTCTTCAGCGGCAAGCGATAGAAAGGCTGTGAGAAGGCGGAGAGAATCTGCAGGTTCGACTGGTGGTCCATAAGCCAGAGCGCAACTTCGGCGATCCGCGCCGGCCATTCCTCGATCTCAATGCCGTAGAACTGATCGACATCGACCTCCGACAAACGGTTGACTTCGACGGCGGTGAAGGTCTGCTGACCGGCGTGTTGGGCCTTGAGAACGTCCAATTCGAGCAGGCGCAACTCGCGGTAGGCGATGACGAGGAAGTTGCCGCAACCGCAGGCAGGATCGAGAAACTTGAGCCGGGTGAGCCGGACGCGGAAGTCTTCCAACCGATTCGCGCGACGGCCGGAGCGGTCTTTCTGAATCGCATCGAACTCGGCGCGAAGCGCGTCGAGAAAGAGAGGGTGGATGACTTTGAGGATGTCGCGTTCGGAGGTGTAGTGGGCGCCAATTTTACGGCGTTCCTTGTCGTTCATGACTTCCTGAAAGAGCGCTCCAAAGATGGCCGGGGAAATCCTCGACCAGTTGAAGTTGCAGGCTTCGAGGAGAGCCTTGCGCATAGGCCCGGTGAACGCAGCGAATTCCAGCTTCTCTTCAAACAGCGCGCCGTTGACGTAAGGAAACGCCTTAAGCTCTGCGTCGATGTTGCGCTGGCGTCTGTCGGGATCAGCGTTCAGCGTGCGGAAGAGTTCATCGAGACGTGTGCCCAGGTCGCTTCCGTCGGGGTTAGTGCGATTTTCAATGTAGAGACGGAATGACTCGGGCTCGAAGATGCGAGTGTCTTCCGCGAAGAGGCAAAAGAGAATGCGAACGAGGAACTGGCCCAAGTCGTGGCCGGTGTAGCCGCCCGCTTTGAGCGTGTCGTGGACGCCCGCCATGATCTCGACCGCTTTGAGATTGAGTGGATCCTGCGGACGCGTGGTGGGTAGTTGGTAGTTCGGAATGAAGGCGAACTTGCGGACGTGTCGGGGCAGATCGGCGAGCGGAAACTCGGTGCGCTGGTAACGCCTGGTGCGAAAGAGGGGAAGGTCGAGCTGCTCGTCGGGTTCGAGATCGTAGAGGACAAAGCGCTGGAAGTCGGAGACGAGCACGTAGCGCGGAGCCTCATGGCCGCGCCGCACACTCTCCAGATCCTGCACATAGTCGAAAGCCTGCCGGGCCGCTTCGTCGAGGTCTTCGCCCGCGCTCTTGTGCTCGACCAGAATTTTGCCTTTCCAAAGCAGGTCGATGAATTTGTAAGTCCTGCTAAGCCCCTTGACCGGCTCCTCAAAGGTGGCCACAAGGCGACGGGAGATGCCGAAGATGGCAAAGAACTCGTTCCAGAAACTCTGCTTGTCGGCTTGCTCGCGCGTGGAGGAGGACCAGTCTCGGGAAAACAGGACAGCGCGTTCTTCAACTCGTTCCACGATGGCGCGGGCATGGTTCGATTCTAGCGTGGAGGAGTGACGAGCGGGACGTGCTCATACTCTGTTGGCCGATTCGCGATACCATAACTTGTTTGCCGTAGACTTGCCGTAGATTTCCTAAACCAGAGGTGGAATGAGCGAAAAGCGTTGGGTTCTGTTGATTGCAAGCGAGGTCGGCCGCACCGACTCCGTCTCCGATCGCGCCATGGAGCGGTTGGTCGACGCCATCGGCGACGAGGGCTACGACGTGCAGCGCACCTCCACGCCCGAGGACGGACTCTCGCTGGTCACCTCCGACCCCAGCTACTCAGCCATCCTGCTCGACTGGGACCTCGAAGGCGACTCGCAGTTCGAGGAACGCGCCGCGCTCGACATCATCCGCGGCGTACGCCATCGCAACAAGAAAGTCCCCATCTTCCTCATCGCCGACCGCACCCTGGTCTCCGAACTTCCGCTCGAAGTGGTGAAACAAGTCCACGAGTACATCCATCTCTTCGGCGACACGCCGGCCTTCATCGCCAGCCGCCTCGACACCGCCATCGAGCGCTACCACGAGCAGCTTCTGCCGCCTTACTTCCGTGAGCTGGTCAAGTACAACGACCTCTCTGCCTACAGCTGGGACGCGCCCGGCCACATGGGCGGCGTCGCCTTCCTGAAGCATCCCGTCGGGCAGGAGTTCCATCGCTTCTTCGGCGAAAACCTGCTGCGCTCGGACCTTGGCATCTCGTCCGCGCCGCTCGGCAGCTGGCTCGACCACATCGGCCCTCCGGGCGACTCCGAACGCAACGCCGCGCGCATCTTCGGCGCCGACTGGACGTTCTACGTGCTCGGCGGGTCGAGCACCTCGAACCAGATCATCGGCCACGGCGTCATCGCGCAGGATGACATCGTGCTGGCCGACGCCAACTGCCACAAGTCGATCTGCCATTCCCTGACTGTCACGGGCGCGAGACCCGTCTACTTCAAGCCGACGCGCAATGGCTACGGCATGATCGGCCTCGTCCCGCTCAAGCGCTTTTCGCCGAAGTCGGTGCAGAAGCTGATCTCCCGCAGCCCGTTCTCGCCCGGCGCGCGTTCGCAGGAGCCTACCTACGCCGTCGTCACCAACTCCACCTACGACGGCCTCTGTTACAACGTCGACCAGGTGGTGGAGCAGCTCGCCAAGTCCGTCGCCCGCGTCCATTTCGACGAGGCCTGGTATGCCTACGCCAAGTTCCACCCCATCTACCGCCATCGCTATGCGATGGGTGTCCCGGATGCCATGCCCGATCGTCCGGCGCTCTTTTCCGTGCAGTCCACGCACAAGATGCTGGCCGCCTTCTCCATGGGATCGATGATCCACATCAAGCTCTCCGACCGCGCGCCGCTCGACTTCGACCAGTTTAACGAAGCCTTCATGATGCACGGGACGACGTCGCCTTTTTATCCGTTGATCGCGTCGCTCGACGTCGCCGCCGCCATGATGGACGAGCCCGCCGGCCCCACCTTGATGGACGAGACCATCGGCGACGCCATCAGCTTCCGCCAGGCCATGGCGTCGATCGCGCACCGCCTGCGCACGGAAAGCGAGAACGGCGATTCCTGGTTCTTCGGCATCTACCAGCCCGAGCGCGTCACCGACCCCGCCACCGGCGAGGTGATCCTCTTCGAAGACGCCGAGGACGAACTGCTCGCCAGCGAGCCCAGCTGCTGGACCCTGAAGCGCGGCGAAGACTGGCACGGCTACCAGGATGACGACTCACCCGACGACTACTGCATGCTCGACCCCGCCAAGGTGACCATCCTCACCCCTGGGGTCAACGCGCAGGGCGTCATCTCGAAGTGGGGCATTCCGGCGTCGATCCTGACCGAATTCCTCGACTCCCGCCGTGTCGAAATCGCCCGCACCGGCGACTACACGGTGCTGGTCCTGTTCTCGGTCGGCACGTCGAAGGGCAAGTGGGGCTCGCTGCTCGAAAACCTCTTCGAGTTCAAGCGCCTGTACGACTCCGAAGCGCCGCTCGAAGAGGCGCTTCCAGAACTGGTCCAGCGCTTTCCGCACCGGTACCGCGGTTTGACGCTGAAAGAACTCTCGGACGAGACGCACGGGGCTATGATCGAACTCGACCTCGCGGGCCTGGTCAACGCCGCCTGCGACGAAGACTTCGACCCCGTCCTGACGCCCTCGCAGACCTATCAGAAGCTGGTTCGCGGCGAAACCGAGCGCATCCGCTTCAGGGAGATGGCCGGCCGCATCGCCGCCGTGATGCTGGTTCCGTACCCGCCCGGCATTCCGATGTCGATGCCCGGCGAGCGTCTCGGCGGCCCCGACTCTCCGGTCATCAAGCTCATCCTCGCGATGGAGCAGTTCGGCAAGCGCTTCCCCGGCTTCGAGCGCGAGGTGCACGGCATCGAGGTCGACGGCGAGGGCAACTACTGGATGCGCGCCGTAGTCGAGCAGCCCGCCAAAAAGCGGCGCAAATCGCGCCAGCGGGCGCCGGGTTCCGAGCCGCCGATAAGCCCCACGCGACTGCCCAGCCGGCCGGTGCGTCACTCGACGGAGTAGTGAATATTGTGTTGTTCCCGTCTCCCGCTGGACACGCGAGGATGGCAAAGGGAACTCCATAGATGAAGCTCAGACGCAATGCGCTCCGCAGCACCAAGACAGAATAGGCATGTTATGCTACTTGCCCGGTCCGTTGTATACAGGGCCTGTCCATTTTGGATATCCCAGCGCGTCCTTAATCGGAGTTGCCGGAGGATTCGTCACAGGAGTTTTGTTATTTACTACATTCCAACCAGTACGGGATGATTTAAGCTGGGTGGCTGTAGCCGAGTATCCCAGTCGACATAAGCGACAGGAACGGGGATGGAGCCGTCCTTCTTGGATCGCCAGAATACATACATACGAGCCGCGAAATCCCGGAACTCTAGCTGGTTCGCAGGCTCCAGAGGGAGGCTGGGAGAGTCTTGCGTACTTGGCCCTATGTGATTCCAAGGGGTATTGCTCTTCTTTGTTCCTACATCAAGTCCCAACTCCGTCTTGGGAGTGATCGGCAAGCCGCTAGGAGTCTGTCGGTCATAGATGGGCTTCGGATTTCGTCTTTCTTTGTACTG
>CAXTMK010000110.1:0-16013 GCA_964245315.1 uncultured Acidobacteriaceae bacterium | reverse complement strand
GCCCTTAATGTCATTTTTGTCATCCCCGAACGGGATCTGCGTTTAAGCTTTTCGCACGACAGCTATCTAAACAAACTTCCTGTTCGTATAGCCACCACCCGAGACGCAGATTCCCTTGCGGGAATGACAAACCAAGACGAACAGATTGTCCGTTCCCTTCGCGGTGTGCGGCGGCGTCAGCGCCAGGCTGACGCGGCCCTTGGCGTCCTGCTATGCAGTTTGCGGCACTAAAGGAAACGCTCAGGAAACTTGACAGCAACTCACTCACATCATATCCTTGGAACTGTTGAACAAGATCCGGGCCGAACGCCCGATACCCCAAGGAGCAAGACCAATGGCAAAGATTATCGGAATCGACCTCGGAACCACCAATAGCTGCGTCGCCGTCATGGAAGGCGGCGAGGCGAAGGTCATCGCGAACGAAGAGGGCGGACGCACCACGCCATCGATCGTGGCATTCACCAAATCGGGCGAGCGCCTGGTCGGCCAGGTCGCCAAGCGCCAGGCCATCACCAACCCCGAAAACACGATCTTCTCGGTGAAGCGCTTCATGGGCCGCCGCATGAACGAGGTCGGCGACGAGATGAAGATGGTGCCGTATAAGGTTGTTGCCAAGGGCGACGGTATCGTCATCGACGCGCAGGGCAAGCAGTATACCGCGCCCGAAGTCTCGGCCATGATCCTGCAGAAGCTGAAGAAGGCCGCGGAAGACTATCTCGGAACTTCTGTCACAGAAGCGGTTATCACCGTGCCCGCCTACTTCAACGACGCGCAGCGCCAGGCCACCAAGGATGCCGGCCGCATCGCCGGTCTCGACGTCAAGCGCATCGTGAACGAGCCGACGGCGGCAGCTCTCGCCTACGGTCTCGACAAGAAGAAGGACGAGACCATCGCGGTCTACGACTTCGGCGGCGGCACCTTCGACGTGTCCATCCTCGAGGTCGGCGAAGGCGTTATCGAGGTGAAGTCGACCAACGGCGACACCCACCTGGGCGGCGACAATCTCGATCAGCGCATCGTCGAGTGGCTCATCTCGGAGTTCAAGTCTGAGACCGGGCTGGACCTCCACGCCAAGGGCAACGAGATGGCGCTGCAGCGTCTGAAGGACGCGGCTGAGAAGGCCAAGATCGAGCTTTCGACGGCGCAGTCGTCGGAGATCAACCTGCCCTTCATCACCGCGGATGCCAGCGGGCCCAAGCACCTGGTGCGCAACCTGACCCGCGCCAAGCTCGAATCGCTGGTGGACGATCTGCTCCAGAAGTCGATCGGCCCCTGCAAGCAGGCGCTCAAGGATGCCGGCATCGACGCGTCGAAGATCGACGAGGTTGTGCTGGTCGGCGGCCAGACCCGCATGCCCAAAATCCAGCAGATGGTGAAGGATCTCTTCGGCAAGGAGCCCAATAAGGGCGTCAATCCGGACGAAGTCGTAGCCATCGGCGCGGCGGTTCAGGCCGGCGTGCTGGCCGGTGAGGTCAAGGATCTTCTATTGCTCGACGTAACTCCGCTGACCCTCTCGATCGAGACCATGGGCGGCGTCGCCACGGCGATGATCTCCCGCAACACGACCATTCCGACCAAGAAGACTGAGACCTTCTCGACGGCTGCCGATAACCAGACTGAGGTTGAGGTGCACGTCCTGCAGGGCGAACGTCCCATGGCCGCGCAGAACCGCACTCTCGGCAAGTTCAAGCTGGGCGGCATTCCGAGCGCGCCGCGCGGCGTGCCGCAGATCGAGGTGACCTTCGACATCGACGCCAACGGCATCCTGAACGTGAAGGCGCACGACAAGGCCACGGGCAAGGACCAGACGATCACCATCACCAGTTCGTCGGGCCTGAGCAAGGAAGAGGTCGAGCGCATGGCGAAAGACGCCGAGGCCCACGCGGCCGAGGACAAGGAGCAGCGTGATGCGGTGGAAGCGCGCAACGGGCTCGACTCCATGGTCTACAACACCGAGAAGATGCTGAAGGACTCGGGCGACAAGATTGCGGATGGCGACAAGAAGGATGTCGAAGCCGCGGTTGCGGAGGCCAAGACCACGCTTGCCGGTTCGCCCAGCGCATCAGAGCTGAACGCGGCCAAGGACAAGCTGACTGCGGTCAGCCACAAGCTCGCCGAGGCGATGTACAAGGCAGCGGCTTCGGCTCCGACGGACGGCGATGCAGCCGCGGCCGGCACGGCGGATACGCACCAGGCCGAAGCAAAGCACGATGAAGGTGTAATCGATGCCGAGTATGTCGACGTCGATAAGAAGTAACAAGCCTTGGCCTTAAGAACAAAGTCTTTGCTTCGGCTTTTAGAACGAAACGATAGTCTGCAACGTAAGCAGGAGGGGTGGTTCTCAACCGAACACCCCTCTTGCTTTATCTAAAAGAAGCTATCGCGGTTGAAGCGTAAGTAGAGTCAAATGGCGAGAAAGGGTGTCTAACACAATGAAGAGGAGAAAAGGCCCCCGCTTGATTTCGGCGAAAGGTCGCGACACCGTAGCGGAAGGCGTTTGGCTCAACGCAGCATCGATGAATCACCTGCTCTTCAATCATCTTCAAGGAGGCAAGGCCATGACCGAAACTCTGTGGAAATGCGATCAGCTACGAGCAGGGCAGCTCTACAACCGCATGATGTTCGACACTCAGGCGGACGCGCAGCAATTCGCGCAGAGGATGCAGCAGATGGAACCCGACCAGACGTTTGCGATCGAAGCCATCCAGGCATCTCAGGTATGGAACTGAGGAACGTCCGTAATGAGGCCTCATGATCGTGGACTGGACAGCCGTAGAGGCGGTGGCGACTTCGATCCTGGTGTGTACCAGCGTCGGCGCCATCGCCTATGCCGGCCTGCAATTGCGGCATGAGCGCGAGTATCGCTCGGTTGAGAATCTGGAAAAGCAACTAAGCTTCTTTCTCTCGGATAGCTTTGTCGCGGCTCGCCGCAGGCTTGCGCAGGCCAGGCTGGATATGACGGGCGAGCCGAAGCTGCAGCCATGGGAGCTTGAATCGCCGCCGGTCGCAGCGTTCGAGATACTCGACTTCTATGAACACCTGGCGCTCCTGGTCAAGAAAGGGCACCTCGAACTTTACGATGTGTGGCACACCTTTTACGAGTGGGCGCAGCCGGTCTACGTGGACATGCAGCAGATGATCGAATCGCCCGACTCCATGTATGAGGATCATTACAACGACCTGCAGCGCATGATGCGCAACATGGATGAGATTCAGCTCAGGCGCATGCACCGGAAGAACGCGAATCACTGGGCCTTGTGGACGCCTGACCGCATCATCGATCACTACCGCTACGAACTCGACGCCGGCGGACGTCCGCGCCGCAGCCGCCGTGCCGCGGCGCGCGATGTGGCGCGGGAAGTCGTAAAGGAGATCCAGGCCGACCTGCCGGACTGGCCGGAAGGCGCTGCTCCGCCTGAAGGCGACCGCCCCCTGCAGCCGAATTGGCGGAAGAAGCCGGGAACGTGAGGCCGAATGCCTGAAGGTAACGAACTGCATCGCTGGGCCGAGATGTACGCCGCGATGTTCGCCGGAAAGAAGGTCCGCGTCGACTCGCCGCAGGGCCGTTTTGTGGACGCGGGAATGCTCGACGACCGCAAGCTCCAGGGCATCCTCGCGGTCGGCAAGCACCTTGGCTTCGACTTCGGCCGAATCGGCGGCGAGCGCAGGATTCTGCATCTGCACATGGGCCTGTATGGAGAGTTCGCCGAAGGCAGGCAGCCCATGCCGGAGCCGCGCGGCGCCTTGCGTCTGCGCATCTGGGATAAGCAGCACTGGCTCGAACTGCGCGGCCCCACCGACTGCAGCGTCTGGACGGAAGCCATGTGGGACGCACTACTGGCGCGCCTCGGTCCCGATCCGCTGAACAAGGATTCGCCGGCAAAGATAATCGAGCGCATCGCCAAACGCCGCACCCCGATTGGACTGCTGCTGATGGATCAATCCATCGTCTCGGGCCTAGGCAACATCTATCGTGCGGAGCTGTTATTCCGCGCGAAGATCAGCCCGTTCCGGCCCGGCGCCGAGGTTGGCGCCGACACGCTGAAGAAGATCTGGAAGGATGCCTGCGTACTGATGCCGCACGGCATGGTCGATCGCAGGATCGTCACCACGCGCCCGCGCAACCGCCCGCACAGCAAGGGCGAACCGCTCGACGAGGAGGTTCATTATGTGTATCGCCGCAAGGGCCGGCCGTGTTTTCTCTGCGGCACGAAGGTTGAGATGAAAGTGATGGCAGGGCGGAATCTGTTCTGGTGCCCGGCTTGCCAGGCGGATTGAGCGGAGAGCGTATAACGGAGGGCGTGATACGCTTCAAGTATGATCAAGAGCTTCAAAGATCCTGAGGCTCAGCGCATCTTTCTCCTGCAATCGAGCCGCCGCTATGCGCAGTTACAACGGGTAATCTTGAAGAAGCTGACTCAGCTCCATGGCGCAAAGGTTCTCGACGATATGCGTATCCCACCCGGGAACCGGCTGGAGCAGCTTCGGGGAGATAGCAAGGGTCAATGGAGTATTCGCATCAACGATCAGTACAGAATCTGCTTCACCTGGAAAGAAGGAGACGCCTATGAAGTCGAAATCGCGGACTACCACTGAGGTCAAGATGGGATCGGCCGCCGGTTCCCGCATCCTGCCGATCCACCCCGGCGAGATGTTGCGAGAGGAGTTTCTTGCCCCGATGGGCCTCACGCCGCACGCGCTCGCGATGGCTTTACAGGTTCCTGCGACGCGAATTGCGGAGATCGTCAAAGAACGGCGCGGCATCAGCGGAGACACGGCTCTGCGCCTCGGCCGTTTTTTCCGTATGACGCCCGAGTTCTGGATGAATCTGCAGAGCCACTATGAGCTTGAGATGGCAAGAATTGGTATGACTCCCAAATGGGAGTCGGCGATCAAACCCGCACCGGTCGATCGTGTCTCCGGAGAACTGAAACAGAAGGTCGCATAGAGGATTCATGGCACCCACGCAGACGAAAGACTACTACGGCACTCTCGGCATCAAGAAGGACGCCTCGCAGGACGACATCCGCAAGGCGTTCCGCAAGCTGGCGCGCAAGTTTCATCCCGATGTAAACCCCGGCGACAAGAAAGCCGAGGAGAAGTTCAAAGAGATATCAGAAGCCAACGACGTGCTTTCAGACGAGAAGAAGCGCAAGATCTTCGACCAGTTCGGCTTCTACTCCGACAACATCGACCCTGCGGCGGCCGACGCAGCAGCACGCGGCGGATTGAGCGGCGCGGGCTACGGGCCGGGCTCTTCGCGCGGCAGCCGCGGCGGCGCGCAGGAGGTGCCGTTCGACTTCGGCGGCTTTGACTTCTCCGACTTTGCCGGTGGCGGCTCGCGCGGCAGCAAGGGCCAGGCCGAGCCAGGCGCCGGCGGCTTCGGCGGCTCGTTCAAGGACATCTTCTCCGGCATGTTCTCGGGCGGCCAGCGCAACGCGCCGCGCGGCCCGCAGCCCGGCACCGACCTCGAGTACCAGGTCGCGGTCGACTTCTGGACCGCCATCCGCGGCGGCGTCACCCGCCTCGAAATCCAGCGCCAGGAGACCTGCCCGGCCTGCAAGGGCAAGAGCACGAGCGGCGGGGCGGAACCCTGCCCAGAATGTAAGGGCACTGGACAGGTCACGCAGATGGGCGGCCGCATGAAGTTCAACATCCAATGCCCGCGCTGCGGCGGCTCCGGCCAGGTGCAGAACAGCTGTGCCACCTGCGAGGGCGCGGGCGTGATCGTCAAGCGCGAGCCGCTCGAATTCCGCATCAAGCCCGGCACCCGCGACGGCCAGCGCATCCGGCTTGCGGGCAAGGGCAACGCCGGCACCAACGGAGGCCCCAGCGGCGACCTCTACCTCATCATCAAGGCGGGCACGCATCCCTTCTTCACGCGGGTGGCGGACGACATCCAGATCGCCGTGCCGGTCACCATCGCCGAGGCCGCGCTGGGCGCGAAGATTGATGTGCCCACCGTGGACGGGCGCACGCAACTGAAGATTCCGCCGGGCACGCAGGCCGGCCAGAAGCTGCGCCTGCGCGAAAAGGGCGTGCCCTCGGCCACGCGCGAAGGCACGCGCGGCGACCAGATCGTCGAAGTGAAAGTCGTTGTACCGAAGGTGCAGGATGAGCGCTCGAAGGAGATTCTGCGCGAACTCGCGAAGCTGAATCCGGAGGATCCGCGCAAGGCGATGTTGGAGGGAGTATAAGCTTGGCCACGCTGAAACTTGGTAATCTTGAGTTCGAATGGGATGACAGGAAAGCCGCTGCAAATATACGGAAGCACGGCGTGTCGTTTGTCGAAGCAGCGACTGCTTTCCTCGATGAATTCGCAGAATTGATCGACGATGTGGACCATTCGGACGAAGAAGACCGCATCATTCTGCTTGGGATGTCGCGTCGTCTGAGAGTATTGTTGGTCATACATGTCGCCCGCGGCACGAAGTTCAGAATCATCAGCGCACGGCCGGCAGAACCCGATGAAAGGAGCGAATATGAAGGCCGAAGATTTGGAAGACGTTGAGATGCGCGAGCACTATGATTTCTCGCAGAGTGTTCCATCACCTTATGCAGCCCTCGCCGGCGAGGTCCACCTCGTTACGTTGGACCCTGATGTGCAAGCAGTGTTCAAGGATTCGGAAGCAGTAAATGAGGCGCTTCGGGTTTTAATGAAGGCTGCCAAGAGTGTGCCCATCTTTGCAAAGGCTAGTTGAGCGCCGGGCCAACCATGCGCAAGAGTTATGACTTTTCCAATGCGGTACAGGGCGTCCATCACAAAGATTACGAGGCCACGCACGCTCCCATAAAGAAGGGCATCGCCGCTTGGTACCTGCGTCAACCAGAATGGCTAAAGACGATTAGTGTGTCGGCTTTCGTTATGGTTCTTCTAGGAGTGCTTATTGTAGGCTTCATCGCTCACGAGCTATCGCCACGCTCGATGTGCGGAAGCAACGGAAGCCATACGCAACTCTCCCCGGACAGCACGCGCCGGGCTGTCCTGTACGAGTTCGATTGCGGAGCCACCACCGATTTCGGAACGCATCTTGCGGTCGAGAGCACGAAACGAAAATTCGATCCCTTCGATGCTGATGAAGATTCGCTGGTCTTCAGCGCGGACAGCAATCATGGGCATGCTTCTACAGATAGCGCCGGCCTTCTGCACGTTGACATGCACTGGGCCGATTCCTCGCATCTCGTCGTTTACGTCCCCGCCGGTGCGCGGGTCTTCACGGAGAAGACTACGAGCGGGCCGGTTTCGATCGAGTACAAAGCTGACAATCCTTAGAAACCACAGCACCCGTTTGGACATCAAAAACGAGACCTGACTGGACGGGGGGATTCTCAACCGATGGCGACTGCCGCTGCAACTCACGACATGGCGCCCGCGCAGGCGGCGGACCCCGTGCAGGACGCGGCCAAGGGCGAAAACCCCTGGCTGATCGCCGCCGCGGTCATGCTCGCCACGTTCATGGAGGTGCTCGATACTTCCATCGCCGCTGTCGCGCTGCCGTACATCGCCGGCTCGCTGTCCGCCTCGAACGACGAGGCGACCTGGGTTCTCACCAGCTACCTTGTCTCGAATGCGGTCGTGCTGCCGGCCTCGAACTGGTGCTCGTTGCGCTTCGGCCGCAAGCGTTTTCTGATGAGTTGCGTCGCCATCTTCACCGTCGCGTCCTTCCTCTGCGGTTCGGCGCCGACGCTGGCGTTCATGCTTATCGCGAGAGTCATCCAGGGCGCGGGCGGCGGAGCGTTGCAGCCTTTGTCGCAGGCCATCCTGCTTGAAAGTTTCCCTCCAGCCAAGCGCGGCGCGGCGATGGCGGTCTTCGCCTTCGGCGTGGTCGTAGCGCCGGTGCTCGGGCCCACGCTGGGCGGCTGGCTTACGGATACCTACTCCTGGCGCTATGCGTTCTACATCAACATCCCCATCGGGCTGATGGCGCTGTTCATGATCAACCGCTACGTGCACGATCCCAGCTACATCAAAAACGCGAAAGCCAAGCCCTTCGACGGCCTCGGCTTCGGCGCGCTGGTTGTCTGGACCGGCTGCCTGCAGGTCGTGCTCGACAAGGGCCAGGAGGATGACTGGTTCGGCGCCATCTGGCTGCGCTGGGCGGTCTTCT
Source organism: uncultured Acidobacteriaceae bacterium (assembly GCA_964245315.1). Lineage (GTDB taxonomy): Bacteria > Acidobacteriota > Terriglobia > Terriglobales > Acidobacteriaceae > Edaphobacter. The sequence goes on along the minus strand of CAXTMK010000110.1, from coordinate 7,905 downwards.
TCATGGTGATCGCGTTCGTCTACTTCGTCTACCGCTCGTGGTTCAAGAAAGATACCCTCGTCGATCTGAAAGTTCTGAAGGACCGCAACTTCGCCGTCGGCAGCCTGCTGATCTTCCTCTTCGGCATCGGCATCTACTCGACTACCACGGTGCTCCCGCTCTTCTACCAGGAACTTCTCGGCTACACCGCATTCACTGCCGGTCTGGCAGTCGCGCCGCGCGGTCTGGGTGCAATCTGCGGCATGCCCATCATCGGATTTCTCTCGAACAAGGTCGACCCGCGCATCCTGCTTACCTTCGGCTTCCTGCTCTTTGGCATAACGACGCTTTACTTCGGCAACGTCACGCTCGATATCTCGCCGACCACGCTGCTGCTTCCGATCCTGCTGACCGGCTTCGGCCTCAGCTTCATCTTTGTGCCTATCTCGACAGGCGCATACGGTACGCTTTCGAACGAGCAGATCGGCAACGCCAGCGGCCTCTTCAACCTGATGCGCAACGTCGGCGGCTCGATCGGAATCTCCATCGCGCAGACGCTGCTGACGCGCCGCCAGGACGTGCACCAGAACGAGATCATCAACTCCGTGCCCGCCACCGGCGCCAACTTCCAGAATGCGCTGCACCAGAGCCAGCAGGCCCTCGGCGGCTACTTCGGCCCCAGCAACACGGGTGGTCCGGGAGGGCCGGGGGCAGCATCGCTCTACCAGCAGCTTGGGCGGCAGGCCAGCCTGTGGGCGTTCGTCGATGTCTTCCGCTGGCTCTCGCTGCTGTGCTTCTTCTGCGTTGGGTGCGTTTGGATGTTGAAGAAGGTAAAGCCCGGCAAAGCGCCGGCCGGCGCGCACTGAGATCGCTGTAGACTCCACACACTCACATCTCGTCTTGCAGGATGTGCGGCTGGTTCGCGCACAGAGACGAGGAACTCCAGTGAAGAACCTGACGGTTTCGCGGCGGCGCTTTCTATCATCCGGCCTGGTGGCTTCGGGCGTGGCGTCCATGGCGCTCAAAGGCATCGCCCAGCAGAGTCCTGCCTGCGTCCTGATTGCAGAGCAGGAGCAGGGCCCGTTCTATCTCGACAGCATGGTCATGCGCAAGACCATCGCAGAAGACCGCAAGGGAATTCCCCTGCTGCTGCGGCTCAAAATTCAGGACAGCAAAACCTGCGCGCCGCTGGCCGGAGCCGCCATCGACCTGTGGCACTGCGATGCAATGGGCCTCTACTCCGGCTTTACCAAATCGAACATGGGCATGGGCGGTCCGGGCGGCCCAGGCGGCCCTCCGCCGGGCGAGCGGCCCGACGGCCCTCCTGCAGGAATGGATGGGCGCGGCGCCCTTCCGCCGCAGGCAAAGCCGACTGACACCCTCACCTTCCTGCGCGGCATCCAGATCACCGGCGAGGATGGCTCCGTCGCCTTCGAGACCATCTTTCCCGGCTTCTACGATGGCCGTACCAACCACGTCCACTTCAAGGTCCGGCTCGCCGGCGAACGCACCGGCGAGCACTATGCCGGCGGCCACACGTCGCACACCGGACAGGTCTTCTTCCCCGAAGACTGGAACGTCAGGCTGATGGCCAACCCCCTGTACGCCGCGCACAAGATCCATCGCACCACCGAGCAGGAGGACGGCGTCTTCACCCGGCAGCACGGCGACATGGCCATCGCCACGCTGCTCCCGGTTGAAGAAGGCAAGCCGGAGAAAGGATTGGTGGCGCAGTTGACGGTAGCCGTCGATCCAACCGCCACGCCGAAGCCGGTCGGAGTCGGCCGACCTCCGATAAGCTAAATCTTGTTTGTCATCCCGCAGTCTTGTTTGTCATCCCGCAGCGCAGCGGAGGGATCTGCTTCTCGCATTTCTCCGCGGCCGCGACTCAAGTACACTGCGGGCATGAAGCTACTCGCGGCACTACTGCTCGCGCTGGCCGGAAATGCCATGGCGCAGTTCGACATTCTGGATGCCAAGACGTCTGCAAGCCTGCGCGGCATCGACGCTGTAACGTCGCAGATCGCGTGGGCCAGCGGCTCTCGCGGTACTGTTCTGCTGACGACCGACGGCGGAGCAACATGGAAACATTGCGCGGTTCCCGGAGGCGGCGACAAGCTTGACTTCCGCGGCGTGCAGGCCTTCGACGCAACAACAGCGCTCATCATGGCCAGTGGCACCGGCCCGGCGTCGGCGATTTACAAGACGACTGATGGCTGCGCCACATGGAAGCTCGTCTTCGCCAACCCGGACCCGGCCGGCTTTTTCGACGCCATCATTAAAATGTCCTTACCGCCGAGGCTGCTCTATCTGATGGGTGACCCGGTAGGTGGCAGCTTCCGCGTCTTCTACTCCTCCGATGTCGGTGCGACTTGGCACCCGGACGACTCGCCAGGTCTGGAAGCCGCCAAGGGAGCAGGAGGATTCGCCGCCAGCAACTCCGCTTTTATCGCCCCAATCCAGACGAAGGAAGGCAGTATGCTGGCTTTTGCCACAAGCTCCACTAACACCGAAGTACCGAAGGTTTATCTCCAGAATCGACGCGAGTGGAAGGCTTCGGCAGTGTCTATGCCGGCTAACGGCTCAGCGTCCGGCATCTTCTCTCTGGCTCACTTCGGCTCCAGCATCGTCGCCGTTGGCGGCCTCTACACCAAGCCAGACGAGACGGTGGGTACTGCAGCCTACTCCACCGACTTGGGCCAGCATTGGCAGCCCGCCACAACCATGCCTTTCGGTTACCGCTCTGCTGTCACCTTCGACGAAGCAACGAAGACTTGGATTGCAGTAGGCCCCAACGGCACCGACATCTCGCGGAACCACGGCAAGGACTGGATGCCGCTAAAACCATCCGCCCGCGACGTTCCCGATGCCGATAAGAACTGGAACGCGATTTCGCTGCCGTTCGTAGTCGGGAGCAAAGGCAAAATAGGCAAGCTGAAGGCCGGCGTCCTGGGCAGGTGAGTATCCCCATGGTCGACGGTGAAGCCGTCGAACATGGGGCCCCCTATTGCGGTTCCGGTAGCAGGAAGCGGTTCGCGAGCGCGGCGACCTGCTGCGTGGTCTCCGGTGCGAGCCCATGGATACGTGCCGCCAGCCAGGCCTGCGGCGTAATCGTGATCTCCGCGCGCCCCGCATCGACGGCATTGAAGATCCGACCGGCCGCATGCTCAGCCGAAGCAGCGATAAGAGGCGTCTTCGCGCCGAAGTCGAACCATGCCTTCTCCTTTTCCGCCTGCCCGAGGAACACGGCGTGCGATTCGCCGCCGGTGCGCATCAATCCCGGGCAGACAGTCGTGACGCGGACGCCATGCTGCCGCAACTCCGCATGCATCGTCTCCGATAGACCGACCAGCGCGAACTTCGCGGCGACATATGGCGCCAGGTGCGGCACGGGAATCTTGCCGCCGATGCTGGCAATGTTTACGATGGCTCCGCCATGCGCCAGCAGGTGCGGCAGCGCGGCGTAGATGGTGTAGAGCGCGGCGAAGAAGTTGGTCTTCATGGCGCGATCGTAAGCCTCGAGCGGCTGGTTCTGTACCGGCCCCACCTCGATGATGCCGGCGTTGTTGACCAGCACGTCGAAGCTGCCGAAGGCGCGCAGTGTCTGGTCGATCAGACCCGCCGCCTGCGCCGGGTCGGTCAAGTCGCAGACGACGAGCAGGATGTCGTCCTCGTTGGCCACGTCGCCCGAGTGCAGCAACTCATGCCGCGCGATCTCAAGCTCCTCCTGATGGCGTGCGGCCAGCACCAGCTTCAACCCGGCGCGGCCAAAGCGATGCGCGATCGCAAGACCAAGGCCGCGCGAGCCTCCGGTGATGATGGCGATCATGCCGGCGCGCAGCCGCGGCTGTCTGGGTGCGAAGGCGAGCGCTGCTGCCGTGGCAAGGCCGGCGGTGAGGAGGGATAGAGCGGTCGACTTCTTCATGGAGGTTGAGATGCGGATTGTCAGAACGGCTAACACATCTTTCGCCGAATCATTCTGAAGCGGATTAGACTAGGGCTAATGGAGGCTCGGTGAGTGATTCGAATACGATCGTGTACTCCTTCGGCAACTATGTCTTTGAATGGCATCGGCTGAAGGCCGAGATGAATGTCCGAAAGCACGGAATCACATTTGAAGAGGCCGCCACCATATTTGGAGATACTCGAGGCGTCATCATGAACGATCCCGAGCACTCAGAAGACGAATTGCGACAGTTGCTGTTAGGTTCATCCTCAACCCGCAAGTTACTCGCGGTCGTTCATGTGGAACGAGGTGTCAGGTTCAGGATCATCAGCGCACGAGAGGCGACGAGAAAGGAGAGAATGACCTATGACCGAGAAAGAAGAACTGGAGTATGAAATGAAGGACGAATACGACTTTTCGAATGCACGTCCCAATCCATACGCGGAATGCGCGAATCGAGACACAAACATTGTTGTAATCGAACCCGAGTTGTATGCAGCCTTTCGTAGTGCCGAGGCAGTCAATGAGGCGCTTCGGCTTGTTGTAAAGGCCGCCTCGCTTACGAACCAGCTGCCGGTCGAACATAAGAAGGCAAGCTGACAACGATGGCGACCAAGCGCAAAACTCGTGGCGGCTACATGATCTCCGTGGTGGCGGAGATGTACGAGATCCATCCGCAGACGCTGCGCATGTACGAACGCGAAGGCCTGCTGCGGCCCAGCAGGTCCGACGGCAACACGCGCCTCTACACCGACGAGGATCTCGAACGGCTGGAGTTCATCCTGAACCTGGCGCGCGATCTAGGCGTCAACATCGCCGGCATCGCCATCGTGTTGCAGATGCGCGAGCGCATGGAGGAGATGAACCGGCAGATGCAGGGCTTCGTCGACTACGTGCGCGAGGAGATGCTCGCGCGCAAGCAGGCCCAGCAGAATCCCGGCGCGGGCCTGGTGCCGTTCAAGCGCGTGACGCTCGTCGCTGCGAAGAACGCGAAGAAGAAGTAATCGGTAAACTTATCCCGAGGGTTTTCTTTGCGATGAGTTTGTTTGTGCGCTTGCTGTTGTATATGGCGCTGGCTGGTTCGGTTACGTCGTCGATCTATTGCCTGATGGTGGTTGCGGCAGCGGCACGCTTCGGTCTCCGCAAGCGCCGCGACGACAATGCAGCCCCCGACTTTGTGCCGCCGGTCAGCGTGCTGAAGCCGCTGCACGGCACCGAGCCGGGCATGGAGCGCAACCTCGAAACCTTCTTCGAGCAGCAGTATCCGGAGTTCGAACTGCTCTTCTGCGCCCGCCACGACACCGACCTCGGCCTGCGGCTTGCGAAGCAGGTCGGCGCGCGCTATCCGCATGTGCGAGCGCAGTACGTCACCTGCGGCGAGCCGTTGCCGCGCTTCCATAACGCCAAGGTCTTCTCGTTCGAGAAGCTGGATTCGGTCGCGAAACACGACCTCTACATCACCAGCGACGCCGACGTACGCGTCGCACCCGATTACCTGCTGCGCATGGTGCAGAACCTGAAGGATCCGAACCTCGGCATCGCCTCCTGCGTCTACATCGGAACCGCGTACGGCGGGGCGAATGCAAGCTTTTCCAGCAGGCTCGACGCCGTCGGCAAGAGCGTCGAGATGACCTCCGGCGTGCTCGTCGCGGACATGCTCGAAGGCACCACGTTTGCCCTCGGTGCGACCATGGCGCTGCCGCGCAAGAGCTTCCAGGATGTGGGCGGCTTCAGTTACCTGGGCCAGTTTTACGCCGACGACTTCGAGCTCGGCAACCGGCTGGCGAAGCAGGGCAAGAACGTCAAAATGGCGACGCACATCATCAAGCTGATGGTGCAGGACGTGCCGTTCTGGCTGTCGTTCCGCAACCAACTGCGCTGGATGCAGAGCACCCGCCGCTCGCGGCCCTGGGGACACCTGGGCAGCGGGCTTACCTTCGCCATGCCGTTCGGCCTGCTGGGACTGCTTTGGGGATTGTGCGCAGGCCATCCGCTGGCCGGTCTGCTGTGGCTGCTGGGGATGGCGGTGAATCGCTGGCTGCAGGCGTTTGCGGTCCTCTTGGTGCTGCAGGATCCCGACCTCTGGAAGAACGTCGCGGTCTATCCGCTGCGCGATCTGCTGGGCAGCATCCTGTGGCTGCGCAGCTACGGCGGCGACAAGTTCTACTATCGGGGGAAGATTTATACGCTGAAAGCGGGTGGTCGGGTCGAGGCGCCGGAGTAAACAGTGGTAAGTGGTGCGATTATGGCTGTACTTACTCATAACTCCCAACTCGAAACTCTCGACTGTACAGAGAACGTATTCCGCCTGTCGCCTGCGCAAAGGACAACGGAGCTGTTTCATCCACACGCGGGCCGGCGAGCTCAACGGCTGACTGACCACTGACCACTTACCACTGATTCGTCAGAACTGTCTTTCCACCCGCCGACGCCACGGCACGCACCGGCCCATACGGCTTCAAATCCGTCGTTCTACTAGCCGGTACGTAGGTCAGCAGGAAGACGCGGCGCGGGCCTTGCCAAAGCGTGCGCAGGCTGGCTTCGGTCTCGAAGATCGGCGGCGCATCCGGCCAGAAGCTGCCGAACCACGGCCCGTTGATGCGGCCATTGACCAGATGGACCGGCTGCCGCGTGTAGAACAGCAGCGTCGAGCCGGAGGTCAGCTCTCCGTCGAGCAGGATAAGGTCGTCAGGCCGCGGGTTCTCCCGCTGCGCGTCGACGATGGCGAGTGCCAGGTCGCGCGAGCCGAGGATGGGTTTGAAACGGACCAGCCCCTCGTGCGCGGCGAGCAGCACGAGCGTCATGCCTCCCGCGAGGATCAGGTTGGCGGCGTAGGCGCGGCGGCGGCGGCGGAATCCGTAGCTCACGGGACCGAGCGCAATCATGCCGAGGGCGACCGCGATCAACGGGCCGCGGAAGAAGCCCATCGCGGCGCCGGTCAGGTCGAAGATATGGCCGAGCGAGAGATTGTAGAGCGCCGGATTCGAGCTTAGGAGGGATGAGAGATCGCTGCCATAGGGCGGTTGCGGAGCGGTGACGGCGAAGAAGGCGCAGGTGACGGCGACCAGGCTGGCGATGGGCAGTAAGAGCCAGCGGTGGCTTTGGATGGAGGCTTCGGCGGACCCACTCATCGCATGAGACAAAGGCGCGATGAATGGGGCACGGATTTCCGATTGAGCCAGGAACGCGCCTATGAGCAGGGTCAGTGCGGGCAGAGCTGGGAGTTGGTAGTACTCCTGGCGGCTGGAGAGCGTGAAGAAGACCAGTACGATGAGCGACCACAGGACGGGGACGAGCTTCGAGTCGGTCCAGCCTGCCTTCTTCCATGCCTGATAGAGCGCGGCGGGCAGGAACGTGGCCCACGGCATCACCCAGAGGATCGCGTAGAGCCAGAAGAGCCAGACCGGCGTCTGGCCGTAGTCGTGCGGGATGCGCTTGCCCAGGAAGCGGGCAATGTGTTCGTTGTAAAGGTAGAACCACGCCCAGCCGGCGCGGGCGGGCAGTCCAGGCTCCGAAGGCATCGCGATGGCAGGATTGCGGATGGCGGCGAGAATGTGCCACGGAAGCGCGATTGCGAGGAAGAAGGCCGTTGAGGGGATGAGATGGAATCGCGGGAGCAGGCGAAGCTGGCGGGTGATCGCGAGGTACAGAAGGACGAATGCGAGGGGAAAGACGAGGCCGATGAGGCCTTTGGTCAGCAGGTTGAGGGCGAGGGTTGCGGCGAAGCAGAGGCATGGCGCGAGCGCTGATGGCGGAGTGGTCCGAGCGGCCGTGGCGGGACGGAATGTGTCGGGGTCCTTCGACTGCGCGCTTCGCGCTTCGCTCAGGATGACAGAGTTGTTGTGGGTTCGCTCCAGCGCGACCAGGAACGCGTGGACGCCCAGCGTCATCCACAGGCAGATGAGCAGGTCGGGGATGAAGAAGCGGGTGTAGATCTAGGTGCACAGCATTACAAAATACTCGATGCGGCGGCGCAGCGA
>CAXTMK010000109.1:15687-16121 GCA_964245315.1 uncultured Acidobacteriaceae bacterium | reverse complement strand
AGGGGACACTTCTATCGAGGACAACAGGGGACACTTCTAATGTGCTTCAACACAAGCAAGTCTTCCACGCCGAATCGCTTGACAAGCGATTCCACTGGCCTGCAATCTAAGGCCCTAATCGACGAGCTTAGGCTTGGGAGCTGACAGCTCGAGCGTTTGCTCCAGGACCGCGGACAGGTCGCGCGCGACGTCGCCCCAGCTGCGCTTATGCTGAGCGGCGATAGACTCGGTCCTCCAACTCAGGGTGAGCACTTCGTCGAGGGCCTCGGTCAACGCCCGAACATCGCGGGGCGGGATGAGCCGGCCGCAGTTTTCGTCTACCAACTCCGGAATGCCGCCGACATCGGTCGCAACCAAAGGCCGCCCCGCGCAGAGCGCCTCGATGACCACGTTCGGACAACCCTCCATGTAGCTGGGCAGCGTCACGAGGTCGG
>CAXTMK010000109.1:0-15677 GCA_964245315.1 uncultured Acidobacteriaceae bacterium | reverse complement strand
CAGGTGGATGAAATCACCCGCGCCGGTTCGCGCAATGGCCTCGCGCAGGACGCTGTCGGCGGGGCCGCTGCCGACGAGAAAACACTGGAGTTTCGGACGGCGGGCGTGCAGGGCGGCGACGGCCTCGATCAGTTCGACGAGGCCTTTACGCACATCCAGCCGGCCGATGTAAGCGACGATCTCGGCGTCGGGATCGAGCCCCAGATGCAGACGCGAGGCGATACGATCTCGCGGATGAAAGACGCCGGTGTCGCAGCCGTTGAGGATCGCCTGCGTGCGCGCGGGGTCTGCGCCGAGCTTAACGGCGGTCTTCGCGAGGTCGCGGCTTACCGTGGTGACGAAATCGGCATGGCGCAGCGTCCAGCGCGTCAGCACGCCGCAGATTGGGTCGGCGATGCGGTTCAGGTCGGAGCCGATAGCCGTCAGCACGCAGGGCACACCCAGCGCGGCGGCGATGCGCACCGCCGCAAGGCCGTAGGGATAGACCGCGTAGTTCAGTATGATGTCCGGCTTCCAGGCACGCACGCTGGGCAGCAGACGCCGGCCGCTGACGAAGCCGTTGAACGGCCGGCTGACGACCGGCAGCACGGGGAAAGGGATGTAGGTCGCCGAGACATCGGGCGGGCTCCAGCCACGGTCGATGGCGTGAACGTGCGACTCCTTCGGAGTGAGCAGCGGAGGGTACACGGGCTCCGCGTAGAAGACATGGACCTGGCACCGGCGCGCCAGCAGGCGCAGCGTCTGGTACGCGCTGTGGCCGTTCCAGGGGTGCGCGGAGTCGGGGAAGTAATCGGTGACGACGGCTACCTTCATGTCTGCGATCCGCCCTGGATCAACGCGTTCGCCGCGCGGAACATATCGTAGGCGCTGGCCCAGTGCAGTTCGAGATTCTGCGCGAGCGCAGCCTGCTGAATCCAATGAAACATGGGCGCAAGCGCACCAGTCTTATCCCCGCTCCCGAGCAGCGCGGCGGCGTTGTCCTCGCGCGCGCTGTGTCCGTAGAGCTTGAGGAAGATATCGTCGCCGATGCGTGGCGCCAGCGCGAGCCAGCGCTTGACCCTGTAGGGCGTGGGCGGATCGTTGACGGCGAGTTCGCCCATTTCGAGCCGCGGTGTCAACCGATCCCGATAGCGAATGCCGAGGGGCCCGGTAATCATCAGCAGATCCCCCCGGCGCCCGCCGCCTACGGTGGCTTCGACGCCGCGATCGAAGCCGCGCGGCCGCTCCGGGTCGCCGGTGGTCCAGTAGATCTGGTTGACGATGCGCGACTGCGTGCCCGAAGGCGCGGAGGGCATGGTAAAGTCGGCGTAGCAGCCGAGGTCGCGCAGGAGCTGCAGCTCGCCTTTGACGCCGCAGTTCCAGCCGCCGGGGTCGGAGTTGTCGAGCGCCCAGTTGCCGTGGATGAAGCCGAAGACGATGCGACCATTATGGTCATGAAGAAGGCCGTGATCGTTGCGCAGGCAGGCGGTGAAGTCGGTCAATTTGCGCCGGAGCTCGACGGCATTGTCCTGGTGGTGGTGCAGATGCACCTCGACGTCGGCGGTACCGGTGCGAGCGAGTTCGGCGAGCGAGTCGAGCAGCTCGCGCCGGTACTCCTCCTGCGGATAGAAGAAGGTGAAGCAAGGCGATCTGCCGGCGGAATCGAGCGGCGCGGAGGCGGCGATGGCGGGCCAGCGATCCTGCCAGGCGCGGACGCGGGCGCGGCCCGTTTCGATTAAAACCTTGCCGCCCATGGGCTCGTAATGGTCGGTGATGGCAACCCAAAGCCGTTTGGCGGGCGATCGTCCGAGATGGCGGACGCGATCACGCAGGTAGGACGGGAACCAGAGGTTGGCTTGCTTCGGAAACTTCACTTTGGTCCTGTTGGCCACGGGGGAGCGGCATGCGGCCGATACCTCCTATTGTAGTGCTGTTAGGCTGAATTCGATGAAGATCGTGCATGTCGTTTACAGCCTCGAAATAGGCGGGGCGGAGGTTCTGGTCGCGCAGCTTTGCCGCATCCAGCGGGCTAATGGGCATGACGTTTCGATCTGCGCCTACTCCTGCCTGGGCGCGGTGGGCGAGGTGCTGCGCGAGGAGGGCTTCGACATCTTCGTGCCCGGCGAGGCGCATCCCGCGAAGACCATGGGTCGATACTTCCGGCGCTTCCGCAAGCTGAGGCCCGACGTGGTGCACTGCCACAATCCCGCGCCCACGCTGCAGGCGGCGCTGCCGGCGAGGCTGGCGGGCGCAAAGTCGGTGGTCTCGACCCGGCACAGCCTGGTGGCTCCGCCATACGACGTCGCGGAAGAGCGCAAGTACAGTCTGATGGCGCACGCCTGCGACTGGATCGTGGGCATCTGCGAGATCACCTGCGCGAATCTGCGCGGCGCGCTGCCGAAGCACGCGGACAAGATCGTGCGCGTCTACAACGGGGCTACTCCGATAGCGCGAGAGGGGTTTGCGGAGCTGCACAAGACCGGATTCACGCTGCTGTTCGTGGGACGGCTGGCAAAGATCAAGGATCTGGGCACGCTGCTGCGAGCCGTCGCGATTGCCGCTCCGGACTTGCCTTCACTTGAGTTCTGGATCGTCGGCGAAGGGCCGGTTCGCGGCGAACTGGAGGCGCTGGCGCGGGAGTTATGCATCGCGGAGCGGGTGCGCTTTTGGGGGCAGCGGCTGGACACGGCGCAATTCTTCTCGGCGGCGGATGCGTTTGTGATGTCGTCGCTGTCGGAAGGTCTGCCGATGTCGCTGCTGCAGGCGATGTCGGTCGGGGTTCCGGCGGTGCTGACGGACGTGGGAGGCATGGCCGAGGTGGTGCGGCTCTCGGGCGGAGGACTGCTGGCACCGGTGGGCGATGCGGCGGGCATGGCGCGAGAGATCGTGCGGCTGGCCGGGGATGCAGCGCTGTGGGAGGAGCTTTCGCGGAGAGCGAGGGCGGCTTATGAGGCGGAGTTTACGCTGGAGCGGATGGATGAGGGGTATATGGAGCTATACCGGCCGAAACAGTAGGCCTTTCGCAATGTATGTGTCACACAATAGCTACAACAAACCCGTTATGGATACTGGATTTCATATGTCATGCGAATAAGTGCGGGGAATATATACCGCTTGAACTATGGATTCGGTAGCGAAACAGTCTGGGCAGGCACTCTACATGGAGCTGAAGCGTGGCCGTGATAACGCATCTATTGGTAGCTCTTCGGTGCGGCTAGTCCAGGGATTTTTGCCAAATAGTACCTTGCCGGATAACCGGAATACACGATTCCCCAGATGTTGCCGTATGAGTCGATAGCCATGCCTCCGCTGTTGACGCTTCCGGAGAACAGGAATCCCCCCGTTTGAAAGGTGAAAACAGGAACGCCGTTGCTACCGGTTGTGGTAAGAAGCTGTGAACCTGTTGAAAGGCCATAGACGCCTGTAGCGGTGTTGAATGGAGTCACCAAATCGCCTGTCGAATTTATCGCGGCAAGTCCACTAATCGTGGTCTGGTTTATGGCTCCGCCTGCACCACTCGTAGGGACAGACACCATCTCTCCGGCGGCGCCGAACCAAAGGGTGCCATTTCCGTCGAGCGCTGCGCTACCCATATAGAGAAAGCCTATAGTTCCGCCGTTTCCTGGAGTACTTGTGTTATAGAAGGGGATGAGGGGAACGTTTGCTCCGCGTGTGTGGCAGAACACCTGGCTGCCGTCGTCATGCAGTGCACCAGCACCAACCTCAGTGACACCCCAGAGCTGATCGTGCGTCCGGTCGTACAACGTGTTCAGAGTAACGCCTTCTGCCATGTAGGTGGAGAGTGTACCTGTACCCTGTGGCAGATCGAAGCATCCGTTACTATTGATGCCTGTCGCCGCCAGCGAGCCTGCGGTGTTTACCTTGGCCACTGAAGAAAGTCCGAGGAACCAGGCGTCGCCCGAGCCGTCCGTCGACACGGTAAACGTGGCTGCGTTTCCAGCAGCGTTACAGAAGTTTCCAGTCGGCGTGATGACTGCCCCCGCGTTACTGACCTCCAGAAAACAGTTGCTGGTCGTGCCTGAGTTGACTGCCCACAGGTTTCCGCTGGGGTCAAAAGAAAAGAGTTTTAGCCCGAAGTAACTACTCGAAGTAGAATTTGCCGGGGGCGCTAACGGTACCGGGAATCCTCCAGATGGCGACAGCGCGCTGCCGTTCGGACCGAACTTGGAAAACGTCAGCGTGGAATTCAAGGCCCACACATTGCCGAAAGGGTCGGCCGCGATCTGGACGGGCATGCTAAGTCCCCCGACGCCCGGCTGGATCGTGAAGAGGACGTTGCCGTTGGTGTCGTAGACAGTGATGGTGCCGGTGCCAGCGATCGCATTGGTTGCCGTCAACGGCTGCGTGTAGACCCAGATATGCTGCGCGGTATCGATTGCCATGAGGTACTCGACTGCCGGCGAGTTATCGGGGAGGGGAAAGAGCGTGGCCGCTGACCAGTCGCCGGGGGCGACTGTGAGTGCAGGCTCGAAGGGAGCCTGTGAGTTTATGAGCGCGAAGAGGGCCGCGACATTCTGGGACGGCGATTGGACGATGTGCAGGATCGCGGATAAGGTATCGGTAGTGGTTTCGGTCGTACTCGTGGCGTTTTGAAATAGCGTCGCGCAGGTACCATCGGTGCCATTTGTATTGACACAGCTTGAGAGGATGTCGGCCAAAGTGTTCAACTGTGCGACAGGCACAATGACTCCACTGCCAGCCGTGGCAGGAAGGCCGGTCGCCGGATTGACGAGGGCGGCGGCAGTGCTGAATGCGCCGGCGAGTCCGTTCGAATTTCCAGGGTCACTGCCAACGTGAGAGATGTCCGCCATGAACGGCGCGAGCGCCTCGACGGCGGCGACGGTCGTCAACTCATTAATCGTTATGAAGCTGGAAGCAGTTAGCGTATCGCACGCACCGACTGCGGTCATCATGCTGAGACCGCTGTTATTGACGTTTCCGGCAAGACCGGGATTGCCGCCGCTAGCTGTGAGATAAACGAGCGAATTCGGCGTGGGGCAAGAGAAGTCGCCCGCAAGACTGAAATTTCCGTTTCCATCCGAGGTAACTACGCTGTGGATCTGCGCCGCTGAAGCACCCTTATTTGCCGTTGTGTTTACGGCGTAGAGCTGGATGACGGCTCCAGTGACAGGCTGCTGGCCGCCGTGGACCAGGCCAGAGATCGACGGCGCAGCCGAGCTGGCCGCCGGGGCTGAACTGAACTGTGAGAGGCTGCACCCGGAGACCAGGAGGGAAAGCGTCGATAGTGCAATCGTGCAGGGAAAGTCTCTTAGCCTTGTATGCATGAAAAAACCTCTGAGCGACGCGAAAGTGTGGAAATGAAGAGCCTAACGATAACACAGTCGACTATTTGAAAATGTGACTTTGGGGTTGCAAAGATGGCCGCACCTCAATACCGATTGGGCGCTCGGTGATGATCCCTTAGTTCGGGCGAGTGCTCGGGGTGGGCGACCAGATGCGCCACAGCGGGCCGCGAGTGAACAGCCAGGTGTAGAGGCCCACGACGGCGGCGGCGTTCAACACCAGCAAAGCACTGGCCGGCCCGGCGACACGCTGCACCAGCGGGATGCGATGCCGCACGGCGACCGCGGCCATCAGCCAGAAGGCGATCTGCAGGCAGGCGAATAGGAGCAAGAGCCGCGAGTGGTCGCCGAGAATGGCGCTCGAGAGAAAGAGCGTCACGAAGAAGTAGGGTACAACCAGCCGCAGCAGCTTGTGCGACACAAGCTGGAACAGCACGCGATTGGCAGGCGACAGAACCCACGGCGCTTCCTGAATGAGTTGGAAGTTCCCCGCCAGAGTCCGCACCTTCCGCGAGAACTCGCCAGTGGCCTTGGCGGGCCAGCGGTCGGTCACCAGCGCCTTGCGGTCGAGCACGCTGCGATAGCCCTGGCGGATGATCGCGAGCGGCTGGAACATGTCGTCCAGTATCAGACCCGCGGGTGCGGACACAGCTAACGCCCGGCGGATGGCGTAGAACCCTCCGTAGACGCCGACCGGCGAGTCGACGGCGGCCTCGCAGTTGCGGATCCACTGCTCGTAGCGCCAGTAGAGGCCGCTGACCGCGGAGGCGGTGGCGTCCTGGCCTGTAGTCCCGAGCAGCAGCTCGCCGGCGACGCAGCCCACGCGGGGGTCGGCGAAGTTCGCGAGCAGCGAGGTCAGCGCTCCGGATTCGATGCGCGGGCGGATGTCGACGAAGAGCAGGATGTCGCCTTTGGCGGCGGCTGCTCCGGCGTTGACAGCCGTTGTTTTTCCCCCCTGGGTGGGCAGCAGGATGGGCTTCAGGCGGTTCATCCCGCGATCCCATGCACCCGGGTGAGCCGGATCGGGAACCGCGTTCAACAGTGTCTGAGTCAATATCCGGTCAGTCCCATCGGTCGAGCCGTCGGAGACGACGATGATCTCGCGCACCAGCTCCGGTTCGAGCGAGAGCAGGTGATCGAGCTGCGCGGGCAACATCGCAGCGCCGTTGTGGACCGCCATAACGATGGAGATGGGCGCTGGTTTCTCCGTCAACGGCCAGGCGGCGCGGAGCCATGGTCGCGGACGAATGCGCGCCAGCAGCGCAATCAGGATCGGGTACCCGGCATAGGTATACAGGATGACGGCAAGCGACACCCCGAACAGCCATGTCATTGCGCGCCCCGGCGGCGCAGAACGATCTTGATGGTCTCGAACATGATGAGGAAGTCGAGGCCGAGCGACATGTGCTTGATGTAGTACAGATCGTATTCGAGCTTTTCGCGGGCCTCCGCCAGCGTCGCGCCATAGCCGTAGCGGACCTGCGCCCAGCCCGTCAGGCCGGGCCGGATGAGGTGGCGCATGTAGTAGTAGGGCAGGTGCTCCTGCAGCATGGGGATGAACTCCGGCCGCTCCGGCCGCGGGCCGACGAAGCCCATGTCGCCGCGCAGGACGTTCCAAAGCTGCGGAATCTCGTCGATGCGGGTCTTGCGCAGGAACATGCCGACGCGGGTGACGCGGGGGTCGTTTTTGGTCGCCCAGCGCGCGCCGCCGACCTCGGCGTTGGTGAACATGGTGCGGAATTTGTAGACCTTGAAGGTTCGTCCGCCGGCGCCGACGCGGGTCTGCGCGAAGAAGATGGGGCCGCTCGACGACAGCCTTACCGCCAGCACGACGAACAACGAGAACGGCAGGAAGAGGATGAGGCCGACGAAGGCGGCAAGCGTCGAGAGAATCTGGCGGGTAAGCTGCTGCGAGGCGCGCAGGCGGAAGCCTTCGGCGAAGAGGAAGCTGGAAGGGCGCAGGCCGTCGAGCTGAATCTTTCCGGAGAGCCGTTCGCGCAGGGCGGCGGCGTCTTCGACGATGATTCCCTTGAAGCGCAGCGTCAGCAATTCGTCCATGGGCAGTTCGCCCCGCGGCTGCTCCACGGCGAGGATCACGCGGCTGACCGGATGGTCCGAGACGGCGATGCGGTTGAGCGCGTCGATCCATCTGGCCTTGCGTTCTTCCGGCGTGCCGTCGAGTTCTTCCCAGTCGATTACCTCCATGCCCAGGTCGGGGCGGGAGCGGATGACCGCGACCATGGAGCGCGCGAAGTCTCCGGCGCCAAGCACGTAGACGCGCTCGCGCAGCGCCTTCAGGCTGACGATCCACTCGTAGACGCTGCGCCACAGGATGAGCACCGGCGTGAGCAGCGCGAGGCCGAGCTCGTAGACGTGGGCCTGGCGCACGGCGAACTCGGGGAAGAAGTAGAGGATGGCCGAGAAGGCGAAGCAGTCGAAGCCCAGCACCAGCAGAATGCGGAAGTAGATCGCCTCGCGGGCCGAGACGAGCTGCGGTTCGAACAGGTCGAAGTAGTAGGAGAGATTGAGGCTGATGAAGGTGAGCAAGGCGATCTTCAGGTAGCCGTTCTCATAATTCAGCGCCAGCAGCGCATCGTCCCAGCCGAGCATGATGAACGTCGCGGCGACGAAGCAGCCCGCGACGATGACCGCCTCGCAGAGCAGAAGCATGACCGTGCGGGTGGGATAATACACGTTCAACAACCGGATCATTGCGCGACCTGACCTGTCTCCTGTTCCTGAACGGCCGCGCTGGCCGTACCGTCTTCGCCGGCTTTACCGTCTTCGCTGGCCTTGCCGTCTTCGCTGTCGTAGCCGTCGTACCCATCGTAGCCGTAGTAGCCGGCGTCTCTCGATTTCCTGTCCGACGCGTTGAGGACGACGCCAAGGATAGTCGAATTCTTAAGCTCGGCGAGCGCTCGCTGCGCGGCTTCGAAGCGGGTGACTCCGCCGCGGGCCACCAACAGGACGGCATCGCAGGCATGCGCAAGATTGACGCTGTCGGTGACCAGGTTTACCGGCGAGGAGTCGACGATGATCCAGTCGAAGTGCTCGGAGGCGCGATCGATCAACGCCTGAAAGCGCTTGCTGCCGGAGAGGTCCGCGGCCTTGTCGCCCTCGTCCCCGCCGCCGATGAAGGTGAGCGAGCCCAGTCCCGCCAGCGCGGGCGAGCCGGCCGGGATCTCCATGCGTTGCAGGATTTCCGCAATCTCCGCGCGCCCGGCAAGGTAGGTGCTGAGGCCGGGCGAGCGCCGGCAGCCGAAGAGATCGTGCAGCGAGCTGCGGCGCATGTCGCCATCGATGAGCAGGACGCGCGCGGATTTGTGGCGGGCAAAGGAGACGGCCAGGTTGGCGGCGATGAAGCTCTTGCCCTCGCGCGGCAGTCCGCTTCCGACCATGATGCACTTCAGCTTGTTCAGATCGCGAAAGGCGAACAGGCGGGTGCGCAGGCTGCGGAATTGTTCCACTTCGTGGCCGCGTTCGCCGAGGGCGGGCAGCTTGGCGAGCTGGGGGGTCCAGGGCGTGGGTGCGACGCCGTCGAAGACAGGATCGGGTGTTCCGTGCTGCTGGAAGTGCCGGGGCTCTCCGACCGGCGCGATGGCGGCAGTCTGGATCTTGGCGCGGCGATCGGGAATCTGGACGTAGGTCGGGGCAGCGCCGTCGGGGGCAAAGGGAACCGGCTCGGAGGCGCGCGCCTCTTCCGGCAGCACTGAGTCGGGCGCGGCGGTGGATCCGCCGGCAGAGGCACGCGCGAGGCGTTCCTCTTCGGCGCGCTGCAGGGCTTCGTAGATCTTGCTCATCGCTGCCACCGTCCTTGTTCGTCGGAGATTGTGAGCAGACTGCCCGAGGGCTCCGGCGCGGAGCCAAAACCGGACGCGGAGGAGATGGAAAAAGGCTGCGGATCGAGGTCCAGATCGGCCGAAACCGTGGCAACGACGCCGGCGGGTATGCGCTCCAGCTGGTCGACATACCCGAGGATAAGCGAGTGCTCGCAGACCAGGTTGATGATGCGCGGAATGCCGCGGCTGGCGCGATGAATGGCATGCACCGCCTCGTCGGTGAAGATTTGCCTGTCGCTGCCGGCGATCAGCAGCCGCTGCGCGATGTAAGCGCCGGTCTGTTCTTCGGAGATCGCTTTGGTGCGGCACCACAGGGAGACGCGCTGGCGCAACTGGCGCAGCTCCGGCTGGCGCAGCTTATCTTCGAACTCGGGCTGGCCGGAGAGGATGATCTGCACCAGCTTCTCGGAGGAGGTTTCCAGGTTGGTCAGGAGGCGAATCTCTTCCAGCAGCTCGGACGACAGATTCTGGGCCTCGTCGACGACAATCACGCAGGTCTCCTGCTGGCGGAAACGCTCGATCAGCCAGCGGTTGAGCTGGATGAGCATGCCGGATTTCGTCCGGTTGGTGGGCGTAATGCCGAAGTCGGAGAGGACGAATTCCAGAAAGTCGAGCACCTCCAGCCGCGGATTGAAGATGAAGGACGTGAAGACCCGGCCCTGGGTGAACGAGCCGAGCGCGCGCCGCAGCAGCGTGGTCTTGCCGGTGCCGACCTCGCCCACCAGCACGATAAAACCCTTGCGCGCGGAGATGCCGTACTCCAGGCCGGCGAGGGCCTCGCGGGTATGCGGCATCATGTACAGGAAGCGCGGGTCCGGGCTGGTGTTGAACGGATTGCTGTGCAGGTTGTAGAAGGTCTTATACATGGCTGTCCACCAGAGTGTCCTTGGGCATCCTGGGGGGCTTGCCGGGAGATTGCGGATCTGCGGGCTTGCGTTTCAGTTTACCCAACACCCTGCCGACGGGTCCGAACAGCCAGCGGAAGAAGCCGCGGATGCGGCCCGGCGGAGTTGGATCGGCATCCGGGATTTCGCCGGCGACCGAGATGATGCCGAGTGTTGGCAGCCGGGTGAAGGCCCAGATGTCGCGCTCGTTGCGCAGCGTGGTGTCTTTGTACTCCCGGAATGCCGCGATCCCCATGCCGAGAGCGAGGCCTAACAGGAGGCCGCCACCGGCGAATAACTGTACCTTGGGGTACGACGGACTGTCGGGCAGATTGGGCGCGTCCATGACGCGGAACTGCTCGCCTTCGGAATGTTTTTCGAGGTCGCTGGCCATCTTATTGCGTTCCGTTTTCGCTAAAAGCTCGTTGTAGAAGCTTTGCGCGGTGCTGTCATCGCGCGTCAACTCCTTCCATTCGGCTTCGACCTGCGGGCTGGACTGAACGCGATCTTCGTACATGGCCAGGTGGGCCTGGATGGCGGCCTGTTCCCGCCTCTTTTCCTGGATGCCGATATCCGCGGCCCGCAACTGGGCGCGCAGCTGCTGAATGGCGGGCGTATCCGTGCTGATGGGCTGACGCCTCTCGGGCGCGCCGGGCGTCGCGGCAGGCGCCGGGGTGTCGGCAGCGGCGATCTCGCGCTTCACATCCTGGATCTGGCGGCGCAGCGCGCCCACATCGGGTTAGCTGGCGGTGTACTGCGTCAGCAGTTGCGCCTCGCGGTCCTGCATCGCCTGGAGTTCCTTCTGCTTGAGCAGCACAGTGGGATTCTGTACAACGGCGCCCGTCGCCGGATTGATCGTGGTGGCGGGGCTGCTGGAGAGCCTCTCCGCGACCGCCTGCTGCTGCTGAGCAAGCACGGACTCCATGATGGATTTGTTCTGCTCCATGCGCGAGAGGTCCTGGGTGGCCGCCTCGAGCTGCGCGTTCAGGCTGGTCAGCATGCCAACGTTGGAGCCCTCTTCACCGGGGAGTTTGCCGAAGTGCTCGCGCTGGAAGGTCGCTACCTTCGAATCCTGATCGTCGAGCCGGGCCTTGGCGTCGGCCAGCTGAGTTTTGAGGAATTCGGTCGTGCCCTCCGTGACCGACTCGCGGGAGCGGAGGTTCTCGTTCATGAACAGCGTGGTGATCTCGCCGCACACGATCATGGCGGTATGCGGGTCGCTGGCGGTGAAAGTGATGAAGAAGCCAGGCAGGCCCCCGGAGCCCGTGATGGTGGAGTGGATGGGCTTGATCTCGATGGCTTTGCGGGCTTCGTCGATACGCTCATCCATGTTGGCATTGGGGTCGCCGCCGGTGCCGGCGTAGAGGCTGTAACGCTCGATGATGGGCTGGAGGCGCGAGCGGCTGAGAATCTGCTCCTTCATGGAGGCGAGGCGAGCGTCGAGATTGCTTTCGACCACCGGATGCACATACTCATCCGGCACCTTCTGGCGCTCGATCAGGACCAGCGTCTGCGACATGTAGCGCGGCGGGATGAAGCGGGTGACGACGTAGCCTATGCCGAGGCACACGAGCGCGCAGGCGGCGATCAGGAGGCGATAGCGCTTGAGGATCGCAACGTATTCGGAAGCTTCAAGTTGACGGTGACCTAACATACTGCTCCTGTTCTCTATGAGCTGTTATCTTCTTCCCACATGAAGGCTTGCGGGGGAGTAGGTGACTCCGAAGGCAAGTGTCTGGACAAGCCCACTGATCGGGTTGATGCCCTGAAAGCTGCCCGAATAAGTTTGATGCTCCGCCGTATAGCTGCCGTAGACCGAAAAGACCCGGTTCAGCGCACGGCTGAGCTGAGTGCCGGCGACGAACGTATCGGTTTCGAGCGCGGCTCCGGCGACCGGCGAAAGGCCGACGGAGCGCGTGAACGAGACCTGTGCGCTGGGTTGCACGGAACGCGTAATCCGGCGTGTCCCGCTGAGGCTGAAGCTGTCGTTCTCCGCGCCGAAACCGGTGCCGAAGCCGCTGGTGGTGGCGCGGACGTAGCTCGCCGAGAGCGAGGAGGCGCTGGCGGAGCTGCCCGTGTACGTCAGGTGCGTGTCCGCACTATAAGTGTAGATCGCATTGCCGCCCGCCGTCGCGCCGATAAATTGCGGGCCGGCGCCGAGGCTGAGGTTCAGATGCCGCGTGAGCTGGCGCGTATAGGTAAACGTGGCTCCCTGCGACGTAAACTCTTCGGGCTGGTCGGCGTAGGTGAATCGGCTGTAGAAGTAGCTGCCGGTAATCGAGGTGCGGGCGTCGAGGCGGTGCGACAGGCTGCCGCCGCCGTTGAGCGAATCGGATTCGATGGCACTGGAGTCATCGAGGAAGCGCTGGATGGAGTAAAAGGCGCTGCCGGAGAGCGATGTCTTGCCGGTCAGGCGGCGGCCGGCCGTAGCCGAAGCCGTGTTGTTGACGCGCGCCGCGCTGCCGGTAAGAGGCTGCTGGACTGCGTCCGTGCCGGTGGAGACGCCGAGATCGCCCACGCCGGGGATGCCGGAGAGACCCGTCGTGGCCGTATAGGGCAGATACGAGATCGAGTCCGACACGTTGAACCGCCATTTTGCGGTGTTGATTCCCTGGGAGAGCGACAGATTTTGAAAGAACGGCGAGGTTCCTCCCGCTGAGTTGTACGAAACGCCGCCGGAGTAGACGGTGGAGAACGGATAGCGGACGCTGGGCGCCACGAACGCCAGATTGCCCGACAATCCGCCGAATGTGTTGCTCCCGTTGCTGCCGTCATACCCGAAGGTCTTGCCCCCCGAGCCGCTGATGGAGTATTGCAGGGTTCCGTTGACCCGGGGAATGGAGAACGGCGTGTACAACGGTGACGCGGTCTGAGCCGGAACGGCCTGGGCGTGCGCGGCTGCCCCCGCCGCAACGACTTCCATGGCCAGGAGCATGACCCCGAATCGCAGCCGGTACCCGGTTACGGCTCTCATACGATCGTGGCGGCAACGGCCGATGCGGGCCCGGGGAAGTGCGCTTGCGAGCTTTGTCATGGGACCACAACGGTGTCCCCGTTCATGAGTGTGATTCCCTGCTCATCGCCGGTCTTGAGAGCTTTCTTATAGTTGAAGAACAGCTTCTGCTTCTTGCCGTCGACCGTGCGCAGAATGTAAATCTTCTTTTCGTCGGCGAACGCGCCCAGACCGCCGGCAGCCGCGATCGCCTGCAGCATGCTGAACTGGCGGGTCATCGGCACCGGGCCCGGATGTCCGACCTCGCCGATAAAGAAGACACGCTTGCTGTTGACGCCCGTGACCGTCACGGTGACGACGGGATCGTTGATAAATTTCTTCAGCTGGTCGCCGATGGAAGTTGCCAGCGCCATGGGCGTAAGGCCGGAGGCCTGCATGTCGCCCAGCAGAGGAAGCGTCACTTTGCCGTCGGGCCGAATGGCGAGAGTGCCGCTAAGCGTCCCTTCCTTCCATACATTGACGCTGATGACGTCCTCAGGCCCCAGGATGTAGTCGGGCGCGACATCGGCCGCGCCCGCAGACGCAGGGCCCGCGGACTGCGGCGCGGCAGGCGGCGCGGCCTGGACTCCGAAGTTCTGGGCCGGCGTCGGGTTGGGAGGCTGGGCCGGAGCCTGGATCGGGGGCGCGGCAGCCGGTACGGTCGCGGCGGGTGTAGCGGGGGCCTGTATCGCGGGAGGTTCAGCAGGCTTCGAACTTCCCTGCTGGGCGTGGCCGCTGATGCAGACTGCGAAAATTCCCAGAGGCAACACAATCGAAGCGCATTTCATAACGGTTACCTGTATTCTAGTGCATAACGCGGCAGAGTTCGACTGTTACATGGCGCGATAGCCGAGCGCCATACCGCTTTTCGGGGATTCCCAGTTCTGCCTCTCGGGCCGTAACGTTGTCGAGTCGAAACTTTATCCATCGAATCTGCCCGCGCGGCTTGTCACCGCATATACTTCTGAGACGTACCTGTTCGCATATCGAAACGTCTAAGACCACTGTTTATGTCGAATACTGCCGTACTCGGGCCCGCCGATACCCTGTCTCCGGGCGCGGCGAGTCCTGAAACTCCCGCGCACGCACCCCAGCTTGCCCTCTCGCGCGAGGCATGGGCAGGGTTCGGTCTGCTCGTGGCCATCGCGATCGCGCTGTACGCGCGGGTAGGATTCAAGCTGGTCCGGGACTGGATCGAGATCCCGGACTACTCGCATGGGCTGCTGATTCCTTTCTTCGCCGCCTTTGTGATCTGGGATCAGCGCGCCTGGTTGTCGGCGACCGTCCTGAAGCCCTCATGGGCGGGACTCTCGCTGGTCGCTCTGGGATTGTTTACGCTCCTGGTAGGGGTCTTCGGCGCGGACCTGTTTCTGTCGCGCACGTCCTTCCTCCTTCTGGTCGCGGGAGTGGTTTGGACGCTGCTCGGCCGTCCCATGCTGGGCAAGCTGAAGTTCTTTTTCCTGGTGCTATTCCTGGCGGTTCCGCTGCCTGCGATCATCCTGAATCAGATCACCTTTCCGCTGCAGTTATTCGCCTCGCAGCTCGCGGCTCAGACTTTGCCCGTCTTCGGCGTGCCGGTGCTGCAGGAAGGCAACGTGATCCAGCTTCCGGCGATGCCGCTCGAAGTCGCGGAGGCGTGCAGCGGAATTCGCTCGCTGATGAGCCTGGTCACGGTCGCGATCATCCTGGGCTATTTCGTGGAACGCGGCACGCTGAAGCGCACGCTGCTGGCGCTGGCCGCCGTGCCCATCGCGGTGGCCGCGAACGTCGCGCGAATCGTGGGCACCGGCCTGTGCGTGCAATATTGGGATCCGGTCAAGGCGCTCGGCTTCTTCCATGAGTTTTCCGGCTGGCTGATGTTTCTGGTCTCGCTGACCTGCCTGTACTTCACCCATGTGCTGCTGACACGCTTCGTTCCGGAGAGCCGCCGCAAGCCGGAGAGCAGCCCCGCCCAATGAGATCGCCGCGCTACTGGATCGTGATCTGCCTGATGTCGTTCGCCCTGGTGGTCCTGCTCCGCCGCGGCGACTCGGATCGGGTGCCCGCGAGCACGCCGCTCGATCGGTTTCCGACGACTCTCGGCGACCTGCGGTCTACCGACATTCCGATCCCGCAGGAGGCTCTCGACCTGCTGGGCAAGGGATTCTTCCTGAATCGGACGTACAGTCCCGATTCCGGAAATCCCGGCAGCGCAGTGCAAATAGGTTTGTTCATCGGCTACTTTCCGACCCAGCGCACCGGGCAGTCGATCCATTCGCCGCAAAACTGCCTGCCGGGAGCGGGCTGGGTCTTCGACAGCTCCAGCGTGGTGCAGCTGGCCGCCCCCGGCGGCAGGACGGACGAGGCTGGAGACTACCTGATCTCCAATGGCCCCAGCCGAGCGGAGGTCCTGTACTGGTACCAGTCGCACGGACGCACCATCGCGAGCGACTACAAGGCTAAGGTCTACATGCTGACGGATTCCATCCGCTACGATCGCAGCGATGCCGCCCTGGTACGCGTGGTGGTTCCGCTCCTGAAGGGTGAGAGTCCGGCCGAGTCGCATCGGCGCGCCGTCGCCTTCGCCGAAAAGCTGATCCCCTTGCTGCCCGCCTATATTCCCAACTAGGAGTCTGTCGGTCATAGATGGGCTTCGGATTTCGTCTTTCTTTGTACTGTC
>CAXTMK010000108.1:0-16173 GCA_964245315.1 uncultured Acidobacteriaceae bacterium | reverse complement strand
AGGGGACATTTCTATCGAGGAGAATGCGGGGACATTTCTATTGTGGTATGACACCCCAACTCGCAAGAGTGGAAGGCTGTCTACAATTCCAGCTAAACTGTCTGGTAAGGATGCTTGCACCTTGGCACGATCAGCAGAATTGCTAAGGCGGAGAGCGATGAAAGTCCCACATTGCGATAAAACTGTCTCGTTGACCTCGGAAGGCCTTTGGCTGATTACCATAGCTCCAACGCCAAATTTCCGTCCTTCTCTCATAATCCGCTGAACGATTGTCAGTCCTGGACCGCTATGGTCTTTAGAAAGGTACCGGTGAGCTTCGTCCATAACGATCAGAAGGGGCCTAAAAATGCCGCCTTCGCTTCTATCACGCCCCCAAAATAGTCCTTCGTATATGATTTTTAGAATCGCACCGATCAAATGGTCTAAAACACCGCTCGGTACGCCGGAAAGGTCCAGTATCGTGATTGGCTTCTCACCGCCAACCCATGCCTCCAAGAGTTCTGGTAAGTCTTTCGCAGCAGTTCCTGCTAAGTTCGGTTCCCAGTCTCCCGGACGAAGGAGAAAATTGAATCTCCGATCAAGCAAACGGGAACGCATCTGATCAAGTCCGCGCCGTATGCTAAGTACATCCTTCTGATTGAGGAAAGGGGACGACGATCCCGCACCTGCTGCACTGTACTGTGGTGCCCTTAGCGCTTCCGCATCTCCTTCAGCTACGATTGCACGCTGAGTCTTGGCTTGGTCTATCCACGTTTTAACTTCTGGGTCGATCAAATCAAGCCACAGCTTCTTCAAACTGAAAGGGAGGGGACTTTCAGCAGTAAGCGAATTTTGGTCCATACCCAGAGCATTCTGGGTTTGAGTTGCCTTGGATGCCTCCATTCGGTCAAGTATCGAGGAGGTCTGCCTGTCGTCCAGTTTTCCCATCAGCAAACGAAGGAGTTCGTGAGGGTCAAGCGCCCAATATGGAACGAACAACTCTTCCTCGCCTTGATTAGCATTGATCCGAAAGACGGTTGCTACCGAGCGGAGCGCTTTACCATACTCTCCGTGGATATCTAGGAGCAACACTCTGGCACTGGGGTAACTTTGATCCGTCGATCCGTCGTCGCCGCACACAATTGATCTAAGGACACTTGCAACTGTGGTCGACTTCCCTGAACCGGTCGACCCCAACACGGCACAGTGACGAGTAATTAGTTTGTCAAGGTCTATGCTTACCGGAATGCTCTCCGCATTCGCGAGACGGCCAACTACAACTTGGCCTTCTGAATGTGATCCGTAAATTACGGCCAGATCGTCCTCGGTGACAAGGTGAACCTCATCGTTTACGCTTGGATACTGGCTGATGCCTCGTTCGAAGGATACCCCTACGATCTCTCCAAGTAATTGGATCGTCATCCAACGATTTTGGCTTCCCGGCACGCCTTTCTGCGTATCAGGTACAGCGCTCGCTCCGACCTCCGTGACTGTCCCGTAGAGATCGCTGTAGCCTTGCGGTATACGGACGAAGCTTCCAACCTGGCCGATCCGATAGCTCTTGCCGCCAATGATTGCAATCCCAGAAGCTATCGAAGGCGACTGAAGCGCACTCAGCGACGCGCCAGTTACTGCGCCGACATGCCCGAGAAGCGTCGGATGCGCGCTCACTCCCCCACGTCCGCGGCGATATCAAGGCCCTGATCCGGTTGCGCTTCGAGCGAGACTACAGGCTTCGGAAAAGGTATTACATTCTCGCTGCTGACTTCTTGTGCTGATCGCGACGATGCGAAAAAACGAGCTAGTTCGCTAAAGCTCCCTAATGTAAAGTGAGGCCCACTGTTGCTATTGGACGACCAGTATGTAGAGCGAATCGAATCCCAGTCTCGGGTCGGGGGATTTCCCGGCTTCCAAGGGGCAACAATGCCGTTGATCATTGCCTTATCCGGGCTGTAAACGCTCATGTTGCCACGTCGTCCCGCTATCTCGGCGGCGCAACTCTCATCATTAAAGTCTTTGAACTGAAAAGCAAAAACATTTGCGGACGGATTCTCGGCAAGACATTCCTCCACTACTGCGGAAATGTGTGCGTCTGCAAACGAAAAACCCGTTGCTATCAGAAGCGTGTCCGGCGTACGCAGAAATGTCCTTAGCCTATCGAAGAGAGCAGAATATGGCGCTTTTTGTGTTCGGTCATATTTCAAGTGCTCCGGGAACACGAGGTATGTGGACGTTGAACCGCCCTTGCGGATTACTTCACCCTCACCGTTGTCAGCCCACCCGAGTGATCCATGCAATTTCCAAACTCTCGTCCATCTTGAGGGAAGATCACCGTTTGCGATTGACGAGGGATCAAAGAAGGGCTCGCGAGTGCCTGAAACCCGTCAAAGAAAGGAATGCGAGCCCGTTCCAAAGCCTCTTCGAAGAGAAGATCGTAATTCGTGGTGAAGATTTCAACCGCGTGCTCGCGACTCGTTCCGCTAATCCAAGAGACCAATTCAGTGTACGGCGATGTTCCCAACGGAAGACGCTTGTCGACAATCTTCCCTATCTCTTGGCAAATCGCTTCGCTGAGTAGCTTGTACCCATCTCCATCAAGCCCATGAACTGCGGTTTGCCCAATCACGGAGCCGAGGCTTCTGACTCGCGAAAGAAGCGTCTCAATATTCAGATTCTTCATCTCTTCACTTAGAGCTTGAAGAACGCTCCCATACTGACTCTGAAGAGACGCAGTAACGATCTGAGTCAATCCGGCCACTGCGGGTATTAGCGGCTCGGTTGACGCATGTGGATAAATTCCTGCCGGCGCGCCAGCCCCAATGAGAAATCCTAAACGCTTCCGCCCCTGTGCAATCAGTGAGCGGAGACTCGCCATGTACTGGTCTGGATTGTGAACGCTATAGCTCAGTGGAAGCTCCGTTCTCGCCTGATGCCGTTCACTGAATTCTACTATTGCTCATGGCGCCTGACACAGATTTTCAACCAAGAAGTGCACTCGTCATTGTCAAACCCGACAGACCGTTCGATCCGCGCGGCAACGCATCCATAATCGCCTTAGCAACCCCGAATGGTAAACTAAAAGTTAACTTTATGCCTTCCATCACGCGTCGCAAGTCCGCAAACGTCAACATCGGTGGAGTCCTGGTGGGCTCGGCCGCGCCGGTCGTCGTGCAGTCGATGACCAATACCGATACGGCCGATATCGAAGGCACCATCCAGCAGATTGCGGCGCTGGCCCGGGCCGGGTCGGAGATGGTGCGCATTACCGTGAACAACGATGACGCGGCCAAGGCCGTTCCCTACATCGTCGACGGCATCGCGGCCAGGGGATGGAAGACGCCGATCATCGGGGACTTCCACTATAACGGGCACCTGCTGCTGCGGAAATATCCGGAGTGCGCGCGGGCGCTGGCGAAGTACCGCATCAATCCGGGCAATGTATCGATCGGGCGCAAGGATGACGACAACTTCCGCACCATGGTGGAGGTTGCGGTGGAGCACCAGAAGCCGGTGCGCATCGGCGTGAACTGGGGGTCGCTGGATCAGGCGCTGCTGACCAAGATGATGTCCGACAATGCCAAACTGCCGGAGCCGCTGGACGCTCGCGATGTGATGATGGAGGCGATGGTGGTGTCGGCGCTCGACAACGCCGCGGCGGCCGAGCGCTACGGCTTGCGCAGGGACCAGATTGTGCTGAGCGCGAAGGTTTCGGGTGTGCGGGATCTCGTCGATGTTTACTCGGAACTGGCGCGGCGCTGCGACCATGCGCTGCACCTTGGGTTGACCGAAGCGGGCATGGGCATGAAGGGCATCGGGGGTTCGACGGCCGGGTTGAGTGCGCTGCTTCTGGCGGGCATCGGCGATACGATTCGCGTCAGCCTGACGCCTACGCCGGGCGGCGACCGCAGCGAGGAGGTTCGCTGCGGGCAGCAGATTCTGCAGTCGCTGGGGATTCGCAGCTTCATGCCGCAGGTGACGAGCTGCCCCGGCTGCGGGCGCACGACCTCGACCTACTTCCAGGAGCTGGCGGAGCGGATACAGAACTATCTGGTCGAGAGCATGCCGGAGTGGAAGAAGACTTATCCAGGCGTGGAAGAGCTGAAGCTGGCGGTGATGGGATGCATCGTGAACGGGCCGGGCGAGAGCAAGCATGCCAACATTGGCATCTCGCTGCCGGGCACGTTTGAAGAGCCCAAGGCGCCGGTGTATATCGACGGCGAGTTCGCGACGACGCTGAAGGGCGACCATATTGTCGAGGAGTTTCAGGTGATCCTGGATGAGTATGTGGAGAAGCGGTATGGGCGGGTCGCGGTTGGGGTTTAAGATTTGACAGGCGCTGATAGTATTGACTCGACTGAAGAGGTAAACCTATGTCAACTTCGCAAACGATCGACGAGACGACGAAATCTACAGTGCTAAAGGCGCTCGAAAATCCTGAGTACGTGTGGCGCACAATATCGGGTCTTAAGAACGAAACGAAGTTGTCGCAGCGCGAAGTGCTTCGGGCATTGCGCGAGATTCCTAAAGACACCTTGGTGGTTTCTTACAAGGCGGATGGGAAGCGGGTTTACTCGACTCGCGATCATTACCGGAAAACGCAATCGTTCGGAAGAAGACTGCTCGCAGCAATTGCAAACAGGCCGATATGATTGAACGGATAGAACCGGTGCTTTGGGGTGTCGCCGGCGGTCTACTTGGCCAATCGCTGAAAGTGATACGGCACGCAGACCTTCCGAAGGCCGCTCGTCCGCCGCTTCTTGCAGATCCTATCTTCTGGGGAGTCTGGCTCTTGCTTGGCCTGCTTGGCGGTTTCTTTGCGCTTGCTTACGTCCGCAGCGGTATTGGCCTGCCACCGATTCTTGCGATTAATGTTGGCGCGTCAGCACCTCTTTTGGCGGAAAAGCTCGTCTCGACGTTGCCGGCCGATGGTAGGACGGGATAGTTCTCCTGAAGCCCTAGACCGAAGCAAAATGTGCGAATATAACCGCACATGCCCACGCAAAGGAAGCTTCCTACGACGGAGATGCACGCGCTTTCGCGGCAGCTTGGCCTGCGCGACCTGGTGCTGACGCAGATCTTATGCGTGGTGGGCAGTTCGTGGGTAGGCGTGGCGGCTGGGTTGGGACGCGCGCAGGCGCTGGTGTGGCTGATCGCGATGGCTCTGTTCTACTTGCCGATGGCGGTTTCGGTCTACTTCCTCAATCGCGAGATGCCGCTGGAAGGTGGACTCTATGTGTGGGCGCGCACGGCGTTCGGCGATGCGTGGGGCTTTATGACCGCGTGGAATATCTGGATGTATGGGCTATGCGTCTGCGCGACGATCCTGTTCGGCATCCCGACGGAGATGGCATACATGATCGGTCCGAAGGCCGCGTGGCTGCCGGAGAGTCATGCGGCTGCGTTGACGATGGTGGGACTGGTGCTGGCTGCGTTGACGGCCGCTTCGCTGCGCGGGCTGGCGCTGGGACGCTGGATCCATAACGTCAGCGGCACGGCCATGCTGGCGGTGTTCGCGCTGCTGGTGGGGACGCCCTTCTGTGCGATGTTGCATCACATTCCGCTGCAGTATGCGCCGCTGGCGATAGCGCTGCCGAAGGCGAATCTCTACTCGCTGGCGCTGATGGGCCAGATGTTCGGTGCGCTGTGCGGGCTGGAGTACATTGCGATCCTGGCGGGCGAGGCGAAGGCGCCGACGCGCAATATCGGGTTGTCGGTGGTGATCTCGTCGCCGGTCATCTGCGCGATGTTCATCTTTGGGACGGGCGCGGTGCTGGCGTTTCATCAGTTCTATGCGACGAAGATCGATTTGATCGCTCCGAATCCGCAGACGCTCCGGCTTGCGTTCGGAAATGCGGGTGTGGGGAATCTGCTGGCCACGGCTGCGATCGTAATGGTGCAGATGCGGCTGATCGGCGCGACCAGCTACATCTTCACCGGCGTGACGCGGCTGCCCATGACGGCGGGCTGGGACCACCTGATTCCGGAGTGGTTCGCGCGGCTCTCGAAGCGGCGGCAGGTGCCGGTTAATTCGATTCTGATGAGCGCGGGGATTATCGCCGCGCTGCTCGTGCTGGGCAGCGCGGGCGTAAAGGCGGCGGAGGCATTTCAGACGCTGGTGCAGACTTCAAGCGAGCTGTATGCGCTGGCGTATCTGGCGATGTTTGCGATCCCGATTGCCGGAGTTGCGGCGCTGCGCAGGCGGCTGCCGAGATGGGTGATCTGGAGTTCGGCAGTGGGTTTCGGGTTTACGGTGTTTGCGTTTGCGCTGACGGCGTATCCGTTTGTGGATGTGGTGGATGCGAGAGCGTATGCGGCGAAGATTCTGGGGACTACGGTGTTGACGAATGTGGTGGGGTGGCTGTTTTATCGTTCGCGGAAAAGGTAGACCCACTCATCGCGTGATACAAAAGCGCGATGAATGGGGCACGGATGGTGGTGGGTTCAACCCGCCTTGAACATCTGCTTGATGCCGCGCAGGGCCTGGCGGGTGCGCTCTTCGTTTTCGATCAACGAGAAGCGGACGTGGCCGTCGCCATGCTCGCCGAAGCCTACACCAGGGCTGACCGCTACCTTGGCATCGAGCATTAGCTTCTTCGAGAATGCCACGGAACCCAGGGCGCGGTACTGCTCGGGGATTCGAGCCCAGGCGAACATGGTGGCTTTGGGCAATTCGACCGGCCAGCCCAGCTTGTTGAGGCCGGGGACGAGGACATCGCGGCGCGCTTTGTAGGTTGCAACGATATCGGTTACACATTGCTGCGGGCCTTCGAGCGCGGCGATGGAAGCCACCTGAATCGGAGTGAAGGTGCCGTAGTCAAAGTAGCTCTTGATGCGGCCCAGCGCGGCGACCAGTTCCCTGTTGCCGACCATGAAGCCGACGCGCCAGCCGGGCATGTTGTAGCTCTTTGAAAGCGTGAAGAACTCGACCGCGATCTCCTTGGCGCCCGGCACTTCGAGCACGCTGGGGGCGCGATAGCCGTCGAAGACGAGGTCGGCGTAGGCGAGATCGTGGATGAGGTAGATGCCCAGTTCGCGGCAGAGCGGGACGAGCCGCTCGAAAAATGAGAGCGAGACGCACTGCGCCGTAGGGTTGGCTGGGAAATTCAGGATCAACAGCCTGGGACGCGGCTGCATGCGCGGCAGTTCGTATTCGAGCTTTTCGATCAGGCCGACTTCGTCCGTGCCGTCGAGCGCGATCGACTGCACCTGCGAGCCCGCGATGACGGGGCCAAAGATGTGAATGGGGTAGCTGGGGTTGGGGACGGCGACGGTGTCTTCGTCGTCGAGCATGGCGAGGCAGAGGTGGGCTATACCCTCTTTGGAGCCGATGGTGACGATGGCCTCGATCTCGGGATCGAGTGAGACGCCGTAGCGCGAGCCGTACCAATTGCAGATAGCCCGGCGCAGGCGGGGCAGGCCGCGGGAGAGCGAGTAGCGATGCGTGGCGGTCTTCTGGGCAGCCTCGATGAGCTTGTCGACGATGTGTTTGGGCGTGGCGCCATCGGGATTGCCCATGCCGAAGTCGATGATGTCTTCGCCGCGTTTGCGGGCGGCGGCCTTGAGCTCGCCGGTGATGTTGAACACATAGGCCGGCAGTCGCCGCAGCCTTCTAAACTCTTCCATCAGGTTCCTCTTACTTTGCGCTGAAGACTACGTCCACCGGCAGGGTTCGCGGCGGGTAGCAGGCTGCATGATCGCACGCCTGGTAGCCGAGTTCGCCTTTCAATTCGTGGTCGCCAGCGGATGCGATGACCGGCACCTTGACGACGAAGTCATCGGAGTAGACATCGAGTTTTACGCTGGGATCAACGGCGAAGCTGAAGGGCTTGCCCACGGGATATTCGGCCGGCCAGACCTTCACGCCATCGACAGGGACGAAGTCGACCTTGGTGGCGATTTGCGTCTCGGATCTGGGGGTATGCGAGTTGACGTGGAAGCCCTCATCGATGTGGAAGTGAAGCTCCAGCGTGGATCGTTTGCCGGCTGCAATGGTGTGGGCTTCGGCGACGTAGCTTACGTGCGACTTCGGCTTCGTCTTTGGCGCGTCGAGGGCGCCGAGTTGCTGGAGCAGCAGCAGTGCGAAAGCGAGCTTCATTGGCCACCCGCGGCGATGAGTTTTTTGATGTTGGCCTCGATCAGATCCTTGCCACCGGCGCCGTCCTCAATGCCGGCTGTCGCGAGCAAAACCTTGCCGTTTTTGTCGACGAGGAAGGACTCGGGCTGATATTCGATGTCGTAGGCGTCTTCGATCTTGTCGTTCTTGAGCAGGATCGGGTAGGTTACGCCGAGTTTCTTCGCGGTTTTGGCGACGACATCCTTGCCGGCGTCGTCGGTGGAGATGCCTAGCACGACGAGGCCCTGTGCGGCGTACTTCTTGCTGAACTCTTCCAGCCAGGGCATCTCGAGCTTGCACGGCTCGCACCAGGTCGCCCAGAAGTTGACGAAGACGGGATGACCCTTGTAGTCGGCGAGCGAGACCTTCTTGCCGTCGAGATCGGAGAGCGTGAATGCGGGCGCGGGCTTGCCCTGGAGCTTGGGAGTCGCCTGCTCGGGAGTGTCGGCCTTGGACTGCGCCGCCTCGGGCATGGTCATCGCTTTTGCCTGCATCTGCTGCGCGGCCAATTTGCGTTCGCGCGCGTTGTGCACGCCCGCCCAGACCAGCAGGGTGATTCCGACGATCATTACGACAACCAGCAGTGCCTTGCGCATCGACTTGAATCCTCTTCTTCTGGAACTAGGTCAAGTATAAGGCCCGGGGTTGAAGCCCCTGAATTCGTTGCCGTCTTCGTGGGGCTGAAGCCCCACGTTAATCCCAGGGACGGGGAAACGTATGGCTCTGCTAGCATGATTTGGGTTCAGCAAATGTCTTCCACTACACCATCCAGCCCTTCGAACTTTGTGCGCGTGGAAGCAGCCGCGCTGACTGCCCTTGCCGATCGTCTGGACGGCGCGATGCGCCCCGCGCTGGATTATGCGCTTTCGCTGTTGGGGCAGACGGCTGCAGCAGGACATCGCGTTGCGCTGACTGGCATTGGGAAGTCGGGCATCGTGGCGCGCAAGATCGCGGCTACGATGAACTCGACGGGGACTGCCGCGTGCTTTCTGCATCCTGTTGAAGCGCTGCATGGCGACCTCGGGATGCTCAGCCGTGGCGACCTGGTGATCGCGCTCTCGTACTCGGGTGAGACCGAGGAGTTGCTGCGCCTGCTGCCGGTTTTTGCACGTCTCGGCATGCCCGTGATCAGCTTTACCGGCAACCCGGCCTCGGCGCTGGCAACGGCCTCGGACTGCACGCTGGACGTGAGTGTGCCGGAGGAGGCCTGCGCGCTGAACCTTGCGCCGACCGCCTCGACCACAACCATGCTGGCGCTGGGCGACGCCTTGGCACTGGAGCTGAGCCGCCGCTCGGGCTTCAAGCCGGAGGATTTTGCCGATATCCATCCCGGCGGACTGCTGGGCAGGAAGCTGGCGCGGGTCTGCGACCTGATGCACACCGGCACGGCGCTGCCGCAGGTCGCGCCTTCGACGCCGATGCCGGAGGTGATTCACGAGATGTCGCGCAAGAAGCTGGGCATGACGACCGTGCTGAAGGCGACGCCCAAGAACGCGAAGATGGCGGGCTTTACGCTGGCGGGCATCATCTCCGACGGCGACCTGCGCCGGTTGCTGGAACGCGTGGGACCGCATGCGCTGAACCGGACCGCTGGAGATATTATGAATCGCACGCCGCAGACCATTGCGCCGGGCGCGTTCGCTTCTGCCGCGCTCGTCCAGATGGAAGAGAAGAAGATTACGTCGCTGGTGGTGGTGGATCAGGGGCGGGTCGAGGGCGTGATTCATCTGCATGATCTATGGCAGCATGCAGGCAGGTAAGGCAGAAGCAGATCCCTTCGGGATGACGATCGAAACTGGCTTGGAAGCGAAGTCTGCGAAGCTTGAACGCGATTTACGAACTTCCTCTAAACTGGACTGACGCATCGCTGGCAGAATTTGCTTCGCGACGCAAACTTTCTATTTCAATCGACTGAGGAACACATGCCGAAGCAGATGACGTTGGGTGTAATCGTTGGCAACCGTGGCTTTTTTCCGAGCCATCTCGCAACCAGTGGCCGCCTGGAGATGATCGCCGCGCTCGAAGCCGCCGGCGTCAAGCCGATCGTGCTCACCCCCGACGTAACCGCCCACGGCGCGGTCGAAAGCTACGAAGACGCAAAGAAATGCGCGGCGCTCTTCAAGCAGCACGCGGATGAGATCGACGGCATCGTCATCACGCTGCCGAACTTCGGCGAAGAGCGCGGGCTGGCGGATGCGCTGCGGCTCTCGAACCTGAACGTGCCGGTACTGATCCAGGCGACGCCGGACTCGACCGGCAAGATGTCGATCGCGTTCCGGCGCGACAGCTTCTGCGGCAAGATGTCGATCTGCAACAACCTGAAGCAGTACGGCATTCCTTATACGCTGACGACGCTGCATACGGAGGCGCCGGACTCGGATGAGTTCAGGAAGGATCTCGCCGCATTTACCGCGACGTGCCGCGTCGTCAAGGGCTTCAGAAATCTGCGGCTGGGTGCGATCGGCGCTCGTCCGACGGCGTTCAACACGGTTCGCTATTCTGAGAAGCTGCTGGAGAAGTCGGGCATCACGGTCGAGACGCTGGACCTGAGCGAGGTGATGGGACGCATCACGCGCATGAAGGACACGGACGATGCCGCGCAGGAGAAGCTGGCGGCGATCCGGAAATACATCCCGGTCGGCGATACTCCGGAGGCCGCGCTGATGAAGATGGCGAAGCTGGGCGCGGTCATCGACTCATGGATGAAGACGAGCGAGCTGACCGTGAGCGCGGTCCAGTGCTGGACGTCCATCGAGGAGTTCCTCGGCATCGTGCCCTGCACCGTGATGAGCATGATGAGCGAGAACCTGATTCCGTCGGCCTGCGAGGTCGATGTCTTCGGCACGCTGAGCATGTATGCGCTCACGCTGGCCAGCGAGAGTCCGAGCGCGCTGCTGGACTGGAACAACAACTACGGCGACAACCCGGATAAGGCAGTCTGCTTCCACTGCTCCAACCTGCCGAAGCACTTCTTCAACCCCGGCGTGAAGATGGACTACCAGCTCATCATCGCGGGCACGGTGGGCAAGGAGAGTACGCACGGCACGCTCGACGGAACGGTGAAGGCCGGCGCGATGACCTATGCGCGCTTCTCGTCCGACGACTTCGGCGGACGCATCACCGGTTACGTCGGCGAGGGCGCCTTCACCAACGATCCGCTGAATACGTTCGGCGGCGCCGGCGTGGTGGAGATTCCCAATATGCAGGGGCTGCTGCGCTATATCTGCGAGAACGGCTTCGAGCACCACGTCGCGGCGAACTTCGCGCAGGTTGCGGGGCCGGTACAGGAAGCGGCGAGCAAGTACCTGGGCTGGGTGATGCATCGGCACGGGTGATCGGTGCCGCTTCGAGCGAAAGATAAAAGCAGATCCCTGCGGGATGACAAACGAAAGTCAAAAGCGTGCACATTCATCGCGCCTTTGCTTCATGCGGTCCGGGGTCCCCGGCGAGCGTTCTTTGCTTGCTGGGGTGCGGTGAGTGGGTCTACCCTGATTGACATGCTTCGTTTCGTCTTTCTACTTCTCATCGCAGCGACGGCTTCCGCGCAGGAGATTCCCAGGCTGGTGCAGCGCGACGGCCGCTTTGCCATGATGGTCGATGGCGCGCCGTTCCTGATCCTCGGTGGTCAGTTGCATAACTCCAGTGCCTGGGCTTCCACGCTGCCCGGCGTGTGGCCGGATGTCGCGGCGATGCACCTGAATACCGTTGCCGCACCCGTGTATTGGGAGCAGTTCGAGCCTGTCGAAGGCACCTTCGACTACACGCAGTTGGATGAGTTGGTCAAGGAGGGGCGCGAGCATAACGTGCGCCTGGTGCTGCTGTGGTTCGGCACATGGAAAAACGGCCAGATGCGTTACACGCCGCGCTGGGTGAAGACCGATGGCACACGCTTCCCCCGCATGCGCGATCCGCATGGCGAGCCGATCGAGGTGTTGTCGGCCAACGCCACCACGACGCTGGAGGCGGATAAGACGGCGTTTGTCGCGCTGATGCGGCATCTGAAACAGATCGACGGCACCCGCCACACGGTCATCATGGTGCAGGTGGAGAATTAGTCAGGCTCGATCGGCAGCGTGCGCGATTACTCCGCGATGGCCGAGAAACAGTTCGAGGCGCAGGTGCCGGCGGACGTGACCAGGGCGATGCATAAGCCCGGCGGGACGTGGAAGCAGGTCTTCGGCGGCGATGCCGATGAGACGTTTCAGGCCTGGTCGGTGGCGCGGTATATCGAGGCCATCGCGAAGGCCGGCAAGGTCGAGTATCCGCTGCCGATGTATGCCAATTGTTGGGTGAGTTATCCGGTGCATGAACTGCCGGAGCGGCAGATTCCGCAGCCGGGTGTCGGCTACCCATCTGGCGGGCCGGTGCAGAATATGCTGACTCTATGGAAGCTCGAGACGCCTTCGCTGGATGTGATCGGCCCCGATCTTTATTCCAGCGATTCGGATTTCG
Organism: uncultured Acidobacteriaceae bacterium; assembly: GCA_964245315.1. GTDB lineage: Bacteria > Acidobacteriota > Terriglobia > Terriglobales > Acidobacteriaceae > Edaphobacter. Next base: position 3,629 of record CAXTMK010000108.1, on the reverse strand, counting down.
TGCATACGATTTTGCGCACCTACAAGCGGCCGGATAATGCGCTTTGGATTCCGGAGGCAAACTCGGGCGACGACTATGCCCGCTTCTTCTTCTCTGCCCTGGGCATGGGTGCGATCGGCTTCTCGCCCTTCGGCGTCGACCGCGCAAACGCGTCCGTGCCGCCGCCTTCGAGCGAGGTTGCGCCCACAGCCGCGGGGCATGTGAGCTACCATGCGGAGAACTTTGGCTTGATTGCGCCGATGCAGCGCGTCATCGCGGAGCTGAACTTCGAAGGCAAGCTGCAGACGGCGGTCGAAGAGACCGCGCAGCCCTCGCAGGTGCTGAACTTCGGCAAGTGGCAGGCGACGGTCGCGTTTGGCTTTCCGCAGCGCGATGGGCAGCGACCGCCGGGGACACGCGACCTGCATGGGCGGGCGCTGGTGGCGCAGATCGGGCCGGATAAATTTCTCGTCACCGGCATCGATGCGAGCATTACATTTCAACTGCGCGAGCCGGGCGGGTCGCCAGGCGGGGAACACGCGCAGATTCTGGCGGCGGTCGAGGGCAAGTACGACGGGACGACCTGGAAGCCGGAGCGGATCTGGAATGGCGATGAGACGGATCGCGGGTTGTGCTTCACCCATCAGGTGACGGCGGTGCAGGTGGAGATGGGCGTATTTTAGCGCGTGCCCAACAGCCAGTTGGTGCCCCAGATCGCTCCCGCTCCTGCGATGACGGCCGCCATCAGCCAGCGCTGTCGGCCGGGTTCGCTGCGTAGTTGCGGCAGGAAGTCGCTGGTGGCCATCTGCAGGAAAAACCCGGCGGCCAGCGCGAGCAGGATGGCGGCATTGCGCGAGGAGAGCAGCCACCAGATCGTGAGCAGGCCGCCGAGGAACGGCGCGATGGCGTCGAGCAGCAGGAAGCCGTAGTCCGAGAGGCGGGCCTTTTCGCCGGCAGTGGTCAGGATGACGGTGTTCATGCCGTCGCCGAAGTCGTGCGCCGCGATGCCGGTGGCGACCGCGTACCCGGCGGTGTGCGAGGCGGCGAAGGCGGCGCCGATCGCCATGCCGTCGCGAAAGCTGTGGAAGATGAGCAGGCCTCCGCCAATGCGGCCCAGCCGGCGGCGCGTCTCGGGATGATGCATGCCTGTGTGCGTGCTGTAGCGGGCGAGAGCTATCTCCAGCGTGGAGAACATCAGGAAGAAGAGCAGCGTGAAGCCGAGCACACTGGCCGCCGGCAGGCTGCTGCCGGCGCCGATGGCGATGGCCTCCGGCAGCAGGTCGAGGAAGGCCGCGCCGAGCAGCAGGCCCGCGCCGATCGCCACCAGCAAGGGGCGGAAGCGCTCGTAGCGGATGGCCATGAGGCCCCCCACCAGCGTCGCGGCGACGGGCAGCGCGAGAAAAAGGAGCGGCGTGTGCATGTTTGTCATGATATCGGCTCTCCGTGCTACGCTTCCCAGCAGCATGCTTACGCGTCGCGCCTTCGTCGCTTCCTCTTCCGCTACGCTGCTGGCGCAGGCCCTGCCGCCTGCGCCTACAACGCGTCCGAATATTGCGGCGATCGATCATGACCGGATTCTGGCCGCGGCGGCCGTGGAGACTAAACCACCCACGACCCGGCAAGCGCCCGACTCAGCGGCGTTTCTTGCGTTCACGCTGAGCCTGCCCGCGCTGGCCGCGGCTGGGCTTATCGATCCGCCGAACGCCGCGCGCTATACCGCGAGTGCGAGCGCGCAGTTGAAGGCCTGGTTCGTCGCGGCTGAAACCCGGTTGCCGACCGCGCCGGAGTACAAAACTTTCGAGCCGATCGTCGACTTGTCTCCGCTGGCGGAGACGGCTGTGGCCCTGCCGTTTCTCGCGCTGGATCCAGAGTTGCTGGTCCTGGTGAAGCAGTGGTTTGCGGACTACGTGAAGTGGCTGACCGAGTCGCGCACGGCGCTGCTGGCTCGCGATGCGAAGAACCATCACGGCAGCGGATGGCTGCTGCAGGCGGCGGCATTCGCGCGGCTGACCGGCAACGAGGCGATCGTGGCGGAGTGCAAGCATCGCTTCAAGACGGTCACGGTGCGCGCGCAGATCGACGCCAACGGATACTTTCAGCATGAGCTGACGACGGAGAATCCGTACCGCAATTCGTTGTGGAATCTCGACCTGCTGGCGGGCGTCTGCAACCTGCTGTCGACGCAGTTCGAGAGCCTGTGGGACCACGAGTTGCAGGATGGGCCGGGCATGCGCTCGGCGATCGCGCGCCATGCGTTTTACATCAAGAGCCGCGAAAAATGGCCGTTTCCAGCAGATGCAGTGCACTTCAAGCTGCTGCCCTGTCGGCGGCCCGCGCTGGTCTTCGCGGGCCGGGCGTATCAGGAGGCGGAGTACGTTTCGCTGTGGCGGACGCTGAATCCAGACCCCACGGAGCCGGATATTCTGCGGGCGTTTCCAATTCGCCAGCCGATTCTTTGGACGACGCAGCCGAAGCCTCGCATGGAATAGATTGGAAGCATGAATCGACGCGAATTTACACGCCTGTCTTCGCTTGCTTTAGGCGCCACTCAGCTACCGGCCGCCAAACCCGTCGGCTACGCGGCGGTTGGTCTCGGAACCATCTCCGACATCTTCATGCAGGCCTGCGCGCTCTCGAAGACCTCGAAGATCACCGCGCTGGTGACGGGTCATCCGGAGACCAAGGGGCGCAAGTACGCGGCACAGTATGGCATTCCGGAGACGTCGATCTATACCTATGAGACCTTCGATCGGCTGCGCGAGAATGCGGCGGTGGACGCGGTGTATATCGGCCTGCCGAACTCCATGCACTGCGACTACACGGTGCGCGCCGCGGCGGCGGGCAAGCATGTGCTGTGCGAGAAGCCGATGGCCGTTTCCAGCGAGGAGTGCCGGCGCATGATCGCCGCGTGCCGCAAGGCCGACCGCAAGCTGATGGTGGCGTACCGCATCCAGTACGACCCGACCTGGAATGCGGCGGCAAAGCTGGTTCGTTCGGGTGAGTTGGGGCGCATCGAGTCCTTTGCCGGCGGATGGTACACGCAGATGCCGGCGGGCCAGTGGAGGCTGACACGGGCGCTGGGCGGCGGCGGATCGTTGATGGACATCGGTATCTATCCGCTGAATGCGATTCGCTTTCTGGCGGGAGCGGAGCCGACGCAATTCACGGCTCAGGTCTCGACGACGGACCATGCCAGCGGGCGCTTTAACGAGGTGGAACAGAGCGTCGACTGGACGATGAAGTGGCCTTCAGGGATGCTGGCGGCATGCGGATCGTCCTACGGCCAGCGTGGTCCGGGCGCGCTCGATATTCATTGCGAAAACGGCTCGCTGCGGCTCGATCCGGCATTTTATTACGACGGAGCGCGGCTGACCGGAGAGATTCGCAGCGGCTCCGGGGCGCGGAAGATTGACGTGGGCCCTGGTGGGACACCGCCGTTTCAGTTCACGCTGGAGGCCGATCACTTTTCGGGGTGCATCAGGAACAACGTGCAGCCGAAGTCGCCGGGGGAGGATGGGTTGGGGGATCTGGTGGCGATTGAGGCGATCTATAAGGCAGCGGGAACGCCGATCGCCTAAAACTCTGTGCCCCATTCATCGCGCTCTTGTTTCTCGCGACGAGTGGGTCTACCCCCTCACCCTCCGCACGAT
>CAXTMK010000107.1:0-16335 GCA_964245315.1 uncultured Acidobacteriaceae bacterium | reverse complement strand
TGGCTGTGGATGCATCGGCGCTGGAAGACGCGGCCGGTCGGCGGGCAGGGGATCTACTGATGGACCAGCTGGAGCAGACTCTCAAGTCGGAACTAGCAGCCCGTAACGTGGCACGGGTCTCGGGTTTCGCGCAGGCTGGGCCGGATTCAGTGGTATATGCGGTGGACGAAGAGAGTCTGGCGTCGGCAATAAAGAGCGCGGCCGGGATGATTCTGGCGCCCGTGGGTGCGAGCGGCGATACGAGGATTGTTGCTGTGGCGAACCCGAAGTATGCGTTTGCTCTGGCGGGGCAATGGCAGGATCGGCAAAAGCCGGAACGCGAACGAACTGCCGCAATGCGCGCAATCATTGAGGATGGAGCGATCGTTGGCGATGGCACGCGCATTGGCTCGGGCAGCGTTGTGCAGGCGGGCGCGGAAGTCGGCAGAAATTGCGAGATTGGATGCAATGTCGTGGTGCACTCAGGGACGACGATAGGGGATCGTTGCGTCGTGCAATCCGGCGCCGTGCTGGGCGGAACAGGCTTCGGTTATGTGCGAGGGCCGGATGGTCGTCATCTGCGCTTTCCTCAGATCGGCACGCTGTGGATCGCCGACGACGTGGAGATTGGCGCGAATACCACCATCGACCGCGGCGCGCTGGGCGAGACGCGCATCGGACGCGGCACCAAGATCGATAACCTGTGTCATATCGCGCACAACTGCATTGTGGGGGAGGATGTGCTGATGGCCGCGCAGGTGGGCATGGCGGGCTCGTGCGTCATCGAAGACGGAGCGATGCTGGGCGGGCAGGTGGGCCTGGGCGAGCGCGTAACGATCGGCAGGGGCGTCGTACTGGGTGGACAGGGCGGTGTGCTGCCGGGCAAGCGCATCGATGGCGACGGCGTTGTGTACTGGGGCACTCCGGCGCAGCCGGTGCGGGAGTATCTGCGCGGACTGGCACGATTAAGAAGGAAAAGTTGAGGGTGCAAAGGAAAAAGCCCCGGACAATCTCCGGGGCTTTCACTTGCGAAGTGGAGCTTACGCGATGGCACCGTTCAGGCCGCTCGGGAAGAAAACCCCAGTTGCCTTCGCTCCTGCGACGTTGGACACGCCACCGGTTACGATATTCAGAACCTCGTTCGTGGTGCGGGCGAACGCGATCTGGTAGTTGGTGGGGTTGGTCGGGTCTACGTCCGCCGTTGTGGTGACGGTCACTGCCGATGCTCCGGCGAGCGAGGCCGTTGCGGTTGCGGGAGTCAACGGTGCGTCATCTCCGTAGCTTCCTCCGGTCGGATATGCCGGGACCGTTCCGGTTGAGGCGGTAATGGCCGGCGCAACGGCTTTGGAGAGCTTGGCGCGCAGGGCGGAGACCTGTGACGTGAGCGTGAGATAACCGGCGGCGTTCACCGGATCAAGGATGTTGATGGTAGTACGGACGAGGCCGCCGTGATAAGCCTCAACCGCAAGGATGCTTGCCGCTGCAGCAAGATACGTCTTACCCGTGGTCGTAGTGCTGATCAGCGGGGCAGCGCCGTGGTACGCGGTCACGCCTACGTCCTCAAAGATGTAAGCGCCGACCAGGAAGAAAGCATCGGCCGAGTAGGGGTTGAAGGTGCCGGAGATGCCGGCCGCGTTGGCTACGGTAGTAAACGCGGTTGGACTGACATCGATAGCCGGCTGCGCCACGGCGGCACTGCCTAACGCGGTGCGGAGGAACAGGACATGCTTGCCTTCTTCGATGGCGGTCTCCTGCGCATACGACTTTACGGCAGGCAGCATGAAGGGAACCAGGCCGGCGGTGCCAAGGTTGGTGTTGGTTCCGGTTACGGTTGCGGTCGTGCCGGTGGTGGTCGTCCCGGCGCCGATACCGATACCGGCGGAAGGCGCTCCGGCCGCCATCGCCGCGGCATTGGGCTTGTCGATCGTGCAGCCAAAGGCAGCGAGATAGTAGAAGTTCGATTCGAGGTACTCAAGATTCAAGGCGAAGTTGAGGATGTCCGTGTCCGCGATGGATGCCGGGGCGAGGGCGGCATTCGCCGCCTTGGGAAGAGCAAGAGAGGCCAACGCCGCTCCGCCACTTACCAGCAGAGCGCGTCGGCTGGCAATGATGTTGTCCAGAATCTTTGTTTCCGTGGTAGCCATGTATTTGTCCTTAGGTCAGCAGCCTAGCTCTGAGTTGCGGTGATATTGCCATTCATGCCGGCGGGGAAGAAGCCGCCGGACTTAACACCGGCTGCGAGAGTGGTGGAACCGGCTGTCGGAGAGAAGGTCCCGTACACGATGTGAAGCACTTGGTCGGTGGTCCGGGCGTACGCCAGTGCATTCGCATTGGACGGTACGATCGTGCTGATGGCGACGGTCGAAGTTGTGCTGACTGCGGCGTTGAAGCCCGCCAACGGGGTCTCGTTGCCTCCACCAAGCGCCGCGCGCAGGGCCGAAAGGCGATTCGCATACAGCGGGTAAGGATAAGCGGTATAACCTTGGTTGATGGCGTTGGCCGTGAGCTGAGTACGGAGCGCCGCACCGTGGTATGCCTCCACTGCCATGATGCCCGCAGCCGCCGTGAGGTAGCCAGCGGTGATACCGGCAGCCGTGATGAGCGGAGCCGCGCCGTTATAGGCGGTCACGCCAACATCTTCAAACAGGAATGCCCCAACCAGGAACGCATCAAATGAGGCAAAGGGGCTGAAGGTTGTCGGGATGGCGGGAAGGGTGGTCGAAGCTGCCGATAGCGAGTTGGCAGCAGTGACTCCGCCGGAGAAACCGGCATTCAGGTCGATTGCCGGCCTTGAGACGGCGGCTGATCCAAGCGTGGCGCGGAGAGCGCGCACATGCTGTTGTTCCGTGTAGGCGAGTTCGTTGATGAAGTTGGTCTGGAACCCTGCGGCCGCAGTGACCTTCGTTCCGCCGGTTACACTGCCTGCGGTTCCGGTTCCGCTGGTGTCAGCCGCGAGAAGGCCTGAACCTGTGGCTGCGCGCAGATAGAACTCTGCTTCGAGATACTCGAGGTTCAACGCGAAGTTGAGGATGTCGGCATCGGTGTAGGAGGTGGATGTGGCGGTGCTCATGACAGCGGGTGCACTGTTATCTCCGCAACCGGCCAGCGCAGTAGCTGCGCCCGCGGCACCGGCACCGGCGAGAAAATTGCGTCGGGAGACGCCTATCTCGAATAGCCGGTTGATTTTATCGACACTGGAATTATTCACGTTGATTGACCTCTCGGGTTGAAGTGCGTAAGTGCCTGTGAAGCTATTTGCTACCTACAGAACGTTGATAGTTTGAATTTGGATTGAATCTTTATTACGCCGCAAACGGATGAGGTTACATCGCGCTTATCGTCACTGAAGCTCTGATGCGGAAAAGTGTTGTCATGTCGCTCCCTGGCGACATGCAGAGGAGATAAGTTTGCACGAGGGGTTCGTTTGTCCAGCGAGCCAGCTTTGGATGTAGCGACATTTACACTACGTAGGCCGGAGACAGGACGTTAGATGGAAGCTACGGGCAGGAGCATTAGGTCGGAAGTCAGGGCGACTTCCTTCTGCACGAATGGCTCGGCATAGCGGACGCCGGCCAGCAGACCGTAATGACGCGCTGAAGCGAAGGTGCGCTCACGTATCTCTTCCTCGGGCACGAAGAGCCCGGAGCCTTCAGGCCGATTGCCATATTGAGAGCGATACGCGAGCAACGACTGCAGGCGGGTTTCGATGTGCGGCGAAATATCGACCACGAAGGTGGGGCGGACGTCGGCGTAGAGGGAGGCGTAGAGGATCTTGTAGGGTCTATGGGGCGCGCCGGGGATGTCGAGCTTCGAAAGTCCGGAGGCGAAGCAGGCCTCGTACCCCAGAGTGGCTGCGGTGTAGTGATCGGGATGACGGCCCTGCCAGTACGGCAGGATGACGACGCGCGGACGCAGACGGCGCAGCACGGCGGCGATCTTCAGGCGGTTCTCAAGCGTGTTCCGCAGGCTGCCATCGGGCAGGTCGAGCGCCTCGCGATGGGCCACGCGCAGAATGGAAGCTGCGGCGTTGGCTTCAGCTTCGCGTTCGTCGGCAGTGCCTCGCGTCCCGGACTCGCCCTGGGTCAGGTCGAGTATGGCGGTCTTCCAGCCGAGTGCCTCCTGGACCAGGAGTGTGCCGCCGCAGGTTTGCTCTACGTCGTCACGGTGGGCGGCGATAGCCAAAACGTCTAGGGACTTTTCGGAAGTCAGCGCCATACTCCCTGAGCAAACTACCATTTGTGCCAGTCGTGTGGCTGGAAGCCCCACGCTTATCCCGGACCGCGATCGAACTAGTTTGCGGTATTCGTCAACGCATCCATGTAAGCGACATCGAGCGCCGTTCCCTGCACGATGATGTTTACGTTGTTGATCTCAGAACCGTCGACGGTGTAGAAGGCATGCACCTGGCCACCGTACGCGGTGTAGACCTTGTGGTAGTTTTGCACCCAGCACAGTCCCGTCAGAGATCCGTAATAGAACTGGTTCTGATCGGTGTTTGGGTAGGGCACAGGCGTCGCCGGAACGTTCTGGTTAACCGCTGGAACGATCGACGCCGTGGGCGCGGTGGTGCCGTTCAGCGCGACGCGGGTCAGACAGTTGTAGTTCGCCGCCTGGGTGGTGTTGCCGGCCGCGGCCAGCGCCTGACGAACGCCGGTGGCGCAAAACTGTGAGCCGATCCACAATGTGTTGTCGTCGGCAAAGAGCATTTTGGTGTGGCTGCCGTCGGAGATCGGGATCGGATTTCCGGGCACCAGCGTCGCCAGCGGAGTCAATGTCAAATTGCCACCGAACAGGCCGTTCGACTGCAGGCTCTGGCCCGCGGTGTAGAGATAATTCGAGTCCAGGATGGCCTCGGTTACGCCGCCGGGGATGGAGATGGTCCTGGTGACCACAGCCGGGTAAGGAGTCGCGGCGGGGATCAGGTTGATCTGTAGCGGACCCTGCGGGATGATGCTGACGCCCGCGCCGCCATTGCCGCCGCCGCCGCACTCCACGCCGCAGTTCAGCACATAGACGCTGGAGCCGTCGAGCGAGAAGATCGCTCCCGTGGGCCGGTCGTACGTGCCCGGCACAGGCACCACGCAATAGACCGGAAGCAGCGTCGGCTGACAGTCGACCGCGCCCGGAGGAGCCGTGGTGACGACGGTGTTTGTCAGCTTGATCACGCGATAGAGCGTATTGGAGTTGCGAACCATCGCCAGCGCGACTGTATCGCCGGTATTGACGGCTACCTGATAAACATTGGGCAGGTTAAGCGCGTAGGTGCCGCCCGTCTGGTTATCGATCACCACCAACTGGCTGCTGCTCTCGACTGCGGCGTAAATTCGCAGGAAATCCGGCGCGATGGCGACGGAGTTGGCCGGCGATCCGAAGCTGGCCGCGGAGCCGCTGGAACTCTCGCTGGAGTAATTGACCGTGCCGAGAGCGTACGGCGAGATGTTGGAGTAGACGTAGGCGCGCAGTTGCTCGGGAAAGCTGAGAATCTGGCTGGGAAAGCCGCCGCTGTAACCCGAGATGGAATATCCGGTAATCGTGTTCTGCAGGTTGTTCCGCAGATCGCGCAGCGCATCCAGAATGACGAGCCCGCCGCTCGATCCGTTGAAGCTGACGCCGACCATCACGCGTTCGGCCAGCGAACTGGGCGGTACCGGGCGTCCGGCGAAGTTATAAAGCGGGAACTGATAGAGATTGTGCGTGCAGGAGGTGACCGTCAGGGCGGCCGAGGCGGTGAGGAGCGCGAACAAAAGCCGGCGTGCGGAACTGGACAAAAGTCGGCCAGCCGGAGCGAAGGCTCTCGGTGCGAGTCGTGCGAGGAAACTGCGAATGATCAACTTGAACGGCTCCAAACCTGGGGCGAGGGCTGGAGTTGAATCGCCCCGCAGGCTGTCGTGAGTATAACAAACGGTGTACAGGTGAGACGCAGGCGGGGCGCGCTGGGAAGCAGCATTCGCGCTGGTTTGGAGGTCTGTGCCGCGTGGCTTAGGATGAGAGGATGGCACAGGAGTTGGCAGGCGGGACGCCCATGGAGTCCGCCGTCGCGAAATTGTTTACGGGTGGAACCGTGTTATGCGACGGCGCGATGGGCTCGATGCTCTACGGTCGCGGCATCTTCATCAACCGCTGCTACGACGAGCTGAACGTGTCGCAGCCGGAGCTGATCCGCGAGGTCCACACGGAGTATCTGCAGGCCGGCGCGGTTGTGATCGAGACCAATACGTTCGGCGCGAACGCGGTGCGGCTGGAACGCTACGGCCTGGAAGGACGCGTCTGGGAGCTGAATACAACCGGCGTCAACCTGGCGCGGCAGTGTGTCGAGCAGATGCGGGAAAAGCATGCCAGCGAGGCTTTTGTCGCCGGCGCGATCGGCCCGCTGGGCGTGCGCCTTGGGCCGGAGTCGAAGGTGACCGAAGGCGAGGCATATGCGGCCTTCGCGCAGCAGGTGAAGGCGCTGGCGGAGGGCGGACAGGGCGTGGGCGCGGACCTGATCGTCATCGAGACCATGACCGGTATGGCCGAGGCCGGCCTGGCGCTGCGGGCGGCAAAGAAAGAAGGCCGAGGGCTCCCGGTGATCGTGATGGTGACGGCCGACGAGCAGGGCAACTGCCTCGACGGGACTACCGCCGAAGACGCCGCCAGACAGCTGACCAAGGGGGGCGCGGATGCGATCGGCTGCAATTGCAGCGAGGGGCCGGCGCTGGTGCTCAGCGTGATCGAGCGCATGCGCAAGGTGACCGGTGTGCCGCTGGCCGCGATGCCGAACGCCGGGACGCCAAAGTCGATCGATGGCCGCAGCCTCTATCTCACCTCGCCCGAGTACATGGCCAGCTTTGCGAAGAAGTTCGTCAAGGCGGGAGCGAAGTTCGTCGGCGGCTGCTGCGGGACGACGCCGCAGTACATCCGCTCCATGCGCGGCGCGTTGCGGGCGCTGGAGGCGCAGGAGACGGGCGTCGAGATCGTTGAGTCGGGCGTGATCGCGCAGAAGAAAGAGAGCACGATCGTGCCGCCGCCGCTGAAGGACCGCTCGAAGATCGGCGCGATGATCGCCGCGGGACAGTTCTGCACGCTGGTCGAGATCGTGACGCCGAAGGGCTTCGACAGCGGCAAGGAACTCGAAGGCGCGGCGGAGCTGCACAAGCTGGGCGTGGACGCGATCAACGTGCCGGACTCGCCGCGAGCCAGCGCCCGCATGAGCAACATGAGCCTCTGCATCCAGATCCAGCAGCGGGTGGGGATCGAAACGGTGCTGCACTACACCTGCCGCGACCGCAATTTGCTGGGCATCCAGAGCGATCTGCTGGGCGCGGCGTCCATGGGCTTGAAGAACATTCTCTGCCTCACCGGCGATCCGCCCAAGATGGGCAGCTATCCTAACGCGACTGCGGTCTTCGATGTGGACGCGATCGGCCTGACGAAGATTGCGCGCGACCTGAACCACGGGCTCGATATCGGCGGAGGCTCGATCGGCGGGTCGACGGGCTTTACGCTTTCGGTTGCGGCAAACCCGGGGGTCGCGGATATCGACAACGAGGTGCGGCGCTTTGCCGCGAAGGTGGAAGCGGGCGGCGAGTTCGGGATCACGCAGCCGGTCTTCGACCTGCGACTGCTGGAGCAGTTCCTGAAGCGCATCGAGGGCTTCCGCATTCCGATTGTGGCGGGCATATGGCCGCTGACCAGCGTGAAGAACGCCGAGTTCATGCGCGACGCCTTGAAGGTGAGCATGCCCCGGGAGATACTCGAGCGCATGGGTTCGGCCGCCAGTCCGGAAGCCGCGCGCGAAGAGGGCGTGGCGATTGCGCGCCAGATGCTCGAAGAGGTAAGGGGCCGCGTGCAGGGCGCGCAGGTAAGCGCGCCATTCGGGAAATACAAGGCTGCGGCTCAGGTGCTGGGTTTTGCTTAGAAGGGGCGTACATGGCGAGTTTTGAGGAGCGGCTGACGTCGCTCGAAACAGTGGTGGAACGGCTGGAACGCGGCGATCTGACGCTCGAAGATTCGGTGCGCCTGTTCGAAGAGGGCGTACATCTCTCGAACGCCTGCAAGCTGGAACTGGAGAAGGCCGAAGGGCGCATTCAGGTGCTGGTGGAGACGCAGGGCGGAGGCGTTCAGGTGGCCGAGATGGAGTTGGAAGATGAAGAGGTTGAAGGTGAGGAAGAGATTGATGAGGATGATGAGCAGGAGTAGAATCGGGGCGTGGAAAACTGGATTGATGTAGAGACGTTCGATATCAAGAAGTTTGCCGAAAGCCTTGTCAAGGACTGCCAGGAAGGCGTGAAGTGGGAGCGCCGCAAGCTGGAGTGGATACTTGAAGAGGAAAAGAAGCAGGCTGCCGAGCAGCAAGAAGCAGCTTGAGTCGTCCAGTCCTCACGATTATCGCGGGGTCGAACGGATATGCACTGAGTGGAACCCGTCGCGGAATGGGCGGCCTTCCTTCGAGGTTAGAGAAATAGAGGCGGACTCAATCGAGTCCGCCTCTATTTCTTGCCACCACAAATCTAGTACTGTGTGCCGCGCTCGATCACAACCTCGAGCCGCACGGGGAGGGCGTAGGGCTGGCCGTCGAGCGTGCCTGGCGTGAAGTGCGCCTGCTGCATGGCGGCGAGGACCTCCTGATCGACCGCGTCGCCGGCCGTCCTGGCGATGGCGAGCTGGGTCGGCTTGCCGGTCTCATCGACGACCAGGTTGACGACCACGGAGGTCGAGACAGCCATCACGCGGTCGTGGGCGCCGGGGAGCGCGGTTAAGCTGATTGCCTTATCCATGTGCGGAGCGACGATGCCGGTCGAGACGCGCACCTTAGCGGAGGTCTTGGGGTCGGCTGCGGGGGTTGAAGCCTTGATGGCGGTGGGCGCGGCAGCGCTTGCCGAAAGGACGGTGGCGGCGCTGGTTTGGGCAGGCAGGGTCGCCTGAGCGTGGAGCAGGGCTGGGGTCAGGGCGAGGGTGGCCACAAAGATGCTGCGCGTCATTTGGATGTCCAGGGGTAAGAGTACCCATCACCAATTTATGCCCTCACGGATACGATTGTCAACAAAATCGTAAAGAGAAAAATATTTCCAATAAAGACAAGGGGTTGTCACGCCCGTACGCGAACGCACGTGAGGAATTCTGGAGATTTATGGGAAAAGAGATGCGTGTCGAAAAAGCCCGCTTATGGCTCGATGTCGATGGGAGTCTGGTCGGGAACCAGACGATAAACCTCATCCATCTCCTCGTCGGTGACCGCGATGCACCCGTAGGTCCAGTCGCTCCGACGGTGCAGCTCGCCGATGTAGCCGTAGCCGTTGGGCAGACCGTGGATCATGATGTCGCCGCCGGGCTGACGGTGCGCTGCCAGTGCCTTGGCGCGATCGTCGGCGCTGGGGTAGGAGATATGCAGCGAGAGGTGGGCGCTTGAGTGCGGGTTGTGCGCGTCTATGCGGTAGTGGCCCTCGGGCGTGCGGTTGTCGCCCTGCTGCTCCTTGGGCCCGGAGCCGCCTCGGCCGAGTGCGACTCGATAGGTGCGCAAGACCGCGCCATGACTGTACAGCACCATGGTGTGCGTGGACTTGGTGACGACGATGCGGTCGGCGTGTTCGGTGGGCGAAGGTGTGGAGGGCGGCAGGAAGCCGAGCAAGGCCGCAAACTGCAGGGGGATCATGCACGCGGGCATTCGATAGAGAGGAACGGCCATGGAATAGACCAACTCGAGCCGATACGATACGTTAGACACCAGAGGTGAGGATTATGGACTCCGCAATGAATTGGGTGAGCGGCGCAAGCTATTCCGTGCTCCCGGGATTACGCTGCGATGGGCTGTTAGGGCAGGAAGATGAGCTGCAGGAGGTGAACGATGAAGGGCTCGATCGCGGGAAGGATGAAGAGGCGGAGAAGCAGCGGAAGATGACTGAGGAGGGAGTCCTGAAGCGGGAGAAGAGTGATGGCTAGCCCAGGTAGAGCGAGTGGCGCCGCGCTTCGGCGAGCTTTTGCAGGTTGCGCTTGCTCTTCAGTCGCTGGCGAATTGCGTCGAAGCAATGCTGAAACTCCGCGCTTCGACCCATGCCGTGCATCAGGGCGGCGGCTCGTTCGAGCAACGCGACCCCGTGCTCATAGCGGCCGTCGCTGGTTCTGGTGACGGATTCTTCTCCGAGCCGGAGGTAGACCGATGCGGCGTCCGCAGGCTGATTTCGTTCGCGCTCCGCCGCCAGTTGCAACCAGAGTGCGTCGCTGCATCCGCCGGCCTGCGCCTCCTGCCAGGCTTCCTCGATCTTTTGTTCGTGCAGAAAGACTTCGACGAGCAGCGAAGGACCACGGGCGCGAATCCACCGATGTACCGGGGCATTGCTTTGCCCGTTGGCTGAAACAGGTATGCCGCGGCGGATGTGAGCGATGGCCCGCTCGCGCCAGTCGTCCCAGTCGTCGGCTGCGCGCGCGAAGTCTTCCAGTATCTTGTAGGCGTGGACCGAGGGCTCGGCGCGGAAGTCGGTCCACAGGATGCGGAGTGCGTCGGCGTGGCGCTCCTGGCGGCGATACTCCTCGGCAACCAGGCGGCGCAGCGCAACGCCTTCGCGGTCAGGGTAGAGCGCCATGCCGCGTTCGGCCCAGTGCAGCGCCTTCTCGTGCCTGCCCGCCTCGCGATAGGCGGAGGCGATGCGCTCGTACCGCCGCGGGTGGGTAAGATCGCGTTCGAGCACCGCGACGAGTTGCTCAACATCGCCGGATTGCTGCGCCAGCGACTCCATAATCTGCGTGATTCCGTAATAGTCTTCGCCTCCGCCACGGTCTCCGCGGATGGTACGCACGGGCACCTTCGCCCATTCTTTCCGGGCGGCCTCGCGGAACGTGGCAAGACCCTGCTCGCCGAGCAGATGGGCATAACGTTCCACACTGTTATCCCACTGGCTGTAGCTGCTCTTCATCTCCAACGAAAATAGCCGAGCTCCCAAGACGGCGGGATCAGGCCGGGCCTGTTCGCAGGCGAGCAGATGGAGATCGGCGACGCGGCCCATCAGCTCCGTGCCCTGGCCGTCGGAGTCGTCGACTTTTTCGATGGAAGCATCGAGCCAGTTCATTGCCGTCTCGCACAGGCCGATCACCTCGTTGGCATTGCCCTGCTGCAGCAGCGTTTCGACCGCGTCGACCGCGTCGTCGACACCGGCGGCGTAGGTCGGGGCCTCTTGGTAGTCGAGGTAGCCGCGAATCTGGATGGCTTGGCGGAGTTGCTCGCGCACCAGCGTCGCGGCCGCGGCGGGATCCTGATGCAGGCGAGTGAGCGTCGTGAGTCGCTGGCGCAGCGACTTGTCTTCGCGCGACCATTCGGTCAGCCACGCGATCAGCGTCTCCTTATCGTTCGCCCCAAGCGCGGCCTTGATGTCGTCATCCGAGATACGGCGGGCGGCCCTGGGGGTGGATGCGTCCTTACTTTGCGTTGCGAGCCAGGCCAGCCCGGTGGCAACCAGATGTTTGCAGAATTCACCATCGTCGCCCAGCGGACAGGTGCAGGTGTAACCGATGCGCTTTCCGTTGAAGGTGATCTCTACTTCGTAGTCTTCGGTTCCGCAGACGATGGCTCCGATGGACTCGTCGCAGGCTTCGAGCGATTGCACGAGCTCGCGGCGGAAGTAGTCGACGCCGCGCTGATAGTAGGTCGCGCCCGCAAGTTTGCGGATGTAGACGTCCGACAGCAGCGCGTGAATCGGCTCTGTGCTCACCATACTGCTTTATCTTATGGCGGACCGATTGTGGAATTGAAGGGACGAATTGAACGGCTAGCGGTCACGTGTCGTCACGAAGCCGGGCACCCAAAGCAGAGCGCGTTTGGCGTCGGACTGCGGCAGGTCGGCGATCGAAAGGCGGGCGGCCTCGGCGTATGCGCAGGCCGTATCCATGGCGTAGTCGAGCGAGCCGTGGCGATGCAGAATCTCGAGAATTGCCGCGTGCGAGACGCGCGAGAAGTTGCGGTCGGCCAGCACTGTCCGAATGGCCTCGCGGTCGGCACCCGTGCCGCGTTCGAGCGCGTGGATGACCGCCAGCGTTGCCTTGCCCTCGCGCAGATCGGACGCGACCGGCTTGCCCAGCACATCTTCGGCGGCGGTCAGGTCGAGCACGTCGTCGACGATCTGAAATGCGAGCCCGAGGTTGCGACCGTACTCGCCCATCGGCTCTTCCAACGCTGCGCAGCGGTCGCCGGCAATGGCCGCGCCGAGCTGCATCGACACCCTGAACAGGCACGCGGTCTTGCGATAGATAAGGTCGAAGTATTCTTCCTCGTTAATCAGGTGGCCGAGCTTCTGCATCTGCAGCAGTTCGCCTTCGACCATCTGCTGCGTCAGCGAGATCAGCAGGTCGAGCACGCGGAAGTTGCGTTCTTCAAGCGCCACGCGGAAGGCCTGCATGTACAGCCAGTCGCCGGCGAGCACGCACTTGGAGTTGCCCCAGGTGGTGTTCGAGGACGGGCGTCCGCGGCGGGTATCGGCTTCGTCGATGATGTCGTCGTGGACGAGCGTGGCGGTGTGCAGCATCTCGACCACCGCGCCCAGGCGGATGCGCGACTGGCTGGTCGAGCCGAGGGCCTTGGCCGAAAGCAGCAGCAGCAGCGGGCGGATGCGCTTGCCGCCGCCGGCGATCAGGTAGGTGGCGATATCGGTGATGACCTGGACGGGCGATGCGGACTGCACGGCAAACTCGCGTTCGATGGCCGAGAGGTCGTCGCGGAGGAGGTCGATCACCTCGGCTGCGGTCGCAATGGAGAGAGTACTCACCTGTGGTTAGAGTATCAGGCCAGGAATTGGGGAAGTGCAGAAGTGTCGCCGCGCTTTCGTGAGATGAAGTTCACGCAGGCTGGACGGCAGTCCGCGTGAGCCTGCGTTCCAACGCGTGGCGCACCTCGTCGGTCCGAAACTCGGTCGCAGATGCTATCAGGAAGGCGAACCCGATGGTCGCAAGCCAGGTGGTCAGCGCAATCGCGATATGAGCGGGAGTTGGCTGCCAGCGGTCACCATGGACCAGGTTCACCGCCACAAGATAGAAGATGGGCGTGTGTACCAGATAGAGGGTGTAAGAAAAGCGGGCGAGCAGGCGAACTCCGCGGGTCACGAGCGACGTGGGATTGGCTGGGGAGCGGGCCGACAAGAGCGCCCAGAGCAGTAAGCAGGTAGCCACTGCGAGCAGGTAGTTCGCGGTCGTGGCGAAACGGTAAGAGAGCGGAAGCAACGCCAGCAACATCGCGAGATAAACAGCGACGGCCAGCCGTCTGGCCACGGGGGTAGCTGTGGGAACGGCCGCGTAGTGCAGCAGCGCCCCCATGAGCCACAGAGGGAAGAGCAACATAATGGAGCGACCGGTAAATAAGGCGATCAGCACAAATAGAACAAGACAGGCGATCCGTGTGGAAGGCTTGTAGCGCCCGACCAGGGCGAAGAACCCGAGCGGGAAGAGCAATGTAATACCAGAATTCGTTGGCGAGGCTCCAGAGCGCACCATTTGAGCCGAAGACGTTCACGTAAATCGTCTGGAGAAAGAAGACGTTTCCGGCAAAGGTGCGAAACGTAAGATTCGCGGCATCTTCAGCGACTCGGGCGGCGACAAAGGGCGGTACAATGCGCCCCTGCACCGAATGAATCTGCAGCCAGTCGAAGAGGAAACCCAGGAGCAGCGCCGGGAATCAGGACGACCCAAAGCCGGACGAACCGGTGCAGCAGATAGCTGTTCCAACTCCACGTTCCCTTCTCATAAGCCCTTAGCAAACTGCCGCCGACGAGGAACCCGCTGAGGACGAAGAAGACGATGACCGCAAAGGAGCCGAAATCCCCAACCAGGTAGACAAGTCGCATGAAGAGGGTTCGGTGCGGGAGCTCCTTGTAAGACGCGAAGAAAAAACGCTGGCGCAGATGCTGCACCGAAACCAGCAAAGCCGCGATCCCGCGGATTGCATCGAGTGCGACCGAAGCGCGTGAATCGACGAACGAGCTTCTGTGGTTCGCAGTTGCCATCTCTCATCCTCGCTGCAGCGCTCCGGCATTGGTGCCCCTGCCCGCAGTGCGATTCAGTTTGAGCGGAAGTTTGTAAACTGTAGTTCGACGCCGAAGTCGCCGCCGCGCAGCTTGGCCATAATCTGCTGCAGCGTGTCTTTGTCCTTCGAGACGATGCGCACGGTGTCGCCCTGGATCGATGCCTGAGCCTTCAGCTTCGAGTCCTTTACCGCGGCGACGATCTTCTTGGCGTTTTCGCTGGCGATGCCCTGCTTCAGCTTGATCTTCTGCCGCACGGACTGGCCGGCGGCTTGTTCCAGCTTCTCGTATTCGAGGTTCTTGAGCGAGATGCCGCGCTTGACCAGCTTCTGCGAGAGGATCTCGATGACGGCGGTAAGGCTGTACTCATCGGCCGACGCGAGCTGGATCGCCTCGGTGCCTTCGAGTTCGATCTTCGCTTTGGAGTTCTTGAGATCGAAGCGCGCGCCGACCTCTTTCGAAGCCTGGTCGATTGCGTTTTTTACTTCCTGAAGCTCTACTTTGCTGACGACGTCGAAGCTGCTATCGGATGCCATAGATGGACAGTTTACGACAATTCAAAGCAGGCGTGGAAGTTAGCCGTCGTTTGAGTCGCGATGACCTCCGGTGTCGTGCCTCGAAGTCCGGCCAGGAAGGCCGCAGTGTGGACCACGTTGGCGGGCTGATTCTGCTGGCCGCGCAGCGGGATGGGCGCGAGGAACGGCGCGTCGGTTTCGACGAAGATGCGGTCAGCGGGCGCTTCGGTGGCCACTTTTTGGATATCCGCCGAACGCGGGTAGGTGAGGTTGCCGGCGAAGGAGAGATAGCCACCGATCGCGAGGGCGCGCTCGGCGTCGGCGGGCGTGCCGGAGAAGCAGTGCAGGACGAAGGGCAGGCCCGTCGGCGCCCACTCGGTTTCGAGCAGCGTGAGCATGTCGCTGGCGGCGTCTGCCGGGCCGAATCGTGCTTTGGCCTGCGGGGTTGCGAGTTCGCTGGTGCGGCAGTGCAGCAGGATAGGCTTGCGCGCGGCGGCGGCGATCCGCATCTGGGCGCGGAAGGCGGCTTGCTGGAGGTCGATGTCCGGATTGTCGAGGTGGTAGTAGTCGAGGCCGATCTCGCCGATGGCGAGGCAGCGCAGGTCTTGCGCCAGAACTGCAAGTGCCTCCAGGGCTTCGGGCGTGGCCTGGTGGGCTTCCTGCGGATGGATGCCGGCGCTGGCGTAGAGCTTCAGAGCGGGCGTCGAGCGGGCTCTTGCGATGTCAAGCGCGCGATGCATGGTCGCGGGTCCGTCGCCGATGCCAATGGCGAGGATCGTGCCTATATTCGCCCCCTGCGCGGCGCTCAGGATGGGGTCGAGGTCGTCGTAGAAGTCGAGGTGAGCGTGGGTGTCGATCAGCATGGTCAACTTCAAGCGTACAGGCTTATGATGGCTCGCATGAGCGAGATGAATCGACGGGATTTCGGGTTGGCGTTGGCGATGCTGGGCGTAACTGGTGTCGCGGCTGAAGCGCAGCAGACGGATGGAACGTTCGGCGCCGCGCGTGTGATTGTGCCGGAGTTGGCAAAGCAGGCAAACGGCTCCGAGCGGTGGAACGGGCCGAGCGGAACGCTCCACTCCGGCGAGGCGATCTCGATGCACGAATCGGTGGTGCCGGCCGGCACGCCCAAAGTCGCACTGCACAAGATTCTGCACTCGGAGCTGATTGTGGTGGTCGAGGGAACGCTCTCGTACCAGCATGAGGATGTGGTCGATATTGCGCATGCAGGGTCGGTCATCTACGTCGCTTATGGGACCAATCACCTGGTGTGGAACTCGGGCGACACGCAGGCGCGCTACTTTGTGCTGCAGATCGGCGGCGACACGAAGAAGGCTTAAGCGGTATGATTTCGCGCATGAGCGATTTGAACAGGCGTGAGTTTGGGTTGGCGATGGCGGCTTTCGCGGCCCTCGCAGGCGTGGCGCAGGCGCAGGGCGATGCCGATCTGGCGGTGTCGCAGGTCTTCCGGTTCGATAAGCTGCCGGTCAGGAAGAATGCCAACGGCGGCGAGTCGCGTGCGGTGACGCATGGTGTGTTGCCGACGGGCGAATTCATCGAGGTGCATGAGACGATGCTGCCACCGGGCCAGATGCCGCACCCGCCGCACAGGCACAGCCACGCGGAGTTCATCCTGATTCGCGAGGGCACGCTGGAGCATTGGAACAACGGCAAGACCGAAGCTCCGGCCGGTCCGGGCGACATCATCTTCAACGCGCACATGGTGCCGCATGGGCTTAAGAATGTTGGCTCGACGCCGGCGAAATATTTTGTGGTCGCGGTGGGCGTGCAGAAGGATGAATCGCCGGTCTAGGAGTCTGTCGGTCATAGCGATTCTGGCGGCGTGGCGGCCCCGGCAGCGC
>CAXTMK010000106.1:3497-16356 GCA_964245315.1 uncultured Acidobacteriaceae bacterium | reverse complement strand
GAGGGGACACTTCTATCGAGGACAACAGGGGACACTTCTAATGTGCTTCAACAGTTGACTAACACAAAGTGTGTAGCAGAACAGATGAATGTTCGCGTTCCCACCTTAAACCGCTTCATCGTTTGAGGTAAGGCGAGACTCTTCGTGCCCACCTGATCGCGCTGCTGCTTCAAGCGATGAGTGGGCCTGCCTCAAACGCGAGCCTCAAAGCTGGTCAGCGCCATCTTCAAGCGCGCCGATCCAGCATCCGTCCTACAGCTCCTGGCGAGCTTCGTATCCGCGTCAGCCTCGCCGCGTTCCGTCAGCACGATCGCCTTCATCTCGCTCACCGCTTCGTCCAGCACATCGTTCACGATGGCGTACTTGTACTCGCCCAGCCGGTCGAGCTCCTTCTGCGCCTCGCGCAGCCTGCGCTCGATGATCTCCTCGGACGTCATATGCTCCGCCTCGCTGCGATTGCGCAGACGTCTCTCCAACACCTCCGGCGTGGGCGGCATAATGAAGATCGAAACCGTGCCCGGCAATCCCTTGCGCATGATCTGCACCGCGCCCTGCACGTCGATATCGAGCAGCAGATCCTTGCCCGCATGCTTCGCATGTTCGAGCGCGCTCAAGGCGGTGCCGTAGTAGTTGCCGAAGACCTCGGCCCACTCCAGAAACTCTCCTGCCCCGATCATCCGCTCGAACTCTTCACGAGACGTGAAGTGATACTCGCGGCCGTCTTCTTCGCTGCCGCGCGACAGCCGGGTCGTGTACGAGATGGAAAACTCCAACCCCTCCACCAGCGACCGAAGCTGGCTGACCAGCGTCGACTTGCCCGACCCCGAAGGCGCCGAAATGATGAACAAAATGCCAGCCATAGTGTCTCGCCAGTGTATCGCGCCCCTCTACTCCCTCTTCCCTGTCTCACTCCAGATTCTGAACCTGCTCCCGCGCCCGTTCCAGCCCCACCTTCATCTCCAGCCCAATCTCCGTCAGCCGCATGCCCGTGCCACCGGCGCTTCCGCCTGACTTCGACAGCAAAGTATTTGCCTCGCGATTCATCTCCTGCAGCAGAAAATCAAGCTGCCGCCCGACCTCGCCGCCGCCCTGCAGCAACGCGATGAAACGCTCGATATGCGTTCGCAGCCGAACCAGCTCTTCCTCCACATCGCCGCGGCCTGCAATCATCGCCGCCTCGCTCAGCAGCCGATCCTCACTCACGCCCGCGCCTTCGAGCAGCTCCGCCATCTTCGCCTTCAGCCGCTGAAACTCCGCCGCCGCCACTCCCTCGCGCAGCGTCTTCGCCTCATCCGCCAGTTGACCCAGACCTTTCATGCATCCAAGCAAGTCCGCCGCCAACGCATTGCCCTCGGCCCCGCGAGCGGCGTTGAAGCGCTGCAGCAGTACATCCACCGCGGCAAGGACCGGAGCCTCGACCTCCGCCGCGCTCACCGCCTTCACCGCGGTCGACATCACGCCCGGCATGCGCAGCAGACCGTTCAGGTCCGGCTCCTGCGCGACCCCAAAACGCGTCGCCGCGCGTCCGAACGCGAGCACATACGCCTCCAGCAAGGCCTCGTCCAACTCGACCACGGCGCTCGCGCCGGTCTTCTCGAACACCAGCGTCAACTCCACATGCCCGCGCCGCACCGCGGCTTTCACCGCCTGGCGCAGCGCGGGTTCCAGAGCATCCATGCCCGCCGGCATACGCAGCGAAAGATCGAGATGGCGATGGTTCACCGCTTTGATCGTCAGCGAAAGACCACGTGCCGCTTCTAACGTAGCGTCCACCGTCGCAAAGCCCGTCATCGACAGCACACCGCTCATGAGAATCCCTCCAGTTCGGCCTCGACCGTCACCGCCTCCGGCTCTTCGACGAACTGCATATCGTACAGCCGCCGGTACGTTCCCGAGTTCGCCATCAGCTCCTCGTGAGTGCCGACCTCGGTCATCATGCCGCCTTCGAGCACCACAATACGCGTCGCGCGCCGCACCGTCGACAGCCGATGCGCGATCAGGAACGAGGTCCGTCCCTCCATCAGGTTGCTCAGCGCCGCCTGCACATACTGCTCGCTCTCGGAGTCGAGCGCGCTGGTGGCCTCGTCCAGAATCAGGATGGGCGCGTTCTTCAAAATCGCCCTCGCAATGGCCAGACGCTGGCGCTCGCCGCCGCTCAGGCGCGCGCCCTTTTCGCCGATGCGCGTGTCGTAACCTTCCGGCATGCGCAGAATGAAGTCATGCGCCAGCGCCATCTTCGCGGCCTCCTGCACCTTCGCAAGCGGCACATTCGGCTGCCCATACGCGATGTTATTGCGCACCGTATCGTTGAACAGGACAGTCTCCTGCGTCACCTTGCCGATCTGCCTGCGCAGGCTCTCGATGGTTACATCGCGCAGGTCGTGCCCATCGATCTCGATGCTTCCGCCGGTCACATCGAAGAAGCGCGGAATCAGGTTGACCAGCGAACTTTTGCCCGAGCCGCTCGGGCCTACCAGCGCCACCACGTCGCCGCGTTTCACGCGGAGCGATATGCCGTTCAACACCTGTCGCGGCTTGCCCTCGTAAGCCTCGCCGTCCTCGGAATAACTGAAGCGCACCTCGCGAAAGCGGATGGAATCGGTGAAGCCCTGGAGCACGACCGCGCCCTTCTTTTCGACCACGTCATCCTGCGCGTCCATGAACTTGAAGATGTCTTCGCTGGCGCCCAGCGCCTGCTGGAAGCTGTTGTAGAACAGCGCAAACTTGCGCACCGGATCGTAGAGGGTAAACACCGCAATCAGGAAGGTGATGAACGATCCCGCCGTCATCTTGCCTTCCAGGATCCGGCCTCTGCCAACCAGCAGCAGCAGCGCAATTCCCACTGAACCCAGCGCATCCATCAGCGGCGAACTAATCGCCTGCACACCCACCGCGCGCAGATTCGCCGAGAGCAGACGCTTGGCGGCGCGCCGAAAGCGCCGCATCTCCCAGGTCTCCATCCCAAAGGCCTTCACGATTGTGTTGCCGGTAATGGTCTCGTGCAGGATGTCCTGAATCTCGGCGAGTTTGTCCTGCCCCTTGCGTGTGGTCGTGCGCACGCTGCGCCCGATACGGCGCGCCGACGTAATCACTACCGGCAAAAACAGAAGCAGCACCCACGCCAGCTTGCCGCCATAGATGACCACCACCCCGGCCATGAAGACAAACGTAAAAAACTGTTGCAGAAAGTCGCCCAGCACAGCCGACATCGTCGTCTGCACACGCTCCACGTCGTTGATCAGCGTCGACAGCAGCGTGCCCGTCGTATGCCTGCGAAAGAACGACGTCGACCGCCGCAGCACCGCATCATACAGATCGTTGCGCAGGTCGGTAATCATACCGAACCCGGCATAGTTGACCAGATACGTGCCCGCATAATCGCAGATCGACTTCACGATCGCCGAAGCGATCAGCGCATACGCCACCACCGTCCACGCATTATGGAAATGCCGCGGAACGAGAAAGTGCAGATCGATGGTGCGGTTGATGACCGGGATCGGAATCTTCAGCAGATCGTCCGTTGCCGCGTCCGGCCGCAGCACCTTATCGAAGATGGGCTTGACCAGGAGCACGCGCAACCCCGCCATGGCTCCCACTACCGCCATCAATACTACAGACGCCAGCGACAACAGCGCATAGGGCCGGAGATACGCAAGCAGCCGCGCCAGCCGCCTCAACCCTCGCACCGAACTCTCCATTTGCTCACCTCGCCATTCTAACGGCCAGAACCAAGCACCGCTTAACTAGGACAAAACGGATAAAGGCGGGATAAGAGAGGAACCTTGAAATTGTCGTTTACGTGCGTTAGGAATTCAATACGCCTTGTCCGCGGCGCCTCACCAAAACTCAGGATCAAGCCGACTTCATACTGCGAGGCGCGCAGATAGTGGGTCAACTGCGCTTCGTAGCGCTTTGATGATCACATCCGCCACCTTGAACTCGAGAACAACCTTGCCCTCGACTATCAGATCCGCCCGAAAGGTGCCAATCAACTCGCCACGAAATGAGACTGGAATGAAGACCTCAGCCGCAACGGCTAGCCCATCCTGAATGAGCGCAATTGCCATGGCGCGAGCATAGACTGACTCCACAAACCCATTCCCCAGCTCGTTATAAACCTTGAAGAAAACGCTGAGGATTCGCTCTGTCAAAGCATCTTCAGTCCCGCTAAACGGCTGCCTCTCCATCATCCTCCATTTTGGTTGTTGCTTGTTCTTTCCCGTCTTACTCCCTCTGATCCTAGTCAGGCTTCGTTTGGGGTCTACCTCGGCATATCCCGATGCGCCGCCTTCACCCGATACCCCGCTGCCTCCAGCCTGCGCTTCATCTCTTCCGCGATAAACACGCTGCGATGCTGCCCGCCCGTACACCCGAACGCCACCGTCAGATAGCTCTTGCCTTCCTTGATGTAGTGCGGCAGCAGAAACTCAAGCATGTCCTCGGTCCTGGTCAGAAACTCCGCCGTCTGCGGAAACCCCTGCACATACGCCGCGACCTTGGGGTGCTTGCCGGTCAGCTCGCGGAACTCCGGAACGAAGTGCGGGTTGGGCAGAAAGCGCACGTCGAAGACCAGATCCGCATCGGTCGGCACACCATTCTTGAAGCCGAAGCTCATCGACGAGATCGTGAGGTTGCGCTCGCTCGTGCCGCGCTCCTCGAACTGGGCGTTGATGTGCGCGCGCAACTCGTGCACGTTGAACTTCGTGGTGTCGAGGATGATGTCCGCAACGTTGCGAATCGGGTCCAGCCGCTTGCGTTCGGCGCGAATCGACTCGATCACCGTTTCTTCGCGTCCCATGGGATGCGGCCGGCGCGTCTCTGAAAATCTGCGGATCAGCGACTCTTCGCTGGCCTCCAGAAACACTACGCGCGTGGTCAGCACCTTGCCGACCTTCTTCAGGATCGCCGGAAACCGCTCCAGCCGAATGCCCTCGCGTACGTCGATCACCAGCGCCGCGCGATCGATCTCGCTCGAACTGCGCACCAGGTCGGCGAAGCGCGGAATTAGTTCCAGCGGCAGGTTATCGACCGAATAGTACCCCAGATCCTCGAACGCCTTGAGCGCCGACGCCTTGCCCGCGCCGCTCATCCCGGTCAGGATCACCAACTCACCATGCGCCGGCCCCTTCGGAATACTCTCCATCTCGCCATCGCGCAGGTCCGTCTTACGCCGGATAACTCGCCGTCGTTCCTCCGCCGTCACCTTCGCGGGCGCCTTCTTCGCCGCAACCTTGCTTACCACTTTCTTTGCCGCCGCCTTCGCCCCACGCTTGTTCGCCGCCATGCAGAAATCCTAGCACCCATGCACAACATGGCGGCCACCGCCCGCGGTCTTCGCGGCGTACATGGCGGAGTCGGCGTGCAGCATCAGTTCCTCAGTCGATTCGGACCAGTGCGTCGCCATCGCGATGCCAATGCTGGCCGCAACCTTCGCTTCAGCCCCATTCAGCACGACCGGCACCTGAACCTCGGCCTGGATGCGCGCCGCGACCGCCTGCACCTCGTCCTCACCGCCGCAGTCGTCGAGCAGCAGCGCAAACTCGTCGCCGCCAAAACGCGCTACCGTATCCTGCGGACGCAGGCAGCGCCGCAGCCTTCCCGCCACCTCCAGCAGCAGCGCGTCGCCGGCCGCATGGCCCAGGGTATCGTTCACCTGCTTGAAGCCGTCGAGGTCGATGAAGATGACCGCAAAGCTGCGATCCGGCCGGCGCCGCAGCCGCGCCAGCGTCAGGCCGACCGTCTCCAGAAACAACGCGCGATTGGCCAGCGCGGTCAGCGAATCGTGCCGCGCCGAGTGCTGCAGCCGCGCCGCCTCCTGCTTCTGCCGGCGGATGTCGCGATACGTCACCAGCATCCCCATCGCGTCGCCGCCCAGCCGCAGCCGAGCGATCAGCACGCAGACATCGATCTCCTCGCCGGATCGCGCGCGCCGCCTGGTCTCCATCGCAGCGCGACCGCTCTGGCGCAGCGTATGCAGCATCATCTCGCACTCATGCACGCGCCCTTCGGGCACGACCAACTCCACCAGTTCCTGCCCGACGCACTCGGCGGAACAGTATCCGAACAGCCGCATGAACTCACGGTTTACGTGCAGCACGCGTCCTTGATGCGCAATGACGGTAGCCTCCGGCGTCGCGTCCAAGACCTCTTCGAGCAGCGACGACTCGGGCTCGTCCGCCTCGGCCGTCAGCCCAGGGAGCTTACGCGCCTCACCCTCTGCAATCGTTCGCAATGCGTGGTCCTCCACGTCCTGTGTATCGGCACGCGGCAAGTTTTCCGACAGAGAAAAGCCCCGGCAATCGCCGAGGCTCTCTACTGACCCGTCGTTAATGTGGCGAAGTGGGAATTTCCGTATCTGCTCTCTTCAACCCGCCGCCGGCAATCCCACCTCAATCAGAGGCTCCGACGAGTTCGGCTTGGCATGCCGTTCGACCGTGATCTTGCGCTCCTTATGCTTGATCGCCTGCTGCTCGATTTTCTTCAGCGCATCGTGCAGCGCCACCAGCATCTCCGTGCCCTCGCACGTCGCCACCAGCGAATCGGTGGCCGTCTTCAGCGTTACTTCGGCGATCTGCCGATGCTTATCTTCCGTCAGAATCACATGCGCGCTCACGCTGCGCCCGATGATGCCGTCGATCCTCGCCAACTCCGTGTCGGCGAGATTTCTCTGTTTGGTTGTTACGGTCATGCCACGTCCGGTATATTCAACAATCATTCGTTCACCTCGTGTTCATGGTTCGCTAAGTTACGATGCCCCGCCGCTCCGGCAGGATGCCGCACGGCGTGTCGTCAACTATACGACCAAACGCGCATTCGGAACCTGATCCCTTTCGGAACACTAGTTTCCTGAAACATCCACCCGCCCGTGAATGGTATAACCCGATATGCGTGATTGGCCACGTCTCTGAAGACAATGGAGCGCCAGCGTAAAATCGTTCCCGAAGGATTTCGTTGAAAGCCCTCACACAAGCCGATCGTCGAATCGGAACTATCCGCCAACTCTTCTCAGTTAGCATCCGCGGCGGCTATGACAGCGAAAGAGCATGGGCGGCGGTGACACGCTTGCGGCGGATGGGATCGACTCTTGTGTTCGATCAGGCCAGACACTGGAGCGTTTCAAACCAGCCGAACAAACGATCTCGCGCCGCAGACGTACTTTGCCAATTGAGACAGCGAGAGCCTCTGCCGCCCCGAGGCTCGAACTTGAGACCCAGCGCATCAGTGTTTCGCGAAGGAGAGGCATTCCAGATCATCGCATTTATGCTGGCTTCTGAATCCGACCTTCAAGCCCTGACCTCGGAAATCTACGCCTTCGGGCACATCGGCAACACCAAGGCAGTGCCGCTCATCGTTCCCTTCGCGGACCATCCAGAGAAAGACGTTCGTTACGCGGTCGCATTCGCCTTGGGCGCGTTGCATGAACACCCCGAATCAACGCCAACCCTGATGAAGTTGATGAAAGATTCAGACAAACATATCCGCGACTGGGCGACGTTCGGCGTAGGCGTGCTGGGCGACGCAGACTCAGAGGAGTTGCGCACTGCCTTCCTCGCACGTCTAAATGATTCTTTTCCCGACGCAAGGCAGGAGGCGGCTGCGTCACTCGCCAAACGCGGGGACATCAGGGTAGTCAAACCGCTAATCGAAATGTTCGAACAATATGGGGACATTTATTGCTTGTGCGATGCAGCACGTGATCTCCTTGAACTTGAAGACGCTCCTGACGGCTGGTCGGCGAAGCAATACATCGCCGCACTCGGAGCCGCATTCCCTGATCGAGCAGGAGATGCAGGTTGAACGCCGCGCGCCAACACCTCTTCGACGGGCTCTGCTTTTACACCGTGAACCATCCCGACCTACGCTTTCTGCACCGGCACCAGGCAGACGCCAACACTAATGCCGCCGCCGTCGCCTGCGAGCTCCTCGACATGCCTACTGCAGCAGCCCCATCGCCACCGCCGTCAGGCTCTTCACGCCGGTCGCGATCGTAGGCTCCGGCAGCGGCTCGAACTTGCTGGTATGCGGCCCCGGCAGTTCTTTGCCCGCGGCCCTTGCCGCCGCCAGCTTGGCCGGATCGGCCGCGCCCAGCCCGAAGTAAACCAGCGGAATCGTATTGCCCGGCAGCCCGAAGACGGCCACATCCTCGCTCGGCATAATCGGCGGCGTTTCGACCACGTTTGCCGCGCCCAGCGCACCTGCCAGCAGTGCCTTCACCCGCGCCGTCATCTCCGGGTTGTTGTACTCCTCCGGAGTCGATTCGGTCTCGATCACCGTCACCGTCGGCATCTTCTCCGGCGGCAGACCCGCCGAGGTCGCAACCCCTAAAGCCATCTGCCGCAGCCCGTCGATCACCACCTTGCGGCTCTTCGCCGAAAACGTCCTTACCGTCAGTTCCAGCTTCACCTCATCCGGAATGACGTTCCGCTTCGTGCCTCCGTGGATGTCGCCCACCGTCACCACCACCGGGTCCAGCGGATTCTCCTCGCGGCTCACGATCGTCTGCATCTGCAGCACATACATGGCCGCCAGCACGATCGGGTCGCGCCCCGCGTCGGGCGCCGCGCCATGCCCGCCGATGCCGCGAATCGTCACGTCGACCGAAGTCGAACCCGCCTGCGCCGCGCCGGAATGGATCCCCACCGTGCCCGCCGCCAGGTTGCTGCCATCGTGCAGCCCGATCACCATGTCCGGCTTGCCGAAGCGCTCATACAGATGGTCGGCGAGCATCGCCTTGGCGCCATCCGCGGTCTCCTCGCTCGGCTGCCCGACGATCATCAGCGTGCCATGCCATTGGCTTTTGGCCTCCGCCAGCGCGCGCGCCGTGCCGATCAGCACCGTCGTATGCACATCATGCCCGCAGGCATGCATCACGCCGACGTCCTGCCCCGCCTTGTTCTTCGCCATCACATGGCTCGCATAGGCCACGCCGGTTTCTTCGACGATGGGCAGCGCATCCATATCGCCGCGCACCAGCAGCGTCGGACCCGCGCCATTCTTGAGGATGCCCACCACGCCATACGCCTTCGACCCATCGGGATAGACCCCCACATGATCGGTCACGCTATAGCCCGCCTTGCGCAGCGCCGCCGCCAGCACAGCCGAAGTAGTTGCCTCGAAATGCGACAGTTCCGGGTGCGCATGAATCGCCTTATAGGTATCCACCAAGCCCGGAATCTCGGATTTTTCAAAGGACGAAACATCCTGCGCCCCGCAGACTGTGGTTACGATAAGAGCCGTGATCAACAAGCAATAGCTAAACATGAGATCTCCTGAGGCTATCTAACACGGAATGACGGTGACATAATCGGGGTGGCTTTCCGCAAGTTCAATGATTTGCATCGCGCGTAACCAGCGACAGATTGCGAATTCGTGCTGTTGCGATAAGAAAGCAATCGCCGGGGTCGCCGGATCCGTAGATAGCAGGAACGTTCGCTGCCTCGGCTGCGACTCGGGCGGTCAGCGCCAACATCCGGATATTGAACCTCTGAGCAACTTCGCTTACCCATCCATCGGCGGTAAGACCGCGCAGGTTGGGTCTATTTTCAATTCGCTTCTTGGTCTGTGCGACGCCCAGCTCCCAATAAGAGATGTGCGAAGCGAAGAGTTGCTTTGAAAGGTTCGCCTGTTCCATGGCCCGCAACGCATCGGGACGAATGAAAGAGGCAGTGTCCAGCCAAACCAGCAGATGCGTGTCCAGAAGCGATCCGCTCGTCATGCGGCTGCTGAGCGCTGCTTCTTCTCGACTATGCTGTCCTGCTCTTCAGCTTCAAAACCCGCTCGTAGATAGGTTTGGTCAGATCGATGCGTGGGTCGAGAGGGAGCGACATAGGTCTGCCGTTGCGGTACGCCTTCATGAACTTCGACTCGCCGGACGTGGAGGCTCCCTCTTCAGTTTTCAAGGTCTTCTCTTTCCCTTTAGCCACGGAACACCTCGCTCGCCCCTAGTGTATAGCCAGTTGACGTTTTGAACTACTCCTTCACGCTAACTCCCAGCGCCTTCATCTTCCGATACAAATGGCTCCGCTCCAACCCTAACCCCTCCGCCGCGCGGCTCACATTGCCATGGCATTCATCGATCTTCTTCAAAATGTAATCCCGCTCATAAGCCTCGCGCGCTTCGAGCAGCGTAGCGAACTCCTCGCCACGTCCGGTCGCCGACCCCGCCGCCTTGCCCGACTCCCGATACACCAGCATCGGCAGATGCTTGCGCTCGATGCGCTGCACCTTGGGGTTCAGGATCAGCACCCGCTCCACCAGATTGCGCAGCTCCCGTACATTCCCCGGCCAGTGGTATTGCTTCAGCGCCACCAGCGCTTCCTCCGTCATCTCCACGCGCGGCCGGCCATACTGCGCGCCGAATTCAGCCAGAAATTCCTTCACCAGCAGCGGAATATCTTCCTTGCGATCGCGCAGCGGCGGCACATAAAACGGAATCACATTCAGCCGATAGAACAGGTCCTCGCGAAAGTTCCCGCGTCCAATCTCCTCTTCCAGATCCTTGTTCGTCGCCGCGATTACCCGCACATCCACATGCACCGCATGGCTCGCGCCTACCGGCAAAAAACGCTGCTCGTCGAGCGCCCGCAGCACCTTGGCCTGCGTCTTCAGGCTCATGTCGCCAACTTCATCCAGGAACAACGTCCCGCCATCCGCGCGCTCGAACGTGCCGCGCTTCTCCGCCGGAACACCCGCGCCGCCGCCGCCCGGCGCCGCTCCATGGCGATACCCAAACAACTCCGCCTCGATGTAGTCTTCCGGAATCGCCGCGCAGTTCAGCTCCACGAAGACGCGGTCTTTGCGCAGGCTCTGCGCATGCATCGCGCGGCCGATCAGCTCTTTTCCCGTGCCGCTTTCGCCGAAGATCAGCACCCGCCCGTTGGTCGGCGCCATCAGCTTGATCTGCTGGCGCAGCGCCTTCATCGGCACGCTGGTGCCGGTCACGGTGCCCCTGGCCGCAAGCTGCCGCTGGAACTCCGCATTGTCCTCGCGCATGCGCCGCGACTGCATCGCGTTCTTCAGCACGATCAGCGTGCGCGCCAGGCTCAGCGGCTTTTCGAGGAAGTCGTACGCGCCCAGCTTGGTCGCGCGCACCGCCGCCTCGATCGTTCCATGCCCGGAGATGATGACCACCTCCGGCACATTGGCCGCGTCCATCCTGCGAATCTCCGCCAGGGTATCCAGCCCATCGCGGTCCGGCAGCCAGATATCGAGCAGCACCACGTCGTAGGCCGCGTCGTTGATCAGCGCCAGCGCCTCGCCCGCCGTCCCGGTCGACGTGACGATATAGCCCTCTTCCTTCAGAATGCTCTCCAGCGACTGCCGAATCTCAGCTTCGTCATCGACGATCAACACGTGATTCAACCCACACCTCTAGCCAGCCCGACTACTCTGAACTCTTAACTCACCACTCTTAACTCTAA
This sequence comes from uncultured Acidobacteriaceae bacterium, assembly GCA_964245315.1. Taxonomy (GTDB): domain Bacteria; phylum Acidobacteriota; class Terriglobia; order Terriglobales; family Acidobacteriaceae; genus Edaphobacter. Next base: position 4,936 of record CAXTMK010000106.1, on the reverse strand, counting down.
GATCGGCTTTTGTACTTCAATCCCGCGCCAACGCAACATCTCTTGCTTCCATCTGTAGCACCGCATGCTCGCCCGTATCCGCCATGCTCGCCGGCTTCAACTCCACGATAAACTTCGCTCCCGCCGGCTCATTCTTCTCCGCGCGAATGGAGCCGCCGTGCTCCTGAATGATCTTCGCTGCAATCGCCAATCCCAGGCCCGTGCCACGCTGCTTGGTAGAAAAATAGGGCAGAAACAGACGCTCGCGCATCTCGTCCGTAAGCCCTGCGCCGGTATCCGCGACCGTCAACTCCACCATGCCGTTCGGCAGCAGCCCCGACGAAACCCACAGCTCGCGCAGCAGGCTATGCTGCATCGCCTCGACAGCGTTGTCAACCAGATTCCCGAGCGCGCGCTTCATCGATTCCGGATCGGCAAGCACCAGCGGCAGCCCACTCTCGAGCCTGCGCACGATGCGGATATCCTGCGTCCTTCCCGCAAACAGCGCCAGCGAGTTCTCAACGATCGTATTCAAATCCGCCGGCCGCGGCATCGCCGTCGGAAACTGCGCCAGCGACGCGAACTGGTCCACCAGCACACGCATGCTCTGAACCGACGCCGAGATCACCTCGCTGCACCGCCGGATCACCGCCACCGAAGCCGATTCCGTATGCGCCTCGTGCAGCGTCTCATCCAGCCGTTCTATATGTCTTCCAATTTGCTCGGCACTCAAAGAGATCGGCGTCAGCGGATTCTTGATCTCATGCGCCACGCGCCGCGCCACCTCTTTCCATGCACTCTGCTTCTGCGCGCGCAGCAGTTCGGTCGCGTCTTCGAGCACGATCACATAGCCCAGATGCTCGCGGGTCTGCCCTTCCAGCAAGCCCACCGTGGCGGCGATATTCAGCGTGCCCGCGCCGACGGTCATCTCCATCTCGGCCGAAGCCGAACCCATGCGATGGCTGCGCCGCATCAGTCGATCCAGCGCCTCGATCACCTCGGACGGAAACACATCGACCAGCCTGCGCCCAATGAACGGCTGCTGGCCGCCGGGGTCGAGCATCTCCGACAGCGCGCGATTCGTCAGCAGAATCCGCCCACTCGCATCGATCGTCGCAACCCCATTCGGAATCGTCTCGAGCATCGTCTCCAACTCGCTGCGCCGTGCCTCGAGCGCCGCATTCGCGTGACTGAGAAGCTGCGTCGACGCCTCCACCTGCGCGCGGCTGCTATCCAGATCCTCCGCCATATGGTTGAAGCTCCGCACCAGCTCGCCCAGCTCTTCGGTCGCGCTCTCTTCCACGCGATGCCCATAGTTTCCCGCTGCGATCGCAGCCATCGCATCGGCCAGCGCCTCGACGGGCTTGGTCACCTGCTTGGACAGATGAAGCGCCAGCCAGCTCGCCGCGAACAGCGCCAGGCTCGTCATCATCATCAGCAGAATCATGTAGTAGGTACGC
>CAXTMK010000106.1:0-3487 GCA_964245315.1 uncultured Acidobacteriaceae bacterium | reverse complement strand
GGTACGCACCGATTTGCGCGCCTGCACCAGCTGCATGTAAGCCGCCGCGGCCTTGTGCAGATCCTCCATGGTCGAAGACATACCCTGCGGCAGCGGCAGCCCCGTCACCACGCTGCCCACGGAGCCGTTCTCGCGCCCGCCCTGCTTCACCAGGGTCGCCGATCCCAGCGCGAAGTCGTGCCCGGCCAGCGTAAAGACCGGATTGTTGCCGCGCTCCGCCGCCGCCAGCAGCGCCGCATTCGCAGGATCGCCGGAGTCCAGCGTCTCCCCCTTATCGCCGGGGCTGGGTTCCGCGTCGTCATCGGCCTGCGCGGCGTTAGGCACCAGCGGCTTAACGGTTGCGCCTGACCCCGCATGCTGCGGCACATTCAGCGCAGCTACCGCATTGCCATCGCGAAAGACCACCACAAAGCCGCCCTGCAGCGTAAGCTCGTGCTGCTGCAAAACGCGTTTCACCGCCTCGCCATTGACGAGTTCGCCCTTGCCGTCGCGTACCGGAAACAGCGGCGGCAGACCGGCGGCGATGCTCTCCGCCTCCACCCGCGCATTCGAGGTCGCATACTGCGCCAGCAGCTGCGCCATGCGATTCGAATCGTCGCGAAGCGTGACCACCGGCTGCTGAAACCAGCGCTCTACCGCGCGATTCAAGAGGCCGTAGCTGAAGAAGAACATCAGCGTAATCGGCAGCAGGCTGACCAGTACCGCGCCCCACAACATGCGGCTGCGCAGCCTGCTTCCCATCACCTTGCTCTTCTGGTCCGCATACAGCTTCAGCAGGTTGCGTGCCAGCATCACCAGCACGGCGACGAAGACCAGAAACGCCAGCGAAGACAGCGCCGTAAACAGCACGATCTGCCCCGTCGTCGCGGGACTGAGGAACTCGATCTTGAACGCGTTCAGCGCGGCAAATCCAAGGAAGAGCACCAGAAATCCGGCGCCCAGCCCGATGATCCAGCCCTTCCGCTGCTGCGCGCTCGTCGTCAAGTAGCCTCCACAATACAGGGAGTAGGGAGTAGGGAGTAGTAAAGGCGCCGTGTCTTCTACTCCCTATTCCCTGCTCCCTGTTCCCTGTTTCTAAACCAGCTGCGAAATCGCCTTCCACTCCCGGCCCTGCGCCTGCGCGACCGCCGCATACGTCAGCGTGCCTTCATACGTGTTCACGCCCTCGGCGATGCCTTTATCTTCCTGTATCGCCGCCAGCGCGCCCAGCTTCGCCAGCTTCATCAAATACGGGAACGTCGCATTGGTCAGCGCCAGCGTCGAGGTATACGGAACCGCCGCCGGCATGTTCGTGACGCAGTAATGGACCACGCCGTCGACCACATAGCTCGGATCGGTATGCGTCGTCGGCCTCGCCGTCTCGATGCATCCGCCCTGATCGATCGCCACATCCACAATCACCGCGCCCTTCTTCATCTTCGCGACCATCGCCTTGGTCACGATCTTTGGCGCCGCCGCACCCGGAATCAGCACGCCGCCAATCACCAGGTCCGCCTCGCACACCGCGCGTTCCACGTTATAGCTATTGCTGGCCAGCGTAAGGACCCGCCCGCCAAAAATATCGTCAATCTCCCGCAGACGGTTCAGGCTCAGATCCACGATCGTCACCCGAGCGCCCATCCCCAGCGCGATCTTCGCCGCGTTCGTCCCGACGATCCCGCCTCCGATAATGCACACATTGCCCGGCGGCGTACCCGGCACGCCGCCCAGCAAAACCCCGCGACCGCCATGCTCTTTTTCGAGATACGTCGCGCCACCCTGCACGCTCATGCGTCCGGCGACCTCGCTCATGGGAGTCAGCAGCGGTAGCGTGCCCGCGCGATCGCGCACCGTCTCATACGCAATCCCCGTAACCTTCTTTTCCAAAAGCGCATCGGTAAGCTCGCGCAACGGCGCCAGGTGCAGGTAGGTGAACAGCACCAGCCCTTCGCGGAAGTTGCGGTACTCCTTTTCGACCGGCTCCTTTACCTTGACGACCATATCCGCCAGCCGCCACACGTCGTACGCCGAGCCGACGATCTCCGCGCCGGCGTTCTGATACTCGTCATCCGGAAACGCCGAAAGCGCGCCTGCATTGGTCTCCACCAGCACGGTGTGCCCGGCCTCGACGAGCGCCTTCACGCCCGCCGGAGTAACGCCAACCCGGCTCTCATGGTCCTTCACTTCCTTCGGCACGCCAATCGTCATAACTCAGCACTCCCCATCTTAAAGTATCGCATTCTCTGAGAGATCCAGTCCCTGTACCCTGGTCCCTCGTCCCTGCTTTGTGCGCGTACAATGAAGACTTACGCAATTCTCGTCACCAGAAAGCGTCAGGACCGATTCAGCCCAATGTCTTCCAATAACTTTCAGATGCGGTATTCGCGAGTGCACAACATGCGCTCGCTGTTCAGCCTTTTTTCGTCCGACCTCGCCATCGACCTCGGCACCGCCAACACCCTCGTCTTCGCCCACGGCAAGGGCATCATCGTCAACGAGCCGTCGATCATCGCCGTGAATCAGGTCACCGGAGAGATCGAAGCCGTCGGCAAGGAGGCTAAGGAGATGCTCGGCCGCACCCCCGGCAACATCGTCGCCATCAAGCCCATGAAGGACGGCGTTATCGCCGACTTCAAGCAGACCGAGAAGATGCTGAACTACTTCATTCAAAAGGCGCATAACCGCAAGATGATGGTTCATCCCCGCATCGTGATCGGCGTGCCCAGCGAAATTACGCAGGTGGAAAAGCGCGCCGTCATGGACTCGGCGTATCGCGCCAAGGCGTCTGAAGTGCATCTGGTCGAACAGGCCATGGTCGCCGCCATCGGCGCCGGGCTGCCCATTACCGAGCCCGGCGGCAACATGGTAGTGGACATCGGCGGCGGCACCACCGATATCGCTGTGATCTCGCTCGCCGGCATCGTCTATTCCCGGAGCGTCAGGATGGCCGGCAATCAGATGGACGAGGCCATCATCACCTACATCAAGCGCAAGTACAACCTGCTCATCGGCGAGCGCACCGCCGAACAGATCAAGATCGAACTCGGCTCCGCCTACCCGCTCGACCAGCCCATCACCAAGTCGATCGTCGGGCGCAACCTTATCGAGGGCGTCCCCAAGACCATCATCATCGACGACACCGAGATTCGCGAGGCGCTCGCCGAGTGCATCGCCACCATCATCAACGGCATCCGCGTCGCGCTGGAAAGAACCCCTCCGGAACTATCCGCGGACATTTCAGACCGCGGCATCGTCCTGACCGGCGGCGGCGCCCTGATCAAGAATCTCGACAAGCGCATCCGCGAGGAAACCGGCCTGCCCGTCTCCATCGCCGACGACCCGCTCGCCTCGGTCGTGCTCGGCACCGGCCAGATGCTCTCCAACTTCAAGCTCCTGCGTAAGATCTCCATCGATTGACCGACGGCCACAACCGTTCGGGTGCCCATCTCAACCGGTTCTATCGTTTGAGGTGGGGATGTACGCGCCCGACCCGCGTTCGCCACCCCTC
>CAXTMK010000105.1:0-16432 GCA_964245315.1 uncultured Acidobacteriaceae bacterium | reverse complement strand
GACCGCTCATCATCCGAATGCCGGCGAAGATCAAACCGCCGAAACAGATGACAGCGCCCGCATAGATGGCGAACGTCTTGAACGTCCCCATAAGCGTCTGAGCGCCGGAGAAGTCCATCGTTCCTTGGGCATGGGCAACGCTCGCGAATGTGAGCGCAAAGAGGGCGGGAGCCATCACGCGGGCAGCGTGGGCCAGTCTGTTCTTGAGGTTGTGAGTACACCCGGTGGCGAACTGGGAAGAGGTCTGGTTGACGTTTGGGCGGCTTACATCATGGTTCCTGCGAATCATCGGCATCTCCAACGACTGGGTTGCAGTCGTGATATGCCCTGACTTTAGGGAGAAGAATGTCCGCCGTCCAATTCATCTTTACGATTGCATCATCGCTCGAAACGATAGGCAATTCGCTATTCAGATAGCTCTATGTAATGACCGCGCATTCTTAGAATTCCCGGTCACTGATTGGGGCTTCTTCTTACGAGCACGAGGGGACTCGACCACGGACTTTGTGCGAGCCCACTTTGGGCTGGTCTGAACTGACCGCTTCCTCACTTCGCGCATCAACATTGCCAAAGCTGGATGCTGCGACTTTGGCTTGAGAATGACGGCGGTGTCGATTGTCCAATCAATGCCATGTATCGGGCGGCACGTTAGGCCCGGCATCAGCCGCGAACCCTTACGGAACAAGGCGTAACACTGACCCTGATGCACCATCCATTGAATCTGGTCTCGATTCGCATTGGGATTGGCTTTCCTCGGCGTGACGCCAACGCCACGCAGCAGTTCAAGCAGTCGAACATGGGCGGCATGATGGACCTTCGGATATTGAAAGAGGGAGAGTTTGCCATTCAATAAGTGCGCGGGTATCGCTTCATGCGCTGCAAGCGGATCGTCGCTGCGCATACACACATAAAGGGGGTCGCGTTCTACGATGCACGTCGTCAAGTCAGACCTGTGCTCGACCGGTAATGTGACGAGTGCTCCATCGAGGTCACCCGCATCGACTCGATCCACTAACGCTTGAATTTCGTCTCCGTCAGTGTGGATGTCGCAGTAGGGGAAGATTCGGCGGATTGTTTCGGTGATCGAGTGCAAAGTTTCCTTCTCCACAAGAGAAGAGAAACCGAGTCTCAAAGGCGTGATCTCGCCGGTTCGCAGAGCGAGCAACATGTCGACGATCTCTTCGCGAAGCTCCAGGAGATCTTCACCCGCAGCCAAGAGGAGAACGCCAAACGGAGTCAGCTCAACCGGTTCCCTGGAGAAAAAGTCTATTCCAAAGAACTCCTCAAGATGTTTGATTTGGGTACTGATGGTGGATTGGGTGATGTGAACCCGATCGGAAGCGGCGGTGAAGCTACGCTCCTCGGCGACTGCCTTGATGTACTTCAAATGACGGAATTCCAACTGATCGTAATCGCTCATGGGGGCCCCCGGTGCTCAGGCGTGCGGTGGACACTTCGAGTCACTGGTCGTGCGGTAAAACTGTCTTCCTCTCCAATTTTCCACAAGGAGTATCGGGTTCGTCAACTAGACATGATCGCCGGTGTGGTGTAGCCATCGCCGGAAGCGATGGTGCCATCGATCTAAACAATTGGACGCCATCGCCCATTCAAACGACGATATGCACAGCGGGGTCAGTTTCCACGGATACTCGACCCTTTTCCCAGTAGGAGCGGCGGCGATGAGATTCCACAGTTTAGCGATTGAAGGGGCCGGTGACCCTGCGATTTCCGGTCTGGCAAAGGCTCTGGCGAGCGAGGTTGCAGCCCTGCTCAAATCTGAGCTTGCGCGAATTTCCACCGGAGAAGTGCAGCCCGTATTGTTGGATGTCAAGCAGGCTGCCGTTTACCTCGGGCGGTCAGAACAGTCCGTTCAACACCTTATCTTCCAGAAGGATCTTCCGGTCGTGCGAAGCGGACGGAGAGTGCATCTCCACCGCCGAGACCTTGACGCGTGGATTGAGAAGAATACATATTGAAACGCACTAGCTTCTTTGCTACACTACTGTCATGGCAAAGAACTCTTATGGGGCCGGCACAATCTTCCTCCGTGGCGATATTTGGTGGGTCGCGGTTTGCGTAGACAACAAGCGGATTTCAAGATCGACAAAATCAACCAAGAAGTCCGACGCGATCAAATTGCGCGAGCAGTTGATTGCGAAGAAACATCGAGGCGAGATCACGGGGGGCACACCCGATCGAGTCCTAATCGGTGAACTTCTCGACGATGTTCTAAAGAGCGACATCGAAGAGTCCACTCGCTACATCTGGAAACTCGTTGTTGAGAAAAACCTACGACCTTTCTTTGGCAAGACTCGGGCGGCGCGACTTTCAACAGACCTGATGGACAGGTATCGGGAAGCCCGAAAGGGCGCTGGGTCTAGCGATGCGACGGTCAACCGCGAGCTCTCAATCATGCGTACCGCATTCCACAATGCGCGGAAGCGAACGCCGCCGAAGATCAACGCAGTTCCCTATTTTCCAATGGTGAAGGAAACCACCGTTCGGAAGGGTTTCCTCACGGACGCCCAGTACACGCTCCTGCGTGACTCTCTGCCACATGAACTCAAGCCTCTCTTCGTTTGCGGGTACATCACCGGGATACGGAAGGGAGAATTGCTGGACATCCGTTGGCCGCAGATTGACTTTGAAGGTGGCCTCATCGCGTTGGAACCCGACGAGACGAAGAACCGGGAAGGACGATCAGTTCCAATTCTCGAAGGGGACATGAGGGACCTCCTTATCCAGTCCAAGACCGAGCGCGACACCCAGTGGCCGGACTCGCCCTGGGTCTTCAATCGACACGGTCGCCAGATTAAGGATTTTCGAACGGCATGGGACGACGCCTGCAAGAAGGCCGGAGTTCCTGACCTGAACTTCCACGACCTCCGAAGGACCGCCGTCCGAAATATGCGTCGCGCTGGGGTACCCCAAGTGATACGTATGAAGATCAGCGGTCACAAGACGGACTCGATGGAGCGTCGCTACAATATCGTTGACGCCGACGATCTGAGCATTGCAAAAGAGTTCATGGAGCGGCGGATGAAGGCAGCAAACTCTGTAGCAGATTTGTAGCAGTTGTACGAAAACAGGCGAAACAGAGCGATACAGCTCCAACAACAGAATCAACGACTTGAGGCTCCACGAAACTCAGTGATACACTGTCCTCTGGCTTGAGGTGCTAGCGCCTTCACTGGCATAGGGGTTCAAGTCCCCTCCTCCGCACCAAAACAGTCCAACCGGTTCATGGGCCGAATCCAAATGGGCTTGGCCCTTTGCTTTTCCTCAATGTGCCCTGACTGTGCTCGTTGGACAGCGGCGATGCAAGCGGCACCTGCCGCGATGAGAGACCAGATGCGCGCGATGATTCCTCGACAAGAGCCTGGACGGCCAGAGGAGATCGCAACGGTGACTCTGTTCCTGGCCTCGGACGATTCGAGCTTTGTCAATGGCAGCGAACTTTGCGTGGATGGTGGGTTGCCGCAAATCTGACGCTGCAGGGCCTACTTTCATTAAGCGCGAATCTTAGCGAATCTCTGCGCAGGCGTCTTCTGCAAGTTGCGAAGTGGCGAAAATGTCCGGCAAATTACGTTGCCGTCGCAACCGTATTGCGCGTATCCGTTTAGCTGCGAGACTCGAAATCGTTAGAGGTGCTCGTGTTGTTGATGTGCAATGCCATCAGTGCTCCTTGCTATGCGAAAGAAGCGCTCGAGTCAGGAGACAAATCGGTTTCACCCGCAACATTATTCTGTGCGCCGGAGTTTCTCCTTTGCGGACTGCCGAAATCCCGCCGCATGAAGCTGCTACAGAGTTTTCCCATTTCCGTTGATTACAGAGTGATAGAAGTGCGCGCTCAGTTTAGGCGTGCGCTTCTGCGTCCTGAAGTCGACATGCACGATGCCGAAACGCTTCTCGTAGCCGTCGGCCCATTCAAAGTTATCCAGAAGGCTCCAGACGAAATAGCCCTTCACAGGAGCGCCCTCCGCGAGCGATTGTCCAAGTTGCGTGAGACAGTTACGCAGGTACATGATGCGCCCTGTGTCGAGGCACTCACCGCCTGGGGTAAGGACGTCATTGGCAGAGCAGCCATTCTCCGTGATGTAGATGGCCCTGGGCTGCCAGCACTCGTTCACCAGCCGCGGCCCCCAATGGAGACACTCCGGGCTGACCGTCAGCCATGAGCTTGCCATGTGGGGAAAATCGGGTGGCAGCGGAAAAACCTCGTACAAGGCGGGTGAGTGGCTCGCACGCACGTACGTGGAGGTGTAAAGGTTAAGGCCCAGGGCGTCCAGCGGGGTGGCGATGATATGCATCTCCTCCACGGTAAAATGAGGGACATCCGCACCCATCTTGGCGAGGTAGCGATCTGTGTAACGGCCTTCCAGAATCGCCGTGAGATAGGACGCGTTCTCTTCGCGCATCGCGGTGCGGGCGGCGTCTATGTCGGCGGCGGAAGGCGTTACAGGAACTGGTGCTATGGGGTTTTCGGCCACGCCGACCTGTGTGCCGGCGACTGCGTGGGCGCGAATCGCCTGCACGCTGAGTCCGTGGCCGAGCAAAGCATAGTGGTTCAACTGCGCGAGACGTTTGCGTCCTACCTGCAGGCCCGGCGCATGAGTCCCATCGCCATAACCGAGTTCCACGAAGGTGCGAATCTCGTTCATGGTGAAGAAGTTTTTGACCCCGGCACCTGAGAGCTGCGCGAGACGTAGCCGGCATACTCCGCGATGCGATAGGCGGTGTCGCGGTTCTCCCATCCGCCGCGATCCTGGAGAGCCTGTGGCATGTCCCAGTGATAGAGCGTGCAGAATGGCTCTATCGCATGGCTCTTCAACTCTTCTACCAGCCTGAGATAAAAATTGAGTCCCTGCGGATTGGGCGCCCCGCTGCCCTGCGGAAAGATGCGCGGCCATGCGACCGAGAAGCGAAAGGCCTTGATGCCAAGCGAACTCATGAGCTGCACATCGTTACGGTATCGGTGGAAGAAGTCGTCGGCGACATCGCCGGTGTCGTGGTTGGCCACCTTGCCCGGTGTGTGGGAGAAGGTGTCCCAGATGGAGGGTCCGCGACCCGCCTCGTGTACCGAACCCTCCACCTGATAGGAGGCTGTTGCAGAACCCCGGACGAAGCCGGCGGGAAAGCGCGACTCTGCGACGGTCGGTAGCGCGCCCTCAATAGCGTAGGAGGGCGACGCCGTGGAGACGACAGCCGTCGCGCCGAGCACACGTCCAAAGTCACGGCGGGAAAAATAGGTTTTCATGTTGTGTCCGCTCTATAATGCGATGAAGAACAATAACGGCGCGGGCCTCGCAGCTGCGAAGCTCCGCGCCGTTATTGTTACTGCACGTTGAGAGTAAAGCTGAAGGACTTCGGACGGAGGTTCCCGACGCCGTTCACCGGGACGGTCGTTGTGCCGTTCGCTGTGCCGATCAGAGTAACCGTCACAGTCGAGGAGCCCTTGGGAGTCGGGGTGGAGGTGCTGCCGCAGCCGCTGAGCGGAGCCAATGCCATGCCCAAGGCCAGCACAATCGCAAGCGTCGTAGCGAAGCTGGCGATGCTCAGCCCCTTGCGCCTCCGCCACACTCCCAGGAGCAGAAGAGCGCCGAGAGGGGTCATCCAAGCAGCTACAGTCGTAGGAGGCGGAGTGTAGGTGGCGATGCTCAGCTGCACGCTCTGCGCCGCGGTACCGCCGTTGAGGGCGACAGTCGCGGGCAGGAAGGTGCATTGCGTGTTGGCCGGCAGGCCGGAGCACGCCATGTCGACGCCGCCGACGTATCCGCTGACGGGAATGATGCTGAAGGTCGTGCTGACCGATCCGGGCGCAGCGACATTGAGCGTGGTGGGCGCGTTACCGATGTCGAACTGTGGCGTGCGGATCGAAACGCCGATTGCTGCGGAGGTGGAGGTTGAGAACCCGGAATCACCCCCATAGACGGCCGTGATCGAATAGACACCCGCAGGCAGAGCCGTGGTGACTACCGTGGCGATGCCGGTGGATGCGTTGAGGGCAGCTGAGGCCAGGGTCGTTCCATTGCTTACAAAGTTGACCGTGCCGGTCGGCTTCGCGCCAGTCACGGCCGAAAGCACAGTGGCCGTAAGGGTTACGCTGGCGCCTGGCGCTACCGGCGACGCGCTGCTGATGCTGCTGTTGAACGTGGTCGAGGTGGGTGCGAGCGTGACCGTGATCGTCTGGGTCGTGCCTGAGCTGGCGGCGTAGTTGGTGTCTCCACTGTAGCTTGCGTCGATGGTGTTGCTCCCGGCCGGAAGCCCCGTGACGGTCGCGGAGGCGGTGCCACCGGCCAGTGTGACGACCTTGTACGAGACCCCGTTTACCAGGAACGTTACCGTGCCGGTTGGCGCCGGCGCAGAGCCGACGGGCGCCGCCACCACCGCCGTTGCCCTCACGGAAGTTCCATAGCTGACCGTGCCGATAGGGTTGGTGGTAAGGGCCAAAGTGGTCTTCGGCAGGTTGACGCCGGTACCACTGAAGGTGCCGGTAATCGACGTCGCGTTCACGGCCTTGGAACTGATGGTGAGCGTCTCGGTACGGGCTCCCGTTGCGGTGGGGGTGAAGGTGGCGGCGATACCGCAGGTGGCTTCCGGTGATCAAAGTACCGCCGCCGGAACATGCGTTCGAGCCGGAAGAACTGACGGTAAAATCGGTGGTGTTGCCCACGGTCGTGAAGAGCGGCGAGCCGAACGCGAGCGACAGGTCTCCGTCATTGCTAAGGCTCAGGCTCTGAGCCGTGCTCGAGGAGCCGACGTTAATTTTGCCGAGATTCAACGAGCCGGCGGTGCGCCGGATGGCCACCACGGCAGGAGCACCGGAGTCTGCGACGTACAGATTGCCCGCGCTGTCTGCGGCGAACGATGCCACCGTAGTCAGGCCCGTGCCGAGTGCGGTGGTATTGTTGCTGCCAAGCTGCTGTTGATGTAGGGAATGCGAAGCACGGTGGCGCTGCCGGTCTGCTGGACATACAAACTGCCTGCATCGTCGACCGCAACCGCTGTCGGAGAGGTGAGACCGGTAGCTACGGCGCTTGATGCTGTCCCCACGAGCTTGAAGATGCTGCCTGCGGAGCTGTCGGCGACGAAGAGGTTGCCGCTTGCATCGAAGGCCAGACCCGCGGGGGACTTGAAGGCACTGCCTACGTTGATTGCGGCGGCGAAGTCGCGTGTGCCGCTCTGGCTGGGATACTGCACGACCGTTCCCGCGCCGGTGTTGGCAACGTACAGGCTTCCGCTGGGACCGACAGCCAGGCCGCCCGGCGACTTGAGACCGGTGAGAACGGTTGCGGCAACGCCGTATGCGCTGCCGTTGTAAGGCACCTGCATGATCGAGCCGGTGGAGGTGGCGACGTAGGCAGTGCCGTCCGGAGCCTCGGCCACCGCACCGGGTTGCGTGAGCCCGGAGGCGATCACCACGGCGGTGCTGCTGCCCGCCGCGAGATACGAGAGCGTGCCCGCAGTTTTGTCTGCTACCAGCGCCTTGCCACCGGGACCTACAGCGATGCCGGAGGGCGACTGCCATCCACTGCCGAGATTGGACTGTGTTCCCGGATCGAGCACCAGGCCGGCGCCGGAGCCTTGTCCTGTGATCGCTGCAACGCCGATAACACCAGCCGCGGACGACAGGACGACAGCGCCCTTGCGCGCGCCAAGCCCCTGCGGCGTGAAGGTCAGGTTGATCGTGCAGGAGGAGCCAGCCGCGTAGCTCTGTCCGATCGCGCAGCTTCCTGTACCTGGATTGGCGATCTCGGTAGAAGCGCTGGTGCCGCTTGCGTAACGGAAACCGGCGAGCACCTGCGCGCTGTTGAAGATGGCAGTCACGGTCTGCACCGAGGATGCGGTTCCAACCGCGGTTGCGCCGTATTGCGCTGCGCCCAAAACGTTTTTGAAGATATTGGTTCCGTCCGTCGTATAGATGACATCGTTCGGCGCGACGGCCACGTCGTTTTGCGAACTGCCGGTAAGTACGGTGAAGGCAAGTGTGCCGTTGAGCGCTCCGTTGAGGAACGGCACTTCGACGATGCCGCTGTAAGTGGTGACGAAGACGTCGCCCGCTGCGTCCGCGCGCAGGCCGATGATGCTGTTGAAGGTGCCGGGCACGACGACCGATGCAGTCGCGCCGGCGGGCAGGCTGTAAAGCACGCCGCCGGTCACGTAGGCGAGATCTCCCAGCGCGTCGGCGGAGACATGCGAGTTGGCGTCGAGCGTCACACCCGCTACGACGGAGCATGCGCCGGCGGGCGTGATCTTGAAGAGCGAGTTCTCGTTGTTGCCGGCGACGAAGACGTTGCCGAGACCGTCGACCGCGACCTCCTGTGTTCCGAGGTAGTAGCCGTCGATTGGGCCGCAGGAATTCAGGATATTGGTCGCCGCACCGCCTGCGATCGGCACCTGCCAGAGGTTGCCGGAGTAGTCGGTGATGTAGGCGTAGGTGTCGTTGGCGGCGACGCCTTTGGGATAGCCTCCGCCGCCGGACGCCAGTGTATAGAGCGTGATCGGCGCGCCGCCATTTGCGGGCTGCTCCACCAGGCCGCCCGAGGCCGGAAGCGAGTAGAAGATGTCGCCGTTCGAGTCGACGGCAAGGGCCTGCGACTGCACAAGGCCGCTGTACGGCATGGAGGTGGAGGATGTGGCGGCAGCGGGCGGGGTGAAGGTCTGCGCCGTGGCCGCTATGCTCAAGCCAAACAAGAGTGCCGCGAATTTGGTAGCTGTCTTCGTTACATCGAGAGTGCGCATATCTACTCCTCAAAAATTTTCGGTGGTGTGCCTTAGAACGTGAACTTCGCCGCGACTTCTACAACCCGCCGGCCCTCTTTGATCGTCGAGACACCAAACCCTGGGGCCGGTGTGGCCGTAGCAGGATTGGCGGTATACCCGGTCGCGGAGAGATTGCTCAGGTTGAGCTGTACCTGCTGGGGGAAGGAAGTTGAGAAGCTCGTCAGCGGATGATTGAGAAAATTGAACGCGGCGAAGCGAAACTGCAAATTGCGCTTCTCAGTCAGCGGGAAGTTGCGTACCAGCGTCAGGTCGCTGTTGATGAAGGCCGGCCCGTGAACGTACGGATAGTTGAACGGCCCATTCTGTCCGACCTGCGGAAGCTGGAAGCAGCTGCCATTGACTAACTGATGGGGCGCCATATGGCTCGCGGGATTGCAGATCGTCAACGACTGTAGCTGCACATCGGGCGTGCCCAGAAAAGTTTTATTATCCACGTTCAGCTGCGTGCCGCCGCTGGGTCCAAGCTTGCCGACCAGGTTGAAGTTCGCATAGTAGGTCGCCTGCAGGTTAGGACCGCTCTGCAAACCCGTGATTCCGGAGACGGCCCAGTTGTTGAGCAGGATGCGCAGTGCGCGTTCGCCCTTGTACGGTGCGCCTTCGTCATAGCTGTAGCTCGCGTTGAAGATGTTGGTGCGATCGAACGAGAGCACGCCGTAGTTGTTGCGCAGGTTGGTGGCATCCACGGCGTTGCCGTTGTAGAAGCCATCCTTGATGCCGAGCGCCTTGCTCCAGGTGTAGTTCACGCCATAGCTCAGCCGTCCGCTCTGCTTGTTCAGGCTGGTCTGCAGGCCGTTGTAGTAGGAGTAGAGGATGTGACGCGGCTCGTAGACATTGCCTGGTTGGTTGTACGGGCGATAGTCGTTGACCTGCGCCGTGCCGAGGCTGTCGATCGCACCAAGCGGAACCACCGCGCCGGTGACAGGGTCGGGATGAAAGAACGCTCCCAGAGGAACAGGGTTGATGTTCTGCAGCGACAGTCCGAGGTTGTTCACGTTTTGTGCGGTGAGATAGTGTCCCTGGTTGCCGGTATAGGCGATCTCGAAGTGCACGTTCTTCGGCATCTCCTGATCTACCGTGGCGCTGTACGTATAGGTCAGCGGCTGCTCGCTGTCATTGCGGTCAACCACGTAATTGTTCGCCGAGGCCGAGCCGGAGTTGAAGTTCCCCGCGCCAACTGTACCTGCAACGTTGCTCGCGCCGATCTGCTTCAAGTCAATGCCGGCGCCGCCCGAGACGTTGGTGACGGTGACACCCTGCGCCTGGGCGGCGGGCAGTTGGATCACATTCCAGTTGTCGTGGTTGCGATACATGCCCCAGCCGCCGCGCAGCATTGTCCTGCCATTTCCGAACGGATCGAAGGCCATACCGACACGTGGCTCATAGAACGCGAAGCGTGCGGCCACGCCCGCGTTCGGGATCGACGGGTTGATGCCGTGGTAGGTATAGCCCTGGTGGGCGCTGAGTGGATTGCCCGCGGTGGTAGGGTCGAAGACCGCGATGCCTTGTCCATGCGCGTCCTGCCAGGGCCCAAGGTGTTCGAAGCGAATGCCGTAGTCGACCGTGAGGCGCGGAATAATCTTCCAGGAGTCGGTGACGTACCCGTTGATGTTCCAGAAGTAGAGGTTCTGCTGGGGTTCCGCGTTCTGCTGGCTGAACTGTTCGATCTCCCCCTGTAAGAAGTTCGCAAGATAGTTGCCGCTGCTGTAGACAGTTGCCCCGTTCGGATCGGTGAAGGTGGCTCCGTAGTAGTAGTCGGCGATGCGTCCACTGGTGCTTGAAACCGCTGATGTCAGCCGCTGATTGTTGACGACCTTCTGAACGTAGGCGCCGGCCTTCAGGGTGTGCGATTTCAGCGCAAACGTGAAGTTATCCGCAATCGAGGGAAGCGTCTTGGTCGCATAGGGCTGGCCGACGGTGAAGTCCGGTGCCAGATCCAGCGGCAGGCCATCCGTGCCGTAGTCGGCGAACTCAGGAAACTGCGTGCTGTTGCTGATCGGGACGGGATTCGCGGCCGTCGAGGTCGCCGGATTGGAAAGGCCATAGTAAGAAGTGGGATAGGCGATGGTGGTCTTCAGCAGCGCACTCGGCGTCTTGGGCACGAACGCCTGATGCAGCCAGGTCATGTTCGCCTGCAACTCGTTGGTCATGCGTGGCGAGAGGATGATTGTCAGGTTCAAGCCGCCGGTCTGCGAGTTGACCGTGCTGATCAGGCCGCCGCCCGGGGTATCGATACCGCCCATCGGCGCACTCTGCGAGGGCGAGTAGTACGGCACCTCGGGCACGCCCTGACTTCCGCGTTCGACGTTGTAGGTGCCGAAGAGCTTCACTTTGTCGGAGTAGGAATAATCGACGCGCGTGCGTCCCTGCCACAGGTTGTTATTCACCAGGTTGGTACGGAAGTAGTTGAAGCCGTTCAACGGTGCGCTGTTCGGCAGCGGGAGGGTGTTCAGCAGCGCGAGTGTGCCGGGGTCGAAGAAGGTTGAGTTGATCTGTCCGTTGGTGATGTGTGAACCGTCGCGCGCCTGCGTAGGGACGGCGGCGATGTTGTTGTACGCGGCGTTTGCGATAATGGTGCTGCCGTTTGGATTGCATCCACTGATGATGGCCGAGCCCAGGTAGGCCTGCAGCGAGCCACAGCTGAAATCACCCGCACGCATCGCGACGGTAGGCACCAAAGCGTGCGCAATGGCCTGGGACGCGCTGCCGTAGGCGTAGATGTTGCGCTGCGCATAGTCCTCCGCGCCGACGAAGAAAGTGAGCTTCTTGGTATGGTTGAAGTTCGTGCCGGGGATCTTGATGGGCCCGCTGAGATTGCCGCCCGGATAGACGTAACGGTCCGCCGGTTTCAACTGTCCTTCGTACTTCGAGAGCCAGTCCTGCGCGTTCAGCTGGTAGGTGCGGGCGTAGGCGTAGACTTCGCCGTGGAAATCCTTCGTACCGGACTTGCCGACCGCGTTCACCACGATCGGGCCGTTCGAGGTCTCGGCGGTGAAGTTCGAGGTTTGTACCTTGACCTCTTCGATCATGTCGGAGTTTACGTTCTGGGTCGAGTCGCCGTAGTTGCCGGGGTCGGAGACGTTCGCGCCATCCGAGAGCAGCGTGACGCTGTTGGCCCCATTTCCGTTGGCCGCGTAGGAGCGCAGGGCGCCGGTCACGCTCACCTGCCTGGGTCGTAAGCCGTGTTGTCGATCCCGACCGAGGTCTGGGCGATCGCAAAACCGGGCAGCATCTTGACCAGTTCGCCCACGTCGCGACCTTCGATCGACAGCTTCTGGATGTCCTTGCTGGTGATGAGCGTGCTGCGTTCGCCGGAGTTGCTCAGTCCCGAATCGCTGGCCGTAACGTCAATGACCTGACTTACCTCGCCGACCTGTAGCACGATCCTGGTGAGGTTTTGCGTGTCCTGCGGGTTCAGGTGGATGCCGGTGATGACGTTGCTCTTGAAGCCAATAAACTTGACCGTAACGGTGTAGTCGCCGGTGGGGACAGCGGCGAAGACGAACGATCCGACGGAGTTGCTTTTGGTGGTGCGCACACTCCCGTTGCTGTTGTTGACGAGGAGCACGTCCGCCTTGGGTACGATGGCGCCGGTATCGTCCACGACGTTGCCGCTCAGGGTCGCGGTGGTGGTCTGCGCCTGCGCCGTGCGCGGAAGCAGTGTAAGAACGCCGGCCGGCAGCATAGCCAGGCCGAGCATTGCCGTTCGCATTGCCGTTCTGGGGAAGGATCCCGATCTGCGCTGCTTATCGGCGCGTTGGCGGGTGAGATTTGCGATGCAGTTGCACATACGATTTGCGTCCAGACAATGATGAAGCGTGAATTGCGAAAGTGCGCTGCGGCTGCGAGAAGGTTGCTCCGCAAAGCCGATTACTGCGGACGAACTGAAAAGAGATCGATGTTGGCCAGTACGCCGGATGCGCCTGCGGAGTCGGTCACGAGAGCGAGGGTATGCTGGCCTCCGGTCAGGTGGATGCCCGGCGACCGGACCTCGCGCCACTGGCCTTCGCCCCCTGTATCGGGCAGGGCAAATGGCTTTGAAAGCGGCTTCTGGTCGAGGTTGAAGTGCAGTGAACCACCGGCACCTGCGGAGGCCACGCGGACGGAGATGACATAGTCGCCATCCTTGACGACGTTCACGGAATAGTTGATATAGCGATTTGCCTTCAGGCCTTTCAGAAAATACCCGCCCGCGCTGGACTCGCTTCCAGCCGCGTCGGGGATGCGCTCGATCGCCGGACCTGCCTCGCCGAACTCCGCGCTGTAGGTGAATCCCGCTCCGCCGGCGTCGAAGCGCTCAGCCTGTATGACGCCCGGCAGCGGCGCGGACTCACCGTCGCAGGCTGCATCGCTGCGCGTGATGTCGACCGAATCGAAGCGAACGGAATTTGGGGTCTTGTTGTCGCGGGCAGTGGCGATAAGGCCGGCGAGGAGGTCGTGCTTCATGGAAAACTTCGCATTGCCGATCGGATCCCACTTCTTCCCGTCGGCCGAGGCATAGCCGGTGAAGACGTCGCCCATGCGTCCGACCTTCAGCCAGGTTGCCGGGCCTTTGTACAGGATCTCGCCGGGGACATCGCCGCGCGATGCACGGAAGCGGAAGTGAACGCTCCCATCCGGCGAAAGAAACGCCAGGGCGAAAGGCGCGGCAGCGCCACGGCCTTCGCGAAGCATCACCCCAGCCTTCGCCTGGGCGACCTTCGACGTCTGGTCGAGTACATGGGCGGTCACTTCGCCGTCCGCGGCCAGCGGTTTGTAGGCGAACTGAAACTGGTCGAATCGTCCGGAGATCCCCAGGCCGCTGCCCGAAATTGCGTAGACGCCGTTGCGCAGGACTGCGGTGCCAGCCTCGGCTGGGCCGCCAATATCCGCATTCGACCAACCCGGAGCAAGCGCCTTCTCCTCCGGCTGATAGACCCGCACGTAGTCGATCACCATCGTGGGCGTGGCGCCGGTGCTGGCATCGGGATAGCCGAAGAACCCGCCGCCCATAGCCAGGTTCAGAAGCAGTGAAAAGGGCCCGCGATCCAGCTCCCAAACCTCCTTACCAGTCAGGGAGCCGACCGAAGTGCGGTGGTAAAGGTAGCCGTCCACGAAAAAATCCGCCTCGCCCGGCGTCCACTCGACGGCATATTGGTGCAAGCCATTGGACGGGGCCGCGGGAAAGACGAAGTCTGCGCTCTGATCCAGAAAGCCGGTGTTCGACCCGGGGGCCAGCGGTCCGTGGACCGCGCCGTGAGTGGTCAGGCCGTCGATCTTGTCGGGCGCGCCGGGCTGCGGATTCCATTGCTCCATCACGTCGATCTCGCCTACCGCAGGCCAGTGGACGCCGCCGCCTTCCTGACCAAGAGCCCAGAAGGCCGGCCAGACTCCTTTGCCCGCTGCTGGAATCCGAATGCTCGCCTCGATGCGTCCGTAGCGAAAGCTCGGCACGGTCGTAATCCGAGCAGAGGTGTAGACGGGCGAAGTGATCTTCGTTGCGCCGATGTTGACAGTGGTGCCGGTTCGGACGGCGACCAGAACAAGGTGTCCCTGGCCGTCCAGGTAGGCGTTCGGCTGGTCGGCGCGACAAGGCGGGGCGGAGTCACGTGCGCAGTAAATCTCCGCCTCATCGTTGCCGGCGATTGCGGCCCCGGCCCCAGCCTGGAATTTCCACCTGGTCGCGTCCGGCGGCGCGCCTATGGGGCCGTCGAACTCGTCGCTCAAGGCCAGCTTCCATCCGAACGTCTGCTGTGCGGTGCCCGGTTGCGCGAGCACGCAGAGCGCCAGCCAGAGGTGCCAGGCCAACTTGAGACGGGATGAGTGGTGATGGTCGAGCATCGTGATCCTTATATAGACAGTGCGAAAACCTGTTTCCAGGAGCGAGCCAACCCTACCTACCTCAAATAGCGGTCGAACAGGTGTACTACTGCATTAAAGGGATGCTTTGATGGACGACGTTTGTTATGTGCAGCTTAGGTGGTATCTGCAATGAGCAAATGGGGAGTATGATACCTTTCTACGGCTGGTAGCTGCGCGCATCGACAGAATGGAAATAGAAATCACGGCATTTCATCGGAGATCGTGGAGAAGCAGCTTGGTCGGCTGCGCAGCAGCCCCCTGTTCAGCCACAGCCGCCGATATCCGCTTTTTCTGGATTACGTCGTCCGCAAGACCCTGAACGGACAGGGCGACGAACTAAAGGAGCGTATCGTTGGGATCGAAGCGTTTGGCCGTGCTTCCGATTATGATCTGAATGCCGACCCGGTCGTTCGCGTCACCGCCGGCGAGGTTCGAAAGCGGCTGGCTCAGTACTACTACGAGCCCGACCACCAGCGTGAACTCAGGATCGAACTGCGCCCCGGATCCTATGTTCCGGAGTTTCGCCTGGCAGATGCTCCCACCCTTGCGCTTGAGCCTGTCCGGACTTTGGCGCCGACGGAAATCGACGTGGCGGCAGCCTACCCGTCACCTTTACATCCTCTCCCCGTGCTTGAGAGCCGGCCGCCCATGAATGACATGCGGGAGAGGAGGTGGCGCGGTGTCTGCGGCGGTCTGGCTATCGCATTGGCGCTTGCGACCGCTGCCGCAGCCGTGCCCCGTCTACACCGAGCCACTGCGACTGACCTGTTCTGGCAGCCGGTAGTGGACGCGAACGGCCCGGTGCTGATCTCGGTTGGCTCCGTCGTGGCGATGGTCAACGGCAATGCCGTAGCCCCGGCACCCTGGACCATCAGTGGACATCCGCTCTCCTCTGACCCGATCGCGGTGTCGGACGCAACGGCACTGTCCAGCATCCAGCAGGTGCTTTCGATACGTTCGAAGACGAGTACGCTCGAGTCCTCAACCAGCACCTCCTTCTCCGATCTGCAGAAGGGGCCGGTCGTTCTCATCTCCGGGTTCGATAACCAGTGGACCATGCGCATCACGGATCCGCTGCGCTTCCACTTCGTCCGCACCTCGACCGACGACTACACCATCCAGGACCGCACCGACCCGGAGCATCGCCACTGGAGCATCAATACAGCGGCCCCGTTCGTCAAGATGAACAACGACTACGGCATCGTCGCGAGGTTCCACGACCGGACGACCGAGCAGGTAGTCATCGTCGCCGCCGGCATCGGTGAGAATGGGACCATCGCCGCCAGCCGCGTGCTCACCGACGACCGGTATCTTGCCGACCTCAAACGCAACAAGCTTCTGCCCCGCCCGGACCAGAACTTCGAAGCGATCGTGGAGACTCAAATTATCGACGGCAGGCCCGGCCCTCCCCGAATAGTTGCCACCTATGTCTGGTAGGGTAGATCCGTCCCCGAATCCTCGCCGTTCGGCTGACTTCTGAACTCCGCTATGGTAACGACGGTAAAGAATCAGACTTGTGTGCATGGCGCCCACACCCATGGCCTTCAGTTGCCGCCAGACGCGGGGCCATAAACAGGCCCCGCGCAGCTCGTTGTAGACCGCTCGAATCTCAACCAGCAATGCCGTCTCGCTCAGATGGCGGCGCGTGAGGCGCTTTGTTCGCCGTGCCAGATGCTGACGATATCCCGACGCGCTCACACGCAACACGCGGCACTGCATGCACACCGGCCAGCGCAGCTTGTTCTGCTCAATCCGGGCGTACTTCATCGCTGCACCTTCGCGAAGTACGCCGTGGCTTTTCCCAAAATGT
>CAXTMK010000104.1:6907-16984 GCA_964245315.1 uncultured Acidobacteriaceae bacterium | reverse complement strand
GGATGGCGGCGGCCGGAATATTTGAGGCGATTGGTTGACCGATGAACCCTTTTTCAAGAAGTGGTTCGTTGCTATACGGAGGCGTGAGTATCCTATCCATCGTCTCCGCGATTCCGCTCGCGTTTTTGTGGCTTTTCGCTGCATCGTTTGTCGGCGCTTCTTCGAACGAATGGTTCGGTCTTTACAGCGTAAGTTGCGTTTGGGGTATTTGCTCAGTTTTGCCTATTGTCCTGTTGCTGCGGAGGACTGCTTGGCCGAACTGGTTGTCGCTACTCGCCTCGTGTTCGGTAACAATTCTGTGTTTTTGGTCCCTCATGGCGATAATCAGAAACAAGGCCATTCCAGATTTGATCTATTTCGGGCATCACCTATTCGTCTTTGGCTGATCTACTTGGTTCCGCTCGTCTCAAATTCACTGCAGATGATGCTGGCTGTCTCTCGCCTGGCGGGACTTCGACGCCTCAAACAAGATGATGGTACGGTTGTGGCTGGAAGTTTCGAGGTTCTCCATTGATCTACAAAGACAGGACGAAAACGAGGCCATTGAGCTGATGCCTCATACCCTCAAATTTGCGCCTGAACGCTATACCGGCCTCCGACCGACGAACCGTGCGGAGCGGCGATCTCTCGTGAAAATCATCGCGCTCGTCGCGTTCGCAATAGTGATTGTGGCCGGCCTTTGGCTGCTTCAGGGCCATTGGCAGCGTGTCCGCGAGCTTACCTGGAGCAGCGCCAGAGGCACCATCGAAGACGTGCGGCCGGTGCTTGCGGGCGATGCCGGACAGACTCGCGGAGGAGAAATGGTCTACCGCATCGAGGTGCTCGCGAAGTACGCCGTCGAGAATTCTCAGCAGGAGCATTGGATTTCCGTCTCGCAGGGGCCTTTCTCTTTGGAGGGCGCGAAATTTGAGGCGTTTCGCTGGAAGGGCCGTCCATGCATCGTGCGGTGGAATCCGTCCGACCCTAAGGAGATCGTGGTTGAACTCTGACAGGGGTTGTGGCCCGGGGTTGAGAACGTAATTGAATAATGAAGCCCAGAGTCAAGTTTTGCGCTTGACTTAGATCAGCAACCAGGGCCGAGAAAAATTATGCCAATGCGGCGTGAGCTTCAGCGACCTGCGCGAGTTCTTCGGCGCTGGCCGGTCTGGTGGGCTCCATCTGCAGCAGATCGTTGAAGCGATTGAAGTAGTTGAAGAGCCCGATGGCGGCCATCAGCTCGACAACTTCGCCTTCCGAGTAGAAGCTGCGCAGCCGGGCGAAGTCCTCGTCGGAGTAGCTGTGCGAATCCACCGTCATCACCTCCGCGAGATGGATAGCGACCTTCTCGGCTTCGCTGAAGAGATCGCTGGACGCGGCGTCCTGCAGCGCGGCGATCTGGGCGTCGGTCCAGCCGAGGCGTTTGGCCAGGGCGGTGTGCGAGGCGAGGCAGTATTCGGTGCAGTTGAGCTGCGAGGTGCGCACGATGCAGAGTTCCTTGAGTGCGGTCGAGAGTGTGCCGGTCTTCAGCACGGCGTCCATGTGCGCGATGATGGTCTCGAAGATGCGCGGCCGGTGCGCCATGGTGCGAAACATGTTGGGCACGTTGCCGCGGTCACGCAGGACGCGGTCGTAGATGGCGAGCGATTCGCCGCAGACCTGGTCACGATTCAAACGAGAGATGCGGGGCATGGACCTTACTCCTTGATCGTTGTGTACATAGACGGATTAGAGGACAAAATATCGATCTGAGAGTTAAGGGTTTTGAATTAAGAGCCTGGAGTTCCATCGGAAGATGGTTTTGCATTGCTTGAAACCTGTTCTTCTTCGACTTCGGGCTCCGCGGCCATTCCCCCTTCCGCCGTTGGAGATGCGAGTACAGGCTCGGGCGTGACCGCAGCCTCTTCCGCGGGAGCGCCGGTGACGAGATACATTTCGAAGTCCGGCTCTGCCTCTGCCGGCTCCGGTTCGATCTCGCCAAGGTCGGCGGGCATGCGAAGTTGCTGCTCAAGCGAAGGCTGTTCTGGTGCGGGCGCGGCGGCTTCCTGCGGGGGCAGTTCTTCGACCGACGTTTGCATCGGCTGGAGCGCCACGGACTCTCCGCCGGCTACGGTCGCGTTGTAGCGCAGCAGCAGGACGGTGATGTTGTCGGCTCCGCCGCCGTCCTTGGCCGCCTGGATGAGGCGCTGGCAAGATGCGTCCAGATCGGCCGGATCGATGAGCGTGGCGAGACGGCTGCTGTCGACGTAGCGAGTCAGGCCGTCGGACGAAAGCATGACGGTGTCGTTTTCGCGCAGATCGATGGCGAAGAAGTCGGGATCGACCTCGTCGGCCGCTCCGATGGCGCGGGTGATGACAGACTCCAGACCCTTCAGGTTGACGGAGTGGATGTCTTCAACCTTGACCGTGCCGTTGCGCACCAGTTCGTTGATATAGGAGTGGTCTACGGTGACCTGCATGCAGCTTCCGTTCTGCATCAGGTAGGCGCGCGAGTCGCCGACGTTGCCGATAATGAGCTTGCTGCCGTCCATCACGGCGGCGACCAGGGTAGTTCCCATGCCGTGCTGCTCGGGGTTCTGGGCGGAAGACTGGCGCACCGCATGGTTGGCGGAGCGAATCGCGAGCGACAGCCGGGTGAGAGCGGGCGTCTCGGCCGGCTGCGCGGAATAGACGTCGATGACGGTATTGCAGGCGATGGAGCTGGCGACCTCGCCCGCGGCCATGCCGCCCATGCCGTCGCACACGACGTAAAGGCTGTTCGCGGGATCGTAGGCGAAGTTGTCTTCGTTATTCGTGCGGACGCAGCCCATGTCTCGCAACGCGGAAACCGTGAGGTTAGAGGACAAGCGAGCACCTCCCTGGGGCCAGGCGTAGGGAAGGCGTGGAGGCAGCGGTTGAACTGCGACTCGAGAGTCCAGAAGAGCTTCCATGGCAGATTGAGATGCTCATTGGGCCACCTTTGCAACGCAGTGTAGTTGATTATGCATGAAAGCCGGATTCAGAAATGGGGCTCCGGGGCCGGAGACGTCGAATTTGTAGTCGAGCGGAACGCCCGAGGCTGCGTTGATCGGATGTCCATTCACCTCGAAGACCTCTTCGAGCTTTCCGGGAGCGGGATGCTTCGCGTTGTAAGCGAAGTGGAAGAGCGACCACGGACCGTTGGCCGGGATGCTGTTGCCGGCGGCGGCATTCAGGCGAATGCTGCTCGCGGGGGTCGAGATCCAGGTGAAGTTCTTGGCCTGGCCGACCGTGCTGAGGGTGTTGCCGTCGATTTCGAGGGTGGCGGGAGGCAGGTTCGGAGTGGCCTCTTCGGTGAGGCTGAAGCTGATCGACGGCGGGCCTCCGCCAGCTGGGAAGAAGCTGCTGGTGATCAGTTGCGCGGCGTTCAGGAAGTGCAGGAAGGCGGGGGTTGGATTGGTGGGCGCTCCGGGAACCGCTACGTAGGTGTTTCCGCTCAGGGAGACCATCTTGGTCTTGACGGCATACTGGGCGATGGCCTGCCCCGGGCCGAAGACGGCGGCGATGTCACTCATCGAGGCATCGACCTGCGACTCAGGATTGAAGGGGAATTTGCCGAGCACGGGAGCGATCTGGGCGCAGAATCCAGGTCCGCCTCCATTGACGGCGGCAGGGCCGGCGCCCTTGGAGAGAGCCTCGATGGACTTGATGGGCGCGAGCAGCAGAGCTTCCGACGTGGAGTCCATCTGGCCGGCGGGATCGGGCGGGATGAAGCTGCCGCGGATCGTGCTTACGCTGCCCTCGGCTGCAGATGCGGCCTGAATGACCGGGTTGACAGTGGTGGGATCGTTCTCGCTGTTGGGGATCAGCAGCATCGAGTTGATCGCGCCTTCCAGAGCCTGAAGCGACTGGATGTAGGGCGTGCCCACCGGCAGCGCGGGAGCCGCGGGCGGGACGACGAACTGCGGCGCCTGGAAGGGTTGACTAAAGGGCGGATTGTTGACGGCGGTGTTCTGGCTGATGAGCTGGAAGAGCTCAAGCAGCGCGGAGGACGGGCTGTCGAGCTGGTGCAGCTTGTCCTTGGCTTCGGCGAAGGTGGCGGAGGGAACGACGTGGGCTGCCTTCAGGTAGGCGCGCCATGCTGCGAGGAAGTCGGCCTGATAGCGGGCGGGAAGCTGTGCGTTCAAAGCGGCGCGATCGATCGTGACGCCGGTCTGCGGGCCCAGGACCCATGGTTCGCCGCTGGTGTAGGGTTCGGGGTGCAGGATCGCGGCCTGCATGAACGCGTAGCCGCCCTTGGTGAAGGCGCCTTCGACCTCGTAGGAGTCGATGACGAAGGGTTTGGTTCCGGGGAAGACATCGTTGAAGCGGATGGAGGGATTTTTCCGGTCGGCGGCTGCCTTCATCGAGAGATAGACCTGCTCGATGCCCTGGAAGTGGCTGAGGAAGGCGCGGGCCTGGTCGATGGCCGCGGGCTGGGCTGTGCCGCCGATGGGAGCGAGGCAGGAGCCCGGTTCTGCGAGGTTGGCCGAGTAGGTGTCGAATTGCGCGAGCGCGAGGTCGGAGGATGCGGTGGGGATGTTCCGGGTCGCGGGGTCGCCGAGCCAGGCTTCGAGCAGCGGGCCGGGTTCGGTGTCTAGCGTGCTCTTCTCCGGGTTGGAGGTTGTGACGAGGTAGGCGCGGAAGGGACGGTAGGTGGCGCTGTAGTCGTCGGTGGGTTTGGGCGTCGACGGCAGCGCGGCGATGCGCGCAAGGATCAGGTTCTGAGTCGGCTGCAGCAGGACCGAGCGGAGATGGCTGCCGTAGGCGGTGCAGGCGGCGTTGTAGAGCTTGTCGCCGGGATATAGGCCCCAGCGATACGAGAGCGGCGCGCCGTTTTTGCGATAGTCGGATACCTGCGCGAAGACGAGACGGAGCTGTTCGAGATCGGTAAGCTGCTGGAGCGTGGCGGGATCGGTCCTCGCGCCGGAGGGTAGCGGGACTGCAGCGGCGGTCTGCAGGCGCGACTCGAGCGCGTTGTTCTTGAACCAGGAGACGGTGAGCGCGATGAGGTACAGAAAGAGCGCGGTCGCGACCGAGCCGATGAGCACTCGCTTGACCCCGCTGACCCGGGTGCTGGCGCGGCTGGACTCGAGCGCCCCGCGGTCGGTGAGCAGGACGCGGTTGAAGAGGTGCGGCAGGAAGACCCACTGTGGCACGCGGCGCGAACCGCTGCGGACCAGTGCGGCGGGCGCCTGCGCCTGCGCCGGGTTGAACGAAAAGACGCGCGTGGCGCCATCGCCCGTTGGCGCGGGCGCGGCCGGCTGAGCGAAGGCCTGCGGGGCGAAGTTCTCTTCAACCACGCGGGCGCGCATTCCGACGAAGTAAAAGCCGCGCAGGAAGGGATTGACGCCGAGCTGGCTGGGGCGTCCGGTTTCGACGAGCAGATCGGTGATGAAGCCGCGCATCTTGCGCAGCTCGCGCGGGAATTCGTAGGCCCTGGCGAGCTTGTCGGGTTCGCCGCCGCGGGAGAGGACCTCCAGCCGGTACTCGGAGAGCGAATAGCAGAGTTCATCGACGCGCTGCGCAATCTGCGCGGTCGCGGATTCGACGTACAGACCGGCGCCGGCGTCAGGCTGGGCGAAAAGTGCGCCGAGCGGGTCGCGGATCTCGTCGTTGGTCAGATTTGCGACATAGGGCGCGAAGGAGGGGACGGCGTCGAGCTTGGTGAAGAGCAGGTAGACGGGAAGGTTGATGCCGAGCGTCTTCGAGAGCGTGCGCAGCTGCTCGTTAATGGATTGTCCAAGAGCTTTGACGGCTTCCGGAGAGCTGGCCGCAACGACGCGCTCGGTCGAGACGCAGACGACGGCAGCGCGCCATGGCTGGACGGCGTTCTTCGAAAGAGCGGCCTTGTATTTGCCGGGGGCGGTGAGCGAGATCAGTCGCCGCCAGAGACCCGGCTGCTTCAGCAGGGCTCCCCCGGCTTCGACGATGACGGCGGACGCGGTGTACCAGACGTTGGCGAGTTCCGTGGGCGCGACCAGGGCGTCGCGATGGACCTGGCCGGCGATCAGTTCGGCGTCGAGGCCGGACTGGACGATGGTCTCGGTCTTGCCGCAGTTTTCGTCGCCGATCACATAGATCAGCGGCAGGGATCCGAGGGAATGGCCGCCCTTGCCCTGCTTGAGCTTGACTTCGGCGGAACGGATGAGGGCGTCCAGGTTGGCCGTCTCGGCGGATCCGGCGGCCGGCGAGGAGTCGGTCTCCTTCACCTTGTAGATGACGGCGATGACGGTAGCGATCAGGCCCAGCAGTCCGAGCACAATGGTGAAGATGGCGAGGCGGCTTCCGCTGAACCCGATCAGGTACGCGATCCCGATCACGACGGCCAGGTAGACGAGGAAGAGCAGAGCGGCGACCAGGTAGATCTTTTGATTGCGGCTCATGCGACACCTCCGAAGGCGATTGCGTGGAGATGGGCCGGGGCAGAGATGAGGTTCGGATCGAGCTGCGCATGTACCGAACTGAGCTGGGTGCTAAGCAGCAGGTATCCGGCGGCGAAAGCGATGACCACGCACACGGCGATGACGGCGGTGGTCAGGAGCAGGCGCCTGATCCATGGGTCGGATGGCGCGGCAGCGACGGCGGGCTGTTGATCGCGCACCCGGCAGAGGACCAGCGGGCCGCGGCTGCGAGCGATTTTTTCGCGAATGCGGCGGATCAGCATCTGGGCGTCGCCCTCGCTGCCGAAGGCGAGTTTGCCGCGATAGCCCAGCAGCAGGCAGAGCGCATGCAATTCGAGCGCGTCGGCGCCTTCCTGGGTGTCCTGCTGGTTCAACAGCTCGTCGACGTGGCGGAAGAAGTATTCGCCGGCGAAGTGACCCTGAAACATCTCTTCGCCCAGCGGACGCCGCGCCCAGTCGGCGAAGGCGGGATCCTGCGAGTTGAGCACCGACTCGTCGAGGAAGCCGACGATGGCATAGACGGCCATCTTCGCGGTGGCGTCGGAGTAGCCGAGGCGGCGCGACTCCTGCGCGCCGGCGAGAATCATCTTCTTGATGCTGTCGCGGAACGCAGTTGCATCCTGCACCCGCTGCACGCGGTAGCGGACGCGCAGGATGACCGTGATGGTGTCCTGGTAGGCGATGGCGAGCGAATTGGATCGCAACGCGGTGAGTTCGGGTGCCGGAACAGCGGCCGGAGCGGCGGGATTCATGGGTTTGCCTCTACGATTACGGTGATTTCGAAGACTGCCTTGCCGAGATCGCCGGGCATGTACACCCCGACTTCGCGGGTTGCGAGAATGTGTTGCCAGCACGGTCCGTTCAGCGAGATGGAGAAGTACGTGAGATCGGCCTGGGCGGACATGGCGGTGGGGGGGACCGGCAGATGGATAAGCTCCAGTCCCGGCAGACCCCGTTGTACCAGCTTGCCGACACCCTGCGCGGAGCATATTTTGGCCAGCGGAGGCGTCATCCGCATCAGCGAGGACTCGCCGATGTCGGAGCGGATGCCGAAGATCCAGCGCGAGCGGCGCAGGCAGCGCTCGTCGACCACCGGAGCGGAGAAGGTGAACTGGTCCGCGCGGCTGAACTCGAAGGTGACTGTGTTCGAGGGGACTACAATCTCGAGATGACGGCGGATGTGCTCTTCGAGTTCGTTGAAGACGCGGTTGAGATTGAGGTGGTCGTAGGCCGGGATGGCGCCGGGATTGGAGTCGAGCGAGAAGGTGCAGAGCGAGCCGGAGAGCTCGGCGAGGGTGGAATACAGCTCCTCTGGATGGCCGGTACGAACGGAGAGCTGCTGGCGCAGCGCGGGCAGCGCGGAGGAGAGCGCATGCAGGAACCAGTAGTTGGCGACGTCGAGGGCTGAGGTTCCGGCTTCGAACTGGCCGACGTTCTTCTTGCCGCGCCGGGTGACGGTGATCTTCTCTTCGATGGAGTCGGCGAGCCGTTTGGCGCGCAGCAGGAGATCTTCGCTGACGCCGATACGCAGCAGCGGCGGAAGGAATGCGGGGTCGGCGACGAAGCCGCCTTTGCCGTCGCGCAGGATGCGGGCGATGGGGAAGGAGACGTGTTCGGGTTTGATCTGTGCGGAGCTGAGCAGCATGAGGTTCTTGCGGCCGAGGACGATGGGGTACTCGTCGGTGGAGATGGTTTCGTCGCGCAGCATGCGTTCGAAGGTGCCGTATCGCCGATGCCCCGGCGGCAGGTTGTGATTGCCGGTGCTGCTGAGGTCGGTGTCGAGGCCGGTTTCGCGCCGCGCCGGAACCGCCAGATGAAGTCCGATCTCGCTGTCCGTGGGGGTGAAGAGATCCTTCAGGCTAACCGGCTCCGGGGCGAGATCGCTGTCGGGAAATTCGAAGACCAGACCGTCGGGCAGGATGCCGGCCGCATGGCGCACCACGGCGAGGCCATTGCGAATAGCGTCTTTGTCGAGGATCAGAGAGACCAGGCCCCAGGGATAGTTCTTGATGCTGCTGACCAGAAACCAAAGACAGTCTTCAAAATAGCGGCTCTGGGTCTGGAAGTGCTGAGGGCTAAGGTGCATACCCTCCGACCAGACCACTCGCGAAAGGAATCTCATAAGTGCGACCTGACGAGCCTTTTATCCATAGAAACCAGGAACGAGCAAAACACCGGGCGACACGTTCTGCCCTGAAGCCACAGGTGAAAGCGCACAGCTTGTGGCCAATGGGAAATAGTACCGGAGAGCCGACGGGAAGAACAGCGCACAAGAGAAGAATTCAGACGAGGCCCGAACGCACGGCAGGACGCGAAAATCTTTAACGCATGAACTTTACATTGACTGATTGGGCTATCGTAGGAACAATACGGTGAACTGTCAAGCAACGTAAGAGGCTGTGCGAAAGACCTGGGGCTGGCAGCAAAATTGAGGCAGGTAGGGACATGACGGATAAGGAACTGGAGGACTTCTTTGGCTCGTCCTCGGGGAGCGACGGAGCGACTGGAATCTTCGGAACAGTAGCCCCGCCAAAGGAAGCGCCGGCGAAGACAGAGCCCGTGGCTCCCGCTGCGCCGTTGCCGCAGCAGCCGGTCCAGCAGCCGGTGCAGGCGACCGAGCGCAAGACCCATGATGACTCGGATGCGCTGCGACGGATGCTGTCGGGCATGCATGTGGCTGCATCTCCCGGCGTGGCCCCTGCACCCGCGGCCGCGACACCTTCAGCTCGGGCGAGTGAGCCTCCGCCGACCAGCTTCACCGCTCTGTTCAGTACGTTGCCGAGCCCTAGTCCGGCGCCTGCTCCAGTCTCCGCGCCGTCGCCAGCGCCCCCGTCCTCCGGGGGTTTTACGCAGTTGTTCCAGACGCTACCGGCGACGGCTCCGGTCGCGACGCCAATCGTGACCCCTGCGGCGCACGCTCCGGCTCCAATGCCTGCTCCAGCGCCTGCACCGGCACCTGAGTCCGCAGGGAGTTTCACGCAGCTATTCCAGACCCTGCCGACGTCGGCTCCGGCCGCTACTCCAGTGGCGCCTCCTGTAGCGCCCGCGCCTGCTCCGACTCCGGTGCCTGCCCCAGTCCCCGCACCCGCACCGGAGGCTGTCGGTGGCTTCACGCAGCTGTTCCAGACCTTGCCGGCGAACGCTCCGGTCTCGACCCCGGTTGTACCTTCGGCCCCCCCTGTACCCGCGCCGCCCGCGGAGCCGCAGGCGGGTGGCTTTACGCAGCTCTTTCGCTCGTTCGATAGCCAGCCCGCGCCGCGAAGCGCGCCAGTCCCGCAGAGACCAGTCTTCTCGTCCCCCGCGCCTTTGCCGGTAGCGAGTCCGGCTCCGGCTCCGAGTCCGAGTCCGGCCATGAGTGATCCGGCCGAGGGTGGCCTGACCCAGCTGCTGCGAGCCTTCGACCAGGCGCGCGGCGATGTGACTGGATCCGTCTCGACCGTATCCAGTCAGCCTGTGAGCGCGCCGCTGGTGGAACCGGCGCGACCGGCGCCTCCGTCTCCTGCGCCTGCCCCGGACGCCGCTCCGGGATCGTTTACGCAACTCTTCTCAACGCTGGGAAGCACCGGTGCGACGCCCGCTCCGGCACCTTCCGCGGAACCTGTGCGGCCACCGGCGCCTTCCCCTCAGCCGGCGGCGTCCCGACCGCCCGAACCAGCGGCGGCCAGCTTTACGCAGCTGTTCTCGACGACCCCAATGGGCG
>CAXTMK010000104.1:0-6897 GCA_964245315.1 uncultured Acidobacteriaceae bacterium | reverse complement strand
CCTGTCTACTCAAGCGGCGGAGTGTCTCCAGTCCCGTCGAGGCCGGTGTATGCGGAGCCATTCGCCAGCACTTCGCCGCCCAGCGCACCTCCGAGCGAGCCTGCGGCGGGCGGTCTGACGCAGCTGCTCCGCACCCTGAACGCGCCGTCCCAGGCTCCCGCGAAGGTCGAACCGGCTCCGGCCCCGTTTGTGCCGCCGGCACCCTACGCCCCTCCCGCCATTTCGTCCGCACCGGAGGGCGCAACGACCGCATTCAAGATCCAGCGGCCCGCCACACCGTCGCAGATGGCCGCTCCTTCAGGACCGGCACCGTCTTCGGGTCCGGGCGAATTCACGAAGATCATGAATGCGTCGTCTTTCCGTGAGCGGCAGCTCCAGGGCGGCCCTGCACCGGCACCGGCAGCGCCTGCCGCGGCTGCGCAGCCGCCTGCTCCGGCAGCTATGCCCGGCATGCCGGCGATGCCCTCCTACCCGGGAATGCCGCAGATGCCGCAGATGCAGATGCCGGCTGCACCTGCACCCGCGCCGGCGCAGGCCGCACCCGAGCCGGCCCCTGCTCCTGCGGCGGGCGGCGTAAAATCCTGGGTGCTGATCCTGCTCATTCTGATCATTGTGCTGCTGGTGGGCATTCTGCTGGCGGTGGTGCTGTTGATGAAGAAGTAGGGATAGGTCGGATCAGGTATTCGCCGCGTTGGGCAGCAGGATGATCAGTTCCATCTGGGGGTTGAGGAAGTCGGCCGGAACGTAGACTGCGAAGCTGCTGCCCTGGCGGACCTGATCCCAGAACTGGCCGGTTTGTTCGACCGCGAAGTAGTGGTGGCGGAGCTTGACCGGAATGGCGCGCGGCGGCTGTGCGACATAGGCCAGCCGCAGCCCGGGAAGCGCGTGGCGGATGAGGTTTTCGATCTGCGCGGCGGAGCTGACCTTCATCAGCTTCGGGGCGCGGTCGATGATGTCCGGATCGCGCATGTCGGCCGATACGGCGAGATAAAAGCGCGTGTTTTCGAGATAGGAATCCTTGTCGATCGAGGTGGCGTAGGTGGTGTCGCGGATCTGCTTCAGGGCGAGCGCGACGAAGTTGCTGGGGACCACGGTTTCGAGCATGACGCGGATCAACTCGTCGAGCGAACGGAAGCAGGGACCGGGCTGCTCGTGGTTGTACTGAGGCAGATCGCGCGGGTCGATCTTGGCCGAGAACGAAGTGAGCGAGCCGGCCAGATCGGACATCTCGTCGAACAGACGCTGGGGTGCGATGTTGGCCGATTGCAGCATGTGACGCAGACCCGGCAGGCGGGTGTTGATGGTGTAGAGAAGCCAGAAGTTGGCGACGTCCGAAGCGGTGAAGTCGGCGAGCGACTGGTTCTTGGCACGGCGCCCGCCGGCGAGCTGAGTGCTGCGGGTGACCAGCAGCTCGATCAGCGAACGCAGCGAGCTGACGATCACCTCGCTGGCCCGGATGCTGAGCATGGGCGGGACAAACTCCGGGTCGGCGACGAAGGTTCCGGCTTCGGTCTTGAAGATGCGCGCGCAGGGCAGCAGCACCGAGCCTTCAAGGTTCTCCGTTTGCGCGATCAGCTGCAGGTTCTTGTGCGCGACCTGCACGGGCTTTTCGCGGCCGGCTCCGTCGTTCTCATCGCGGGTCAGCTGGAGATGGGTCACGAAGCGTGTGCTGACGCGTCCCCGGCCGATGGAGACGTTCATGGCTCCCTGGCGGTACTCCGGGATCGCGAGGTAGAACGTGCAACCGTCTTCGCCCTCGGGAAAACATTTTTCGAGAGCGCGGGCCTGGGGTCCGGTGTCCGATGCCGGGATGTCGAAGAGCAGGGCGTCGGGAAAGACGCCGGAGGCGCTGGCGAGCGACAGGGTTCCCGCAGCCAGAGCGCGGGCGTCGAACTGCAGCGAAGAAAATCCCC
The DNA here is from genome assembly GCA_964245315.1 of uncultured Acidobacteriaceae bacterium. Lineage (GTDB taxonomy): Bacteria > Acidobacteriota > Terriglobia > Terriglobales > Acidobacteriaceae > Edaphobacter. The sequence continues at coordinate 4,984 of CAXTMK010000104.1, read as the reverse complement.
ACGCCTGGGTCTCGATGCACTCCATGTAAAAGCGAACGGAGTCTTCGACAAATCGCTCCTGCGCCTGCAGGTGTTGCGGCGAGAGGAACGTTCCCTTGGACCAGATGACGGGTTGCAGTTGGCGCATAGGTGACTCTCCTGGAGCTGCTTCGGCGCGACCCGGGCACAGCGTTGAAGTTGTGTTCCGGGCCCGGCCGCAGTCGCAAGCAGCCGGCAAGGAGGTAGAGATTCAAAGTATCAGTAAAGTCCAAACTCTTCTAAATGAATTCTTCATCTTTGCACGATGTTATGCCACGTTATCGGTGCAATCCACAACACACAAGGTGTATAAATTTTGTGGGATACAACCTTTTCACTTTACAAGTCCACTTTCATGTGATTTCTTTGGTAGCAGTCCTGGTTGACATCTAACGAAAACTCCGAGAGCAGGTAAGACATGGGCAGGGAAAATACTCAACACAAGCTGGACCGTGTGCGTTCGCCGCGCGTTCAAATCACCTACGACGTGGAAATCGGCAACGCCATCGAGATGAAGGAACTTCCCTTCGTCATGGGCGTGCTGGGCGACCTGACGGGTCAGCCTGAGAAGCCGCTGGCTGCCTTGAAGGATCGCAAGTTCGTCGAGATCAATCCCGACAACTTCGATACGGTGCTCAAGGGCATGCAGCCGCACCTCGCCTATTCCGTTGCGAACAAGCTGAGCGACGATCCCAACGCGGGGCAGGTGAAGGTAGACCTTCACTTCGAGAGCATGGATGATTTCTCGCCCGATGCGGTGGCCAAGCAGGTGAAGCCGCTGAAGGAATTGCTGGATCTGCGCACGCGCCTCTCCGACCTGCGCGGTTCGCTGCAGGGCAACGACAAGCTGGACGAGATGCTCTTCGATGCGGTGTCGAGCACCGAAGCGCGCGAGAAGCTGAAGTCCGAGATCGGATCCAAGGGAGATAACGCATGAGCACCACAACGAGTCCGTTAGCAGCAGCAACGACCACTACGGAAGAGACGCAGGGTGTCTCGCTTCTGGATCAGATCGTCTCCGAAGGCCGGTTCAGCCCCGATGCCGCAGGCCAGCAGCGCGGCAAGGACATGGTGAAGGAGTTCGTCAACCAGGTTCTCGAAGGCCAGATGACTCTCAGCAAGGATGCCGAGGGAACCATCGCCGCGCGCATCGCGCAGATCGACCGTTTGATCTCGCTCCAGCTCAACGAGGTAATGCATCATCCCTCGTTCCAGAAGCTGGAAGGCACATGGCGGGGAATCAAGTACCTGATGGATCAGAGCGAGACCAACGATTCGCTTAAGATCAAGGTGCTGAATGTGTCGAAGAAGGACCTGCTGCGCGACCTGCAGCGCGCCTCGGAGTTCGACCAGAGCGCGATGTTCAAGAAGGTGTACGAAGAAGAGTTCGGCGTCTTCGGCGGCGCGCCCTTCGCGGCGCTGATCGGCGACTACGAATTCGGACGCGGGCCCGAGGATATGGAGCTGCTGGAGAAGGCGGCGCAGGTTGCGTCCGCCGCGCATGCGCCGTTCCTCACGGCGGCCTCGCCTGAGATGATGAACATGTCCAGCTACACGCAGCTGGGCGCGCCGCGCGATATGTCGAAGGTATTCGACAGCACCGAGTACGCGAAGTGGAAGAGCTTCCGCCAGTCGGACGACTCCCGCTACGTCGCTCTCACCCTGCCGCACATCCTGATGCGCGATCCGTACGGCCGCGAGACCAAGGCGGTCGAAGCGTTCGACTATGAAGAGGACGTGGACGGCAAGGACCACTCGAAGTATCTGTGGGGCAATGCCGCCTACGCGCTGGGAGCGCGTCTGACGAACTCCCACGCCAAGTTTGGCTGGTGCGCCTCGATTCGCGGCGTGGAGAATGGCGGTCTGGTCGAAGGTCTGACCGCGCACAACTTCAAGACGGATGAAGGGGACGTTGCGCTTAAGTGCCCGACTGAGGTCACTATCACCGATCGCCGGGAAAAGGAACTGGCCGACCAGGGCTTCGTTCCGCTGGTCCACTGCAAGGGCACCGATTATGCGGCCTTCTTCAGCGTGCAGACGGTGAACAAGCCGAAGGTTTACGATTCGGATTCGGCCAATGCCAACGCCAAATTGTCGGCACAACTGCCGTACATCCTTGCGATGTCGCGTTTCGCGCACTACCTGAAGGCGATGATGCGCGACAAGCTCGGCAGCACCATGAGCCGGTCGCAGGCGGAGGAGTTCCTGAATCGCTGGATCAAGAAGTACGTCATCGCCGACGACAACGCTTCGGCAGCCGCCAAGTCAAAGTTTCCGCTTCGTGAAGCGAGGATCGAAGTTATGTCCGTACCGGGAAATGCAGGCGCTTTGCGGGCCGTGGCGTTCCTGAAGCCGCACTTCCAACTGGACGAACTTACCGTTTCGCTTCGGCTGGTCGCCGATCTGCCCAAGCAGGGCAGCTAGCGATCTTCCCCAACTATCAACCCGCGGCTGCTCCTGAGCAGCCGCCTAACCACGCGACAGAGTTACAAGGAGAGACATCATGGCGGTAGATTATTTTCTGGATCTCGGCACCGACTACCCGGGCGAGTCCATCGATTCCAAGCACTCGGGTCAAATTCAGGTTCAGTCCTTTAGCTGGGGCGGTTCCCAGCAGTCCAGCGTCTACGGCAGCAGCGGATCCGGCGCCGGCAAAGTTTCCCTTGCGGACTTTACCATTTCGAAGGTCTTCGACAAGGCCTCACCCAAGCTTCTGGGGGCGATGAGCAAAGGTACGCACATCGCAAAGGGCACCCTTTACGCCGTCAAGGCCGGCGGAGCTGGTGCCCCGTATTTGACCGTTGAATTCGATCAGCTGTTTGTGACCAGTCTTTCGTTCAGTGCGGCTGGCGAAGTGCCGATGGAAAGCGTGACTTTCAGCTATGGCAGTTTGAACATGACCTACGCAACGCAGTCCACGAAGGGTATCATGGAGACCGCCGGAACCTGGGGTTACAACCTGGAAACAAACGAGACAACCGCATAACGATGAAGACTCCTCCAGAGCTGTACGTAGCAGGGGAGTTGGGACAGGCAATCAAGGCGCTTGGCGAAGAGCTGCGGTCATATCCGCTCGACGCCAGGCGCCGCACGTTCCTGTTTGAACTGCTGTGCTTCGCAGGTGAATACGACAGGGCGGAGAAGCACCTCGACGTTCTGGGCAATCAGAACGAGAAGTCTATCCCCGCGGTTCTTCTGTATCAGAGTGCTTTGCACGCCGAGCGGACTCGCCAGGAGATGTTCCTGAGCGCAACTTTTCCCGCGCCCGCAGCGGATGCCGGGGCCGACCGGCCGGGCACATGGAATGGCCAGGCATTCGACTACCTGGGCGACGCCGACGACGTTATCGGCGATCACATTGAGTGTTTCATTGCGGGTTCCTATACCTGGCTTCCGACCCGTTATATCGAACGGCTCGAGATCGAACCGCCGCAAAACCTTCGCGATCTCCTCTGGGCTCGCGCCCGCCTCGACGCCAGCCCCGAGTTCCGCTTGCAGGAGCTTGGAGAGATCCTGCTGCCCGTCATCGCGCCGCTCTCCTATCGCTCGACCGACGAGGCCGTGAAGCTGGGGCGTGTCAGCGTCTGGGAGGAGCTGCCGGACGGGAAAGACCGGCTTCTGGGGCAGAAGCTTCTGCTGGTCGACGGCAAGGAGATCCCGCTGCTGGAAGTCCGCAGCGTCGTCTTCGCATCGAGCAAGGCGCCGGCGGAGGAGCTTGTCGATGCCGCTCCGTGACGACCTGCTCACACCCATTGCGGGCGACAATCCCTCGGGCCCCGATCTTCGCTACGACAAAGTTTTTCTGCAGATCGAGGAGGCTCGCGCCGAAGACGACGAGTCGCTGCCCTCGGGTATCTGGGGACGTACCGCCAAGAAGGCCGACCGCGTCCTGGTCATCAAGCTCGCCGGCGAAATCCTTGCCAGGCGCAGCAAAGACCTGCGAGTCGTGGGCTGGTATCTGGAAAGCCTGCTCCGCAAGGAAGGTCTAAGTCAATTGCCGGGCGGCCTGGAGCTCTTCCGGAAGATGCAGGAGGAGTTCTGGGATACGATCAATCCCGCCATCGAAGAAGACGGCAACATGGACCTGCGTGTCGGCGCCGTTGAAAAGTCGGCGCTCTTTATCGCGAACGCGGTGAAGTTGATTCCGCTCACCCGTAGCGGCGTCAACTGGATTCAATATCAGGACGCCAAAGCCATCGGGCTTGAGGCTTCGGCCATCGGCAAGGAAAAACAGGAAGCGCGCAATGACGCCATTGAGAAGGGAGCGATGACGGGCGAAGACCTGCAGAAGAGCATCGACGAGACCCCGAAGGCTTTCTACATCGAGTACGAGCCCTGGCTGGCCGAGAGCTTCGAGCTCATCGAGCAGATGGACGAGTTTCAGCAGGAGAAGTACGGCGACGATTATCCCAGTATCTCCAGGCTGAAAACCGCGGTTGAGGCGCTCAAGCAGATCGTCAGCAGCATTCTGACCGAAAAGCGCAAGACCGATCCCGCACCCGCACCCGAGCCCGAGCCGGAACCGGAGCCGGTTGTTGTGGCAGCTCCCGAACCGATGCCCGTCGCTGTGGCTGCTCCCGTGGCTGTAGCAGCGCCCGTACCAGTAGCAGCGCCCGTCGCTGTTGCCGCTCCCGTCCCTGTCGCCGCGCCGGTAGTCGTTGCGCCGCCTGAACCGTCGGCGCCGGTAGTCGTCGTGAGCAATGTTCCGACCGACGAGAAGAGCGCCTACGAGCAGGTGTGGCTGGCGGCGGAGTTCCTGCATACGGAGAACGCTGCATCGCCCATTCCTTACCTTTTGTGCTCCTCGCTGCGCCTCGGCGAGACCCGCGCCGCTAATCTGACCGATGTGGCGTTTCCCGTAGCGCCGCCGACTGAGACGCGCCAGACTATGCGGCGCCTGGCGGGCGAGAGCAAGTGGGACGAGTTGATGAAGCTGGCGCTGCGCACGATGACCGAGCCCTGCGGA
>CAXTMK010000103.1:0-16987 GCA_964245315.1 uncultured Acidobacteriaceae bacterium | reverse complement strand
TGGGAGCCTCCACTGACTATATTGGTCCCCGGACTTTGCTGTATGCCGTCCAGCCGTGCGTCTGCGTCTCTGGGTTCAACTGCCACCAGTGGAGCTGGCGCAGAGCCACGCTATGCGCGTGCGTCACCGTCACGCGAAAGGTGGCCCCAGTGGGACAAGATGCTGAACTTATCGTCTCCGAACACCGTCCGGCACGTTGTAAGCCTTCAGCGATGGACGGTTTCCGAGGAAAGAACCCGAAGTCCCGTCAATGCCATCCGGTCCAGGGTGTGCGAGCCCGAAGCAAGGCCCCTAGCGCATGGCAGTTACTGTTGCGAGCCCTCCCAGCATCTGCACTGCTCCGCGACAAGTGACGTTCATAGTAGTGGTTCGCTCCAGTCGATCGGTTTCGTGGCGCAATGCTACGTTTTATTATCGCTTACCGTCGACTTCATCGAGTACCCGTTGATCCTGGAGTGACCTTTGCCGATCCCGCCAACACAATGTGCCCCGCTTCGCGACTAACCCGTGGTTTTTTAACCCTCTTCTGCGTCTTTTGGGGATCTTGCGCCGTCGCCGCAGCGTTCGGTCAGGCTGACCCCAAGACCGGGGCGACACGCCGGCCTCGGCGGGGCCGCGGGCGGCGGACCTACCCGCCGCGATGACCCGGGCCGACGTGGGCCACGCCATGGTGCGGGTGGCTGACTGGCAAATCGCTCGACTTCCCGCGCAGCCGCAGACCGATTGGACTTACCGCGCACTGTATCCCGAGGCTGCTTGCCGTGCCATCGCAGGTCGCCGGAGACCGTTACCAGAACCTGGTCCTCGACCTCAGCCGCAAGGTCGACTTTCAGCCCGGTCCGCGAGTCCTGCATGCGGATGACCAGGTGGTTGGGCAAAGCTACCTGGAGCTTTACCGGCGCTTCCACGACCCTGCCATGCTGAAGCCAATGCGGGCCCGCATTGATGAGGAAATTGCCCTTGGGAGGATACCTGGTGGTCGCGCTGTATGGCTTCCTGTCGAACGCGGGCCCTGACGTGCATGAAGTAAACCTGTCATCTGAGGCTCTCTAACATCTGCGCAATTCCGGGGGAGGACCAGCATGAGTCCTGAGCTGTACGAAGAGCCGCTCCGCATTATTGATAAGGTGGCGCTCCTCACCGGCGCCGGCAGCGGAACTGGAGAGGCGATCGCACGCGAGCTGACCGCCGCAGGCGCTTCCGTCTTGGTCAGCGATCTGAACGGCAGCGCCGCCGCGCGGGTTGCCGCGGAGCTGCCGGGGAGCAGGTCCTTTCCGCTCGATGTCACCTCGGAAGCGGCGCTGACCGCCGCTTCCGCCGCTCTCGACCGGCTGGATATCCTCGTGAACAACGCGGATATCGGCTTCGTCGGCGGTATCGAGCAGACACCGTACGACGACTACTCCCGCGTGATGCGCGTCAACTGCGATTCGGTCTACCTGGCCACGCGCGCTTTTCTTCCCCATCTGCTCCGTAACGGCGGCAAAGTGGTCAATATCGCCTCGGTTGCTGGGTTGGTCGGCATTGGCAAGCGCTTCGCATACCGCGCGTCCAAAGGTGCCGTGATCGCCATGACCCGGCAGCTTGCCGCCGATTGTTGAGTTCTTCAGTAAGAGACCTGCAGCTGCTCAGCGACCCGGTCATTCGGCGCGTGCGCGTGGTCGACCTGCGCTTTCCGACGTCGCGCCTTCGGATCGGCTCGGACGCGGTCAACAAGGATCCCGACTACTCGGCCGCGCTTACTGCGTTCTTGAAACGGATACGCCGCTTGAGGGCTACGGCCTGACGTTCACTTTGGGCCGCGGCACTGAGCTTTTGCGTGCTCGCGGTGGAGTACCTGGCGCGCTATGTAGAAGGCCAGCGCCTTCGCCGGACCTTTTACCGCATGCGCACGGAAGGTCATAACACTTTGACTCCGCGGCGGCCCACGGCTTGCGCGTTGCCACGGCAGGCGCGCCGGTCAGTGTAGCCGCTTGGCCGTATAGCACGGCGGAGCTCGCCCGTGCGAAGCATGATTACGAGCTGCCAACGAACGGCTCGGTGACGGTAAGCGTGGACGGAGCCATCCGTCCCACGAAGCGTCAAGCGCACCCGCAGGTTACTGCTCAACTAACGTTGTCTATCTTTAACCGACCCGAGTTCAGTCAAAGTCCGTGGGAATCGTCGTCTATTCCTGATGCTCGACCTCGAGCCCATCCGGAATTTGGTTCCTCGCCGACCTTGCTCCGGACCCAAGGAGCTCCACGTTCGCGATTCTCCCCGATGCGTAGTCGACGCAGTTCCAAGGTTCGAAACAAGCATGGCTTTCGATGGCACCCGAGAGCGATGACATACACGATGGTGCCCGCCGTGTTCCGGGTAAAGCGAGGTCTTCCGCCTCCAGTCTGGCCAGGGTCAGCGACGGTGGGAATCTATTCCTCGATACAGAGCCAACGCCGGAGGTGATGACTACGCTCGCGGCGATCAGGCGGTGGAAGGAGGTCCACGGAGAGGCCATCCATGGCACGACGCGGTGGGCGTGGTAGGTTGAGAAACGGGCCGTCGGAGCTGCGCCGGACAGCACGGCGGACGCTTCCGCCGCGACCGCAGGCGTGGCCAGGGATGCGGTAAACGACTCCACCTCGACGTCTCCGTGGCCCGATCTTCGCTTTACCAGCAGGGAGGCAACAATACGTATTTGCCCGCAGCTGGCGTCGCGTCATCCGGATTTGCCTCGCTGGCAGCCTCTCGAGTGGGCATGGTCCGGGTCGCACTACTGGGCATGCAGCAACCTCCCGTGTGCACTCAGGATGCGCACGCGCTCTCAGTGACCCTGACGAACCTGCCACGGACCGGCGTTCCTATCAACGTGTTGCGCGTCCGGCTGGGCGCAGTCTTGATCCGCAGCCCTAAAGCAACTTTGCTGCCGATCCTTACCGAAACCGATTCTCTTCGACATCCCCACAAATAAACGTTATAGTAAACGACATCTGTTGGGCTCTGCGAGCTGCTTCCAGGTAGCGGCTACCCATGACCCGGCACAGCGCTCTCCCAAAAGGAACATACAATGATGCACCTTTCTCGACGCCAGGCTCTCCAGCTTCTTGCCACAGCCGCCCCTGCCCTCGCCCTCCGCAAAAGCCTGGGTCAGGCTGGAACGCAATCTGCAAATGGCGTCCAGGTCACTCCAGGCCCTTATACGGGCACGCATGCCTCTCTCAAGGCGTACACCATACCCGACTGGTTTGCGGACGCAAAGTTCGGGATCTGGTCGCATTGGGGACCACAGTCCGCCGTGGGCGATGGTGACTGGTATGCGCGCAACATGTATATGGAAGGCTCGAACCAATACAACTACCACCTGAAACGCTTCGGACCGCAATCCAAGGTCGGATATAAGGACCTCATCCATCTCTACACGGCCGACCGTTGGGACCCCGAGCACCTCATGGACTTATATGTGAAAGCCGGCGCGAAGTACTTCTTCTCGATGGGCGTGCACCACGATAATTTCGATCTCTGGAACTCCAAGTACCAGCCGCTCTACAACGCGGTGGCGATGGGGCCGAAGCGCGATGTGGTTGGGGAGTGGGCAGCTGCCGCCCGGCGCCACAGACTCCGCTTCGGGGTCAGCGAGCACTTGTCCAACTCCTATGACTGGTTCGCGCCAGCTCATCAGGCGGACACGAAAGGTCCCAACGCCGGAGTGCCCTACGACGGCCAGAATCCGGAGTATTCTGCGCTTTACCACAACTACGAAGGGCAGCCCGCAGACTTCGCCACGACCGCCAAGGCGATGGGTCGCGTGGCGCCGGACCGCTGGAAGCTCGCTTACTTCAATCGGGTCAAGGATCTCATCGACCAGCATCAGCCGGACCTGCTGTATACCGATGGCGGCATTCCCTTCGAGGAGTATGGGCTATCGACCATCGCCGAACTGTACAACGTGGGTCCTGTCGACTATCGCAAGCAATCTGAAGCGGTCTACTTCCAGAAGACCCGCAGCGAGTGTGCCGACGCTCACACGTGCACGCTTGACCGCGAGCGCAGCGTGATCGACACCATCTGGCCCTCGCCATGGCAGACCGACACCTGCATTGGAGGCTGGCACTACAAGGTTGGTCAGAAGTACAAGACGCCAAAGAAGGTGATCGATTTGCTGGTGGACATCGTGAGTAAGAATGGCAATCTTCTGCTCAACTTCCCGCTCCCCGCCTCTGGCGAGCTCGATCCCGATGAGATCAGCGTGCTCGAAGGCATCACGAACTGGATGCAGGTGAACGATGAAGGCATCTTTCATTCTCGCCCCTGGAAGATCAACGGCGAAGGTCCGGCGATGCGGGTTGTCGTCCCTGCGACTGGAGTGGACTACAATCCGAACGAAGGCAAGCAGCCGGATCTGACTGCACAGGATATCCGCTTCACGACCCGCGGCCGCAAGCTGTACGCGTTCGTGCAGGGCTGGCCTGCCGGTGAAGTGATGCTCGCCGCGCTCGGGACAAGCAGCCCGCAGAAGCCCGACAAGGTGCTGGATGTGCGCATGCTGGGACGCAATGAACCGCTGAAGTTTACCCAGGAGGCCGCAGGCCTGCGCGTCACGCTGCCGGAGCAAAAGCCGGCCACCGCCGACCTGGGCATTACGTTACGACTAAACTTCGCGTAATCTTTTCCGGCTTCAGGGGAAAAAACGATGTCGACCGGCCATACGTTTGAAAGACGCGCGCTGAGCTCTGCGGAGCTTGGCGCGCGAGCCGTCCTGCTGCGTCCTGCGATGCAGACGATGCTGATCTGCGGAGTGACCGCACTCGCCTGCATTAGCCCGCTCAGTGCGCAGTTGGTCGATCCACGCGGCCCAGTCGCAGGCTGGCAAGGCAAGACCCTGGTGAACGCAGAAGGGGCGCAGGCGATCGGCTTCCACTACACCCCGCCTGCTCGCAGCGCGCCGTGGGAACCGGTCTGGATCTGGACCCAGCCTGATGCGCACCCCGGCTCTGTACCGACCGCGCATCTGCGCAGAACCTTTACGCTGCCGGCGAACGCGAGAGTTCTCAGCGCCCCTGCACGCGTCAGTGCCGATCGCATTTACCGCCTGTGGGTCAACGGACGGCTTGTTGCGCGCGGGCCCACCGACCCCGGCAGCGACGAGAACCTGAGTCAGGACTGGAGCCACCAGTGGCTCTACGATGAGCTCGATCTCGCGCCGTATCTGCATGCGGGGAAGAATGTCATTGCGGCTGAGGTCATGACTACGCGCCTGCTGCAGAGCTACTCGCTGGGCAAGTCGGGATTCGCTTTCCAGGCAACCATCCAGCTTGCGAGCGGTTCACCCGTGGTGCTGAACTCCGGGCCGGATTGGCTTGCTCAACCCTCACATGCATACAGCGAAGGCCCGATTCTCTCCGAACCCGAGAACGCCAAAACCAGCGTGCGTCCCACCGGCCTGCTCTACGATGGCTCACTCGAACACGCTGGCTGGCGCGAGCCTGACTTCGCCGATGGCGACTGGCCGACGGCGGTTGCGGTCAGGTCCGTCTGGGGAACGCTCGAGCCGTCGCACATTCCATTTGCGATGGAGCTCGTCTGGCCGCCGCAGGGTGTGGCTCGAGCGACCACGCAGGTCGCTGCCACCGCCTCTGGCGGTCTCCGCGTCACAGGTGACGGTGCCTTCTCGGTCGACTACGATCGAATGCTGGCGGCTTATGTCTCGGTTCGAGTGCACGGAGCCGCAGGCACACGCGTAACACTCGAGTCGGAAGAGACCAAGACGAATCCCCATCCGCGCCGCGCCACGCAGCTCACGTTGTCGGGCGGCGAGGACGTCTTCGAGTATCCAGCTTATGACGCGTTCTCGAGCATCCGCGTCACCGTTGCCAACAGCTCAGGGCCAGTCGACTTCAGCGATATTCGCGCGACGTTTACCTCCCAGCCGGTTTCCTACCGTGGCTCGTTTACGTCTTCGGACGAAGGTCTGAATCAGCTTTGGAAGAGCTCCCGCTGGCTTACCCAGATCTGCATGCAGAACCGTTACCTGGACTCGCCGAACCATCAGGAACCGATTGGAGACCCAGGCGATTACCTGATCGAGCAGCTGGAGAACGACGACGCCTTCGCCCAGCCCTGGCTGATCCGCCAGGACCTCACGCAGTTTGCCGCCATCCTGGACCACGCCGGAATGGTGAACTTTCACACCAGTTATTCCCTGCTCTGGCTGCAGACGCTGATGAACTTTTACGAGCGTACGGGAGATGGGGCATTGCTCGTGGAGCTCAAACCCACCGTCGATCGTCTGCTCGACCACTTTGCGACCTTCCGCGGTGCCGACGGCCTGCTCTCAGAGGCGCCGAACTACATGTTCATGGATTGGGTCACGATTGACGGCTTTCCGACGCATCATCCGCCCGCGGTGATCGGCACCGGCTATTTGACGGCGTTCTACTATCGAGCCGTGGCGGATGCACAACAGGTGGCCGAGATCACCCACGACCCAACCCGCGCAACTCAGTATGAGCAGCTGCGCCAACAACTTCACGTTGCCTTCGAGCGTGAGTTGTGGGATCCGGCAGCGGGCCTGTATCGCGATGGGCTGCCCGACCACAACCACCAGCCACTCGGAAAATGGCTTCCGGCCGACAAGGACATCGTAACCCACAGCGCACAAATGAACGCGCTGGCGGTGCTCTATGACCTGGCTCCGCCGGAGCGTCAGGCGAAGATGCTCGAAACCTTGTTCGCCGCTCAGCCACTGAACGTGCAGCCTTACTTTATGCACTTTGTGTTCGCTGCAGAGCTGCATGCCGGCGTCTTCGATCGTTATGCGTTAGACCAGATGCGTCGCTGGAAGATCAACCCGGAAACCCGCACCTTTACCGAGATGTTTACCGGAGGCGACTTCAGCCATGGCTGGGGGGGCACTCCTTTGGTGCAAATGTCTGAGGTGGTGTTAGGGGTGAAACCAGCGGCGCCAGCTTACGCGCGTATCGCGGTTGCACCGCATCCGGTAACTCTACGGTCGGCAAAGGGTGTGGTTCCCACCGCTGTTGGTGACGTTCATGTGGAGTGGACTCGGACGAACGATGCGTTTACGCTTTCGATTGTCTCGCCCGTAAGCTCACCGCTTGAGGTCAGCCTACCCATTGGGGCAGATGCGGCGGCGGCTTTGGTGATCGACGGCAAGCCGTTCACCAGGGGCAAGGGGCTGATCGGCGAGGCACCGATTTCACTCCCGGGTGGCACTCACCAGCTGGTTCTGACACAAACCGCTGCCAAACAGTAAGCCTTAGATGAAGCCGATAACGAAGCGCGCGGCGTGCGCAAAGATCGGCTCGCCAGGCAAAGCAAAGCCGGCCCGCAATGCGGGCCGGCTTTGCTTTTGCTTCTTCAATCTACTGACTGGGTCCGACAGTCAACTGAACCGGTAAAGACTCTGTGGCGCCGGTGGAGCTTGTCGCGGTAACGAAGAAGGTTGTCACCCCGGTTGGCGTCGCCGGCGTCGGGTAGTTGTAGAAGTTACCCTGTCCGCATCCCGTAAGCCCGATGCCGGCCGCAAGTGGCAACACCGTGAGCAATAGCACAAGCAGCAGGCTGCGCGCGAGCGGTTTGCGCCGTCCCCGCCAAAGCACAATCAGGAGTGCGGAGAAGATGCCGAAGCCTGCCTCTTCCGTCCGCGAAGGCTGCCGCCTGTTCCAGGGTTGTGCGCGGCTCGGAGACGCCATCGCAAGGTTCGGCGGGACGGTGGTATAGAGCTGCAGCTGAACGTTGCCTGCAGCACCCTGCGCATAGTAAGTTGAAAAACCGCTAAGCAGCGTTGTCTCCGTCGGCGTTGGCTGTGGGAAGCTCAGCGTATTGGGCAGGAAGCGGCAGAGTGCGTTTGCCGGCAGGTTCGAGCAGGTAAAGGTGACCGTTCCAGATTGTCCAAGGTAGGGTGTCACGATCAGCGTGGTATTGGAAACCGCGCCGGCCGGTGCCGCAATTGAAGGTGATGTAATGGCAAGACCGAAGTCCCCCTGCACCGTCACACTGTTGGAGGTTGAGGTGACAAAATTAGCAAGGCCGAGGTAGGTTGCGGTGAAGGTCGGCGTGTTCAGCAGGAAGGCTGGAGCTGTCGGAGTCGTCGATCCGAAGGGCAGGGATGCCGGAGTCAGATTCGTGTCATACAGAATGAGGGTTGCGACGCCTTTGCTGTTTACGGACGACATGCCCAACGTCGTAGAGCCGGACATGAAGCTGACCACGCCGGTTACGGGAACGGTGGAGGTTACGGTCGCGGAGAGCGTGTAGGAGGGAGTAGCACCGCCGGTCACGTTAAGTCCCAGGCCGGAGTAGGTCAGTACCGTCGTAGTCTGCGCCGGACTGACTGTCAGGTTCAGCGTGGCGTAGCTGGAGACGTAGTTGCTATCGCCGGTGTACTGGCCGGCGATCACGAAGCTGCCAGCTTGCGGACTAAACGTATAGGTCGCCACACCGTTCACGGGGGTCAGCGCTGCCTGACGAATGCCGTTGACCTGCACGATGATCTGTCCCGTAGCGGCCGTACTTCCGCTCTGGGTCAGCTTGAAGCTCAGCGTGATCGGGGTGCCGTACTGCACCGATGACGTGTTTGAAGGGCTCGAACTGATAGTGAGATTGCTGTTCAACTCGTTGACCGCGTTGCCCACCAGCTGTGCCTGCGCCGTGCCCTCATTGCCGGCATCTGAGGGGAAGGTAAGCGTCGCGGTCGCGCTGCCCAGGGCAACCGGCGCGAACGTGGCGGAGACGCTGCAGCCGGCCCCCGGTGCCAATGCCTGCCCAGCGCAACCGGCGTTGATGGAAGGCGTAGCGACGTACTGTGCGGTGGCTCCGGTGCCCACGTACGGCGGCTTATTCGTAAAGTTGAGCGGGGCGTTGCCGATGTCCGTCACCGTGAACGAGGAGAACACCGAGGTCTGACCCACGTTGAGCGGATAGAAAGGAACTGTGATCTGCTGACGGTTCAGCAGAGTAACGGAGCTGCTGGCCGAGTCCGCGACGGCGATGTTGCCCAGGCTGTCCACAGCCATGTTCGCCGGTGTCGTCAGCCCACTCAGGAGAGTGTTGGTGATGGCTCCGCCGGCGGAGATGAAGCCGACCTGCATGGTCGTCTTATCCAGCACGTAGATATCGCCTGCGGGATCGAGCGCGGCCGCCACCGGGATAAAGGTTCCTGTCGCAATGGCTGCCTGGATTCCGCTGCCACCGGGCAGTTCCACAAGACGTCCGTTGCCGCTGTCCACGATATACACGTTGTCACTCGCATCGATCGAGATCTGCGTCGGCGCGACCACGCTGGTGTTGAGAACAGTGGGTGCGCCGCCGGGCTGAATCTGAAGAACGCGATTGTTCCCGGTATCGGAGATATAGATATTTCCCAGCCCGTCAACGCCAACGCCCTGAGGGTTGGAGACTCCGGTAATGTACGTCACGGCACCGGAGGCGCCACTGCGCATCGCGATGCGATTGTTGCCGGAGTCGGCCACCAGGACGTTGCCCTCACCATCCACGAAGACCTGCCCCGGCTTCGAGAGCCCGGTAAGGAGCGTTGCGGAGGGTGTCGTGGCGCTGAAGTTTGCGTACTTATAAACGCTGCCCGTCTTTTGGTCCGCGACGTAGACGGCACCGCTGCCATCGATAGCCACACCTGTAGGGGTCAGTCCGGAGCCGACCTGGGTCACGTTGGCGCTGTCGAGCGCGATCTCTGACCCGGTCGCCTCGCCGACAACGAAGTTTCCGCCCTCTGCAGTTCCCGTCGTTGACACGAGAGACACGCCGCCGGCGCGGAGGCCGGGCAGCGTCGGCGAGAACTGAACGTTCACGTAGCAGACCTGTCCGGCCGTAAGCGCGCCGTTGCAGGTGCTGCCGCCCGCATCATGAAAATTACCCGTAAATACCGGCGGGCCAAACGTCTGCGTAGACAATGGAATGAAACCCAGGATGACGCCGGAAGTCTGGCCTACGGCAACCGTCGGCGCGGGGATCTGTTGATGCGAGATGACGCGCACGTTATTCGCCGTGCTGTCCGCAAAGTAGAGATTGCCCTCCGCGTCGAACGACATGCGCCCGGTCGGGTTGCCGATGTTGGCCTGGGTCGCGGGGCAGCCGTCGCCATTGGCGTGCAGCTTCAGCGGGCCACCCGCGCTGGCAGGGAACGCCGCCGAGCATGCCGTAGGGACATACGTCGGGATGACCGCCGGTACAGTCGTAGTGATTGCGGGTGCAGTGCCGTTGCCTGCGATGACTGCGGCCATCCCGGTCGTCATGTCCAGTTCCCAGATCACGTGCCCGGTGCCGTCAGCGACGTACAAATTACCCTGTGCGTCCATGCCGAGGCCGGTCGCTGACTTCATGACGATCTGTGTCGCCGGGCCACCCATGCCCGTGCCCAGGGTGCCCCCGCCCATGAGCGTATAGATGTAGCCCGGGACCGGGTTGCTGATGCCGGGAAGCGTGCCGCCCGCGTAAACCACCCGCACGCGCCCGTTACCGGAGTCCGCGATATACATGTTGCCTAACTTGTCGAAGATTACGTCGTTAGGGGCGTTCATGGTGGAGGCTGAGGCTGGCCCCCCGTCGCCGGAGAAGCCGTTCACGCACTGTCCGGCGATGTTAGGCGAAGACAGAGAACTCGGCGACACAGTCGCAAATGGATTCTTTGCGCCGGGTTTGACGGTACTAGCGAGCGTGCACCCCGCGCCGGCACCGACAATCGTCGTCACGATTCCAACGGGATCTATCTTGCGGATGGATCCGTTGTGACTATCAGCCATATAGATGTTTTGATTCGCGTCTATCCAGATGCCCACCTGGCCGGCGAACATGTCGTAAGCAAGGCCGCCATCGCCGTAGTACCCATTGGTGCCTGAGTAGCTGAGTACGTACTGCGAACCCACGTTCATCTTGAAGGTTGTAGCGGGTGTCGTATTTGGTGCTGCCGTCTCACTGGCCGTTCCGACGCTTCCCTCACCCGTCACGATCTGGTTGTAGGCTGCCTGGCCTCCGTTGTTGATCAGGCGGATACGGGACTGGCCATCAGAGTCGTAGATGTCGCCGGCAGTATCGATGGCCAGACCCACGCTTTGCATGTTCGTGTTGTAGCAAGGGCCGCCGGTGGAACCTTGATTTGAGTAGCTTCCTGTCTGAGGACCGCAAAGGGAGTAGATATAACCTTTGACAATGTTGGTCGCGGAGAGAATCTTCGGAATGTTAGTTGCTGAGAGCAGCAGGTTCAGTTGACTGGCACCGCCGTTATAGATCATCCGGATGGCGTAATTGCCCTGATCTCCGATATAGAAGTTTCCGGCCGAGTCGATGACGACGTATGCGGGTCCGAAGAGGGCACTCTTACCTGCTATGCCAACCGAGGTGCCTCCCAGCAGCGCCTGACTGGGCGGGCATCCATCCCCAATGCCGCCCGGACTATAGCCTGCGGCGGCGGAGCGGAACGACGTGCTGATGCTTTGTCCGCAGATCGGTTCTGCCACCCCGGTGGTGCTGGCGTAGCCCACCGGGGAACCAACAAACGTGTTGATATACCCGACCTGCAGGGAGCCCGGTGTCTGACCCACGGCCGAGAAGACCGCAAGTGCGAAGAGCGCAACGCAGAAGCAGAGGCGCGAGACCTGGGTAAGAACTTTGGTGTAGGAGAAGGTGTCAATCGTCGTCTGCATGGTGTCTGTCCTGAGGTAGTGTTCGTTGAGGATGGCTAAGCGCGTCAGTAGGTCAAACGCATTGAGAACTGAAGGCGCCGGCCGAAGGAGCCGACCGAGTTCTGGCCTCGCGAGTTCTGGATCGTGCCGTAAGTATTGGCACCATTGAATGTCTGGATCTGATTGCCGGGCATGCCCAGGTTTACGGTGTTGAACGCGTTAACGGCATCGCACCGGAAGCCGAGCCGCATGCCTTCGCGAAGCGGCAGCGGAAAGACGCGGCCGGCACTGAGCGTGGTCAGGATGTAAGCCGGCCCGCGCAGGTCGTTGCGGCTCTGATTGCTGAAGGTCCCGTAGGCTGCGTTGCCCCAGGCCGCCGTATTGAACCACTCGTTGATCTTGTCGGTGCGATGACGGTTGCTGGGCAGAGTGCCCGTGGCAAAGCCGGGGAGCAGCTGCGCGCGCTGGTTCCCGCCGGATTCAGCGTTGAGATCCATATCCGTCGTCTGCCGAACGCTGAAGGGTTGACCGGTTTGCGCGTTGTAGACCCCGCTCTGTGTCCAGCCATTGAGGATGGCACGTTCAAAGCGGTTGCCGTACTTGAACTGCAGCGGTCGGAAGTTCCAGCCGATGCCGACGGTCAGCTTAACGTCGTAATCCGAGGGGCCATACTCGGCAGTGACATGGTCCACCTCAGGGATACCGCTGTTGGTGCTGGTGCCCTGGCTGAACAGGTCCATCGACTTGGCGTAGGAGAAGGAAGAGGTGATGGTCAGGCCGGTCGTCGCGCGCTGCCGGTAGAGGATTTGCCCGCCGTTGTAGTTGCTGGTGCCCATGCTGTTGTAGTCCACTACGCCGCCGCCGCCATAGTTGAAGCCCGGGTAGCGTCCGCGAGCCTGCAGCTGTAGCGGCTGATCGGCCAGGAGGGCAGACGGGCAGTACACGTTGGGATTGACAGCGTAATAGGCACCCGAGCAGTCATAGATAGCCGGGTTCTGATCCAGCGGAATCGCCTGGTGCCGCCCCAGCCGAAGGACGTAGTTCGCCTCCAGAATTCCACCTCGCCCAATGCTCTGCTGGAATCCGAAGTTCAGGGCTTCTGTATAACCCGCGCGGAAGTTCTTGTCCGGAAAGAAGATGGAGAATGGGTACGAGAACTGGGCGTTGTGACCGTTGAAGTTTGCAGGCACCGCCGGCTCATCCTTGAGCGGCTGCGAGATCCCGCCCTCCGGATAGGCGTAGGTGGCCGTGTAGTGGTACGGCTCACCCACGCCGATCGTCAGGGCATTCGTCGCGTCGTAGAAGATGCCGAAGCCGCCGCGGATGGCGGTACGGCCGTTGCCGAATACGTCTACGGCAAAGCCCACGCGCGGTGCAAAGTCGAAGTATTCGTTCTTGATGAGCGAACGCCGGATGCCGGGGTCGCCGACGAAGGCAAGGTCGGGAACCGCGTTGGGAAAGACGATGGACTGATATCCATTGATGAAGGTCGTGTCCTGCCCGTCCGGCTGGTAGTAACGGAGTGGCAGTTCGTAGCGCAGGCCGTAGTTGATTGTCAGTTTGCGGGTCGCCCGCCAGTCATCCTGAGCGTAGAAGTAGTAGTCATGCTGGATGCCAGACCGGTTCAGGGAATTTGAAAAAGTCTCGGAGGAAGGCAGTCCCAGCTCCGTGTCGCCAACGGAAAGCCCGGTGTAGAGGCCGCCAAAGCTGAAGGCTGGTGCGCTCTCCGCAATGTTTTGATACTGTAGCCGAAGATAATCCACGCCGAACTGGAAGTTGTGGTTGCCCTTCACCCAGGAGAGGGAGTCGTTCAACTCGATATCTTCATTCACCGTGTGCGAGATCGCCTGCGATGCGTTGCCCAGGTAGCCGCCGATCGCGGGAAGCACCGGAACCGTGTTATAGCTTGGGAAGTCGGCTCCAAAATCGGCCAGGGTAGTGTTGTCGCTGGGCGCATAACGGTAGTCATACCGCTTGTATGCCGCGCGAGCTACATTCAACAGCGTGGGCCGGAGGACCCAGGTATCGCCGATGTCGCCAAAGGTCACCTTGCCGACTTCATTGTCGGGCTCGTATGAGGCGATGCTGCCGCGTGCGATACGATCGTTGACGTTCTGCTGGTAGTACCGGATGTCCTCGTTGTGGCCGTGGCCGGTCGCGTAGTCGAAGCGCGCCAGGGCGTTGAATCCGTTCTGCGGAAAGGGTGTCGAGGTCTGGGTCCGAGGCACTTCATATCCGACCGGGTTGCTAAGGTTCGGCAGGGGAATGAACTTGTTGATGATCGCCATGATGACGGGATTGAGGCAGTTGGTCGGTAGCTCGTTGAGCGCGATGCCGCGCTGGTACTGCGCGCCGGGAAGCGCGGCGGCGAGCTCGTTGATGCACGGCGAGTTGGCGCCGGGCGCGAGAACATGGCCGGCCTGCGTGTAGCCGTCGTTGATGGCGGTAATCGCGGCCTGCGGACTCGTCGTTGTGTTCTGGCTGTTCAGAGGATCCAGGACGACACCCTGGTTAACGCAATTGTTGGCACCAGTTTGTGTCGGGCAGGTGTTGGTGCCCGCGTACCCGTAGGGGCTGCGCTGGGTATAGCCCGCCTCATCGCCAAGATAGATGCAGTTCATACCTGGGAAACTGCCGGCCGAGGAACACGGTCGCGGAGTCACTCCGTCGTCGTTAAGCCCACGGTTCGCAGCCGAAAAGCCCACGATGGGATACTGGACCGCCTGAGCCGCAATGCGAAGCGCCTGGACCGAACCGAAGTAAAACAGCTTATCCCGTAAGATCGGCCCGCCGATGGTGCCGCCGAATTGGTTTTGAACAAGCTGCGATGGCTTCTTGGCAACCTGCTTCAGGAAGTAGTCGATGGAGTTGAATGCCGTATTCTGCAGGTACTCATAGACGACGCCGTGGATCGAATTGGAGCCCGAACGAGTCGTTGCGCTGAAGACGCTTCCCACGTTGCGCCCGTACTGTGCCTTGAAGTTGTTGAGCAGCACGCTCACTTCCTGCAGCGCGTCCGGCGGAGGAAAGTTCAGGCCTGTGTTCGTGTACAGGTTGTTCCAGAGCGAGCCATCCAGGAGGAACAGGTTCTGGTTACTCCGCGCACCGGAGACGTTGTAAACCGGGCCGCTCGTATCGCCGACAAAGGTCGTTGGAGCGCTGACGTTCGAGACGCCGGGAAGCAGCGCGGCGAGCGCCACCACGTTGTTTCCATCCAGCGGCAGATTGTGCACGAGGTCAGGATCGATCAGCACGGCGAGCGTCGCAGACTGCGTCTCGACTCCGTTATTCGCCGCCTGCACCGTGACCTCTACGTTCACATTGCCCGGAACGAGCTTGCCGTCAAAGCGAAGGTCTTTGTCCTGCTCTACAATCAGCCCCGCTCCGCTCACGCGCTCGTATGCGGGCGCTTCGATGCTGATCGAGTACGAACCCGGCGCGACGGACGTAAACTCGTACTTTCCCGTTTTGTCGCTTTTCTGCGTCCGCGCCAGCCCTCGCTCGCTCGAGGTCAGCGTAACCTGCGCTCCCGGTACAGCTCCGCCCGAAGCGTCCGTGACCGTGCCCGAGACGGTGCCGGTCTGCTGCGCAAGCAACGCGCCGCCAGGCAGCAGGAGAAGCAGCAAAAGGACGAGACGCCGGAGAGAGCCGGCGCAACCGAGGGGTCGCGTGTTCCGCAAACATGGGCGCACGGCTGGTGGAAAATTCATCGTGTGGTTCCCTTCGTCTTCTGCATTCAACTTTGAGCCCGCCGGACCGCCTGAGCTTCGCAAGCATGGCCCGCTCTCACGGGGGCGTTCGCGAGCCTTTGAGCGACGACTACAGTAGACCTCATATGATTGAGCCGAAGAGTAGTGCCCGCAGGCATCGAATGTCAAGGGAATAAACGTTACCTATAACGAATTTTGCTGGCTGGGGCCGCGCTTCTTTGACTCTGACGGAAACGTTTACTGTGAACTCAAGTCGTGCTCCAGTGTCCATGCTTGCCAGGCCCCGCAAAGCGGGCGTCAACCACCTGGAGAGAATTCCGGCGCAGATCCGGATTCAAGTGGCTGCCGGCTTCCACCTACGGCAGCGGCGCCAAAGCCGATTCCCGCAGCTCGGGCCTGGCAAGAGCCGCATCTTGAATAAGTTGTCTCCAGCCCGCGACGCCACGTCAGCGCCGAAGCGGGCAAGCCATGCCCATCCTGTGGCTGCCAGAGCAGCGGTCCAGCCGCTTTAGGAAGCCTGACTCGACCCGCGACACGATCTCAGAGAAGAACACGTGGATGATATTCCGGGACAATGCGCCCGATCAAAGAACACCGCGCTCCGTGACCAGCGATCGCGCCAGCAGGTTGGGGCCGGTAATTCAGATCTTTGGTCTTCGCTAAAATCCTCTGACGAGTCTCTTTTGCGATGTCCGGATGATCTCGCAGCGCGTTGGAAACGGTCACGATCGACCCGTTCAGGCTCCGCAAGGTCTTTCATTCGGACCGTCGTACAAACGACCAGACAAGACTTCAGTCGGCGCTGACCGGAGGCCGGCAACCGCCTCAGGATGCACGCCGAAAGTCCATCCGCACCATCCCGGAACCCGTAAGCCGCAGGTGTACGGCCACCCGGTTGAAGGGATCGCCATATTCGTTTACCGGCTCCTGGGTCAGCGTGAAGGCGACCGGTGCGGTAAACGTCACTCGCATTTTCTGGCCGTTATAGATGAACTCCAGCGTCGTCGCATCGACTTGCCTGCAGGTGCCGTGCGTCGGCAGCGACTCTACAACCTCCGCCGGCCCGGTCAGCTCGAACGCATCTTCCATCTGCACGGAACCGTCGCCGGTGCGAGTGTACTGCATGGTCCGCGTCATTTTCTTCAGCTGCGGGACACGATACGCCGAGGTCATGTCCAGCGTCAGCGTGTCGCGTTCTGGTGTAAAGTCCGTCGTCTCTGCCGGCGGTGCCACCTTCGTTGCCTCCAGCTGCAGCTGCGCGTCGATGGCAGGCACAGGGTGCCCGTACGAGCTGAGCAGCTTCGATTCGAAGCGCTTGCTCGTGAACGTGTCACCTGTGTAAGCCGTGGGCCCGCCCGGGTCACCGACGATCTGCACCGTCCCAAGCCCGATGGCGAACGAGCCGATGTCGTTATGGCTATGGCCGCCATTGCCACCTCCCTTGATGGTGATGGCAAGCGTTCCGCCAGGCGCAGGCCGGTCCACCAGCACCCCCGCGTCCTGATAGTAAGTGCGCGGTCCGATCAGTTCATCCTGCGCGCTGCCTGCGTTGGATAGCGTCGACGCCAGCGGAAATGCCGCCTGGGCCCCGCCCTGGTACGTTACCGCCAAGGCCCAAGCCGGTATAGGCGCGCGTGCGGG